>NZ_JAVIIY010000005.1:0-375980 GCF_033977345.1 Mesorhizobium dulcispinae
CGCCGGCCGCGGCGAGTTCGGCTATCTGGTTGGCGGCGGAATTGCTATCGGCGGGTGTGTTGAAAGCCACCGGATTGCCGGACCCCGGCAAGATGTATTCGATGTGCAGCAGCGGTGCGCTGGCGGGGTTGTACTCATACGAGTCGGCTGTGCGCGTGCCGGTGCCGGTGATCACAAACGCCATGTCGTTGAGCGCCGCCCAGCCAGAGCGGTTGACGATCTCCTGGACGATCGTCGAGAGGTCGGGCGTGCGCTCGGCGAGACCCTGCTCGCCTATCGTGGTCCACGGGTCCGGCGTCCAGGCCGTGGACGCGGTCGTCCTGGGGAGCGAGGACACATTGAAGGCAGCGGTGGTGAAAGGACTGGCATCGTCGACATTGTCGCCCTGGATCAGCAGCGAGGCCGCGCCGGTCTTCACCTCGTTGGCCTGGAACTGGATATAGGCGCTGGTGATGATGGCGCCTTGCGGGATGTCGATGCCGGTGAAGCGGATACCGACGGTCTGGCGGGTGCTGCTGTCATAACCCAGCTCCAGGTCGCTGATGTTGGTTCCGATCGTACCGGAGCCTTTCTCCTCGACATCGTCGCCTGCTGTCGCCACCCTCGTTTCGAACAGTTCAGCCATTACAGGTCTCCTTTCCGCATTTTCCTCGATTGATGACGGAATCCCTACGCGCCCGACCGGGCATCACTGCCGATCCCATGATCGGGCACGGCAGCAATGATGTTGCGCGTGAAGAACATGAAATCCAGGGCCGGACGGTCGTGCGAACTGTGTCCTGATCAGTCTGTTGCCTGTTTCATCCTTGGCCACGCGGGCACCACTGCCGCGAGCAAGCGCAGCAGCGACAGGCCTTCGCGCCCAAGGAACAGCGACGGCAGCAGCCAGCACAGCAGCAGGCCCCCCGCTGACGCCAGCAATGCCGTATCGATGAGCAGTGGCAGAGGAGATAGCTCAAAGGCGCGCAGCCATTCCACGAACGCCCATACCCCGGTGCCGATAACACCCGCGAGCGCGAGGCCGGGCAGGTGCGCCAGGAAGAAATCCGCCCACGTCATCCCGGTCACGCGGAGGCTCAACTGCGCCATGAGGAAGAAATTGATCCCGAAGGCTGCACCGACGCCGAATGCCACGCCTTCGATGCCCCAGACCTGCCCTATGAGGGATCCGACGAAGACGCCGATGGTGAAGACGGCCTGGCGCCAGGCGCGAGCGTAGACCGTGCCTGTCGCGCGCGAGACGGAATCGCTAAGCTTGTAGCTCGTGCGGAACAGCATGCCGAACGCCAGGATCTGGAGCGGGGCGACAACCCCTAGCCATCCCCGTCCGAGAATGACCGCGACCAGTTCGGGCGCGACTATGGCCACGACCACGCTGGCCG
The DNA here is from genome assembly GCF_033977345.1 of Mesorhizobium dulcispinae. NCBI lineage: Bacteria > Pseudomonadati > Pseudomonadota > Alphaproteobacteria > Hyphomicrobiales > Phyllobacteriaceae > Mesorhizobium > Mesorhizobium dulcispinae. The sequence continues at coordinate 1,383 of NZ_JAVIIY010000005.1, forward strand.
GCAGGACGAGCAGGGCGCAACCCGCGACCGCGCTGCGATAGGCGCGCGCCAGCCGCACGGGTTGCTCCTGGACCAGTGCCATGGTCGGGAACAGCACGCGATCGAGAACCTGGCCGACGATGACCGCCGGCGCGGTCATGAGCTGCGACGACAGGCCGTAGAGGCCGAGCGCATCGGCGCCGAGCCAGCGGCCCACGACCAGTCTGTCCGCCTGGGTGGCGAGGTAGTTGCACACCCGGGCAATGGTGAAGCCGCTTCCGAAATAGAGCAGTTCGACGATGGCGCGCCGCTCCAGCAACGGCCGCATCGGGTGCGGTTGGCCGACGAGCAGCACGATCATGCGGATGAACTGCTGGATCAGCAGCGCGCCGACGAGCGCCCAGATGCCGAAGCCGAGCCAGGCCAGGATCGGGCCGGCAACGACGTAGCCCAGGGCAAAGGCAACCGCGTCGATGACGGCGAGCCAACGGAACCGGAGCGCGCGCTGGGCCGCGGCCAAAGCCACCATGGAAGCCCCTTGAAAAAGGAACACGAAACAGATCGCCCGCACAACCGGGGCCAGATCGGCAAGCCGAAGGAGATCCGCTATGGCGGGCGCCATCGCCCAGACCAGCGCCGACACGGCGAGCCCGAGCAAGCACGACAAGGTGAACCCGACCCGAAGGTGCCGCTCCTCCAGCAGCGGTCGCTGCACGATCGCCGGGGTAATGCCAAGTCCCTGGAAGATGGCTGAGAATTTGATGATGATCAGGGCTGCGGAGTAGAGGCCGAACTCCTTGGGCGAGAGCAGCCGGGCCAGGATGACGAGAGCGACGAGCTCTGCGACAGCGAGGGCACCCATGGACAGGGCCGTCCAGAACATGCCCACGACGCTGTGTTTTGCCAGCCCGCGCCGGTTGTCGCTCACGCCTCTCTCCATTCACTTCGTTTGCTTAGTCGACCGACCACAAGCGGCGGCCAATGCTTTTCCCGCACCGCTCAGCGGGAGGGCCGAATATCTGGATGGCCCTGCTGAAACGCCAATGGAGCCCGCGTCGGCCGCGAGCCGTGTTCAACGAGAAGGGAAGGGATCTCGTAGCGGTAGAACGCCATCTCATCCCGGACCTCCGGGATGATGGCCGCCAATTCGCCGGGATTCAGACGGAGCCACTTCTGTTGCCGGCCGGGATCGATCATCTCCTTCGCCGTGCGAGCGATCTCGCCGCTGCAATTCAGCCCGCAATGCTCAAAGATGCGCTGCAAGACCAGCTCGGGTTCCTGGATGAGATCCTCGTAGCGGAACGTGAATACGCGGCCGTCGCCCAGCCTGGCGAGATCTTCTCGAGCCATTCGATTGCCGCGCGCCCACTGACGCGCGATCACTGTCAATTTTTCATGCTCCTGCAAATCGCGATCTATTCCCCTGTAGCGTGGCCCGTAGATCGACGTATATTTTCTTCGCAGTATCCTTTTAGTGACTATCTGCTTTATAACATCTCCAGCGTAATAGTGAACTTGCGTGATCGGCGTCTCTCTCAAGAGTCGCAGCAGACCTTTAAAGCTCTTTGCACGCTGCCACTTAAGCTCCATGGAGCTTATGTAGGAGAATGGATTTCTCGTGATATACAGAAATATAGCCTCCGGAAAGATCTGGTGGATAAATGGCACGCGCAAGACGTTGGCGGGCGTGTTTTCCATGATTTGCCGGTTGCCATTCCGCAGCTGATAATCGAGGAACCGGTTGCGAATGTAACGGACGACCTTTTCGGTGGCGTCGGCTTTGACAAATTCGTCATGTCGCCGCGCCGGATCGGCATAGAGCCACAATGTTTTTGGTTCGTACCAGGTAACGACATCCGGGTGCAGCCCGATCAATTTCTGCGTAATGGTGGTGCCCGAACGATAGTTGCCGATCAGAAAGATCGGAGGTTTTAGTTCTGTTGCCATCTTGATGGATCTCCCTTGCCACAGGTGAGAAGACTGCACCGACCCGCGCGACAAGCTGCAGCGCGCAGCTACTGGTCCCTGAACGCGCGCATCATCTGGTCCGTCAAAGGCTTCATCAGGTATGAGAGAACCTTGCGGTCGCCAGTTCGTATGAACGCTTCCACCGGCATGCCGGGAATGAGCGAGACAGGGCCGAGTTTCTTAAAGTCCTTCGGGTCGGGCGTGATGCGCACCGCGTAGTAGACTTCGTTGGTATGCTGGTCGCGCGTCACGTCGGCCGCGATCATGGAGACCACACCTTCGGTTTCGGGCGTGGTGCGGACGTTGAAGGCGGTGAAGCGAAGAAGCGCGCGCTGACCGATCAAGAGCTGGTCGATGTCCTGAGGTGCAGCCTTCACCTCGACCGCGAGACTATCGGTGTCGGGCACGATCAGCATGATCGGCTCTCCCGCGCCGATGACGCCGCCAACGGTATGGATCGTGGATTGGTGGACCGTGCCGCTGGCAGGGGCGCGAATATCGATGCGCGAAAGCTGGTCCTCAGCGGTGACCTTTCGCTCCTCGAACTCGGCGATCTTGGCTTCGACCTCGCGCAGTTCGCTGCCGGTCTCGCTGGCGAACTCCTTGTCGAGCTGCAGAATCTGGAGCTCGATTTCGGCGATCGCCCCCTTTGCCTGCGCCATGCTCGACACAAGTTGCGCCCGTTCGCCCGCTATGCGTGTCGCCTCGCGCTCATATTCGGTCAGCTTCGACTTGAGGGTGAGCCTCATTTCGACAAGACTGCGGATGTCGGCGAGCTCGTCGTTGATCAGCTCGATCTCCTTCGTCTTTGCCGATTCCTGCGCCGAATAGCCTTCGATCTGCTTGCCGAGTTGCTCGATGCGTTCACGCAGGCGCGCCTTGTTGCCGGACAGCTCGGTTCGACGAAGATCGAAGAGCCGTTGTTCGCTGGCCACCGTGGCAGCTATTTCGGGGTCGTTCATTCCCGCGGCGAGCATCGGAGGAAGCGTCATGCGATCGCTGCCGTCGCGCTCGGCCTCGAGCCGGGACTTTCGCGCGTAAAGCTCATCCAGGTTCTTCGTCACGTAAGCCAGGCTGGCGCGCGGAACGACGTCGCTGAGCTGGACCAGAATGTCTCCGGCCCGGACGCGGTCGCCGTCGCGCACGAAAATCTTGCCGACCACGCCGCCGGTCGGGTGTTGAACTTTCTTCTCGCTGGTGTCGACGACCACCGCGCCGCGCGAAATCACTGCTCCCGAAATGTCCACCGTCCCGGCCCAGACTCCCATTCCGCCGACGAGCGATGCGACGATGGTCATTCCGCCCAGCAGGTTGCGGCGGATGGATCGCCGGTTGGAAAGCGACCTGTTCGAAAGGACAGCCGTCATTTCCCCGTTTCCATGTCCGGGGCGGACATCACCTCGGCGGTCGGAGTGAGCTTGAAAACCGGCTGCAGGCCCGCGGTGACGACCTTTGGCACAGGCATGAGTTTCGACAGCACGCTTTCCCTCGTGCCGAACATCTGCATCTGGCCCTCTTTCATCACGAGCAGGAAATCCACCGTGCCGAGAATGTTGGGCCGATGCGCCACGATCGCCACGATGCCGCCGCGCGCCTTGGTTGCGAGGATAGCGCCGGCAAGCGCGGTCTCACCCTCGCTGTCGAGATTGGAGTTGGGTTCGTCGAGCACCACCAGGAACGGATCGCCATAGAGCGCGCGTGCCAGGGCGACGCGCTGACGCTGGCCGGCCGAGAGCGCTGTTCCGCCCTCTCCGATCTGCGTCTCGTAGCCGTTGGGAAGACCGATGATGAGCTGATGGACGCCCGCGGCGCGGGCGGCGGCGACAATGGCCTGCGGGTCCGGTGCAGGATCGAAGCGGGCGATATTGGCGGCAACCGTTCCCGCGAACAGTTCGACGTCCTGCGGAAGGTAGCCTATGTAGCGGCCCAGGCGCTCCGACGACCACTGATCAAGCGCGGCGCCGTCCAGCTTGATACGGCCCCCCAGCGGCCGCCAGGCGCCGACCAGCCCGCGAACAAGGCTCGATTTGCCGGAACCGCTTGGTCCTATGATGCCGAGCACCGAGCCGGCGTCCAGACTGAATTCCACGCCTTGCACGATGATGCGCTGCGCGCCCGGCGCACCGATCGCGATGCGCTCCACCGTCAGGTTCGAGCCGGGCACCGGAAGCGCCATCGGCTGAGCGTCTTGCGGCAAGCGGGCGAGCAACTTCGCCAGCCTGCTCCAGCTCTGGCGCGCGGCCACGAAGTTGCGCCAATGCGCAATGGCAAGATCGACGGGCGCCAGCGCGCGGCCTGCAAGGATGGAGCCGGCGATGATGATCCCGGAGGTCGCCTCGCCCTGGATCACAAGCCAGGCGCCCACACCCAGCATTGCCGACTGGAGCATCAGCCGCAAGGCGCGGGCGAAGCTGCCGAAGCCGCCAACGATATCGCTGACACGCTGCTGCTGCGTAAGATGTTCGCGACTTGCTTCGCGCCAATGGTCGTGCAGGCGTTTGCCCATACCCATCGCCGCAAGCACCTCCGCGTTGCGGCGGCTGGCCTCGGCGAAGCTGTTGCGCTTCACGCCGCTTAGAGCCGCGGCGCTCGTCGGTCTGCGCGTGAGGATCTCGGTCGCGACCGTCAGCGTCACCAGCACCAACGCGCCGCAAGCGGCGGTCGTCCCGAGGGTCGGGTGAAGGCTCCAGATGATCGCCAGGTAGAAGGGCAGCCACGGAAGATCGAACAGCGTGCCGGGCCCGGCACTCGACAGAAAAGTACGGATGCCGTCGAGATCGCGTTGCGGCTGCAATCCATCGCCCTGCTGGCCGATGTACAAAGGCAACTTCGAAACGGCGGTGAATACGCGTCCCCCGACCGCTTCGTCCAGTTCGGCGCCGATCCGGGTCATGATCCGGCCGCGCACGAGGTCGATGGTTGCCTGCCCGACAAAAAGAACGCCGGCCAATATCGCCATGGCTACCAGGGTCGGGACACTGCGGCTCGGCAGCACCCGGTCGTAGACCTGCAGCATGAACATCGCGCCGGTCAGCATCAGGATGTTGCTGACGCCGCTGAAAACCGCGACGCCCGCGAACGCCGCCTTGCAGGAGCGCAACGCGCAGGCCAGTTCCGAGCCGGGCGCCGGCTCCCCGATCGAGGATGGGGCGGCGGCGTTCGCGAACGCGCCCGGCAAGTCGCCTCTTCGTCTCCGCCTTGCGCTGCGGAAGGCTGCCATGAGCAAGCCCAGGGCCGCGACCGCCGCCAAAACAGGGAGGGCACCCGGACCGGCCAGCCAGGCCAGCGGATCGGAAAAATAGCGCCAGCCAGCAATGACGTCCGTCCAGGCAACGGCTGCGGCGAGGAGGAGCAGGATCGCAGCTGGAATGCGCCATCGGGCGACGAGGCGGCGGCGCGGCGCCCTGCGCGACGTCTTGCGGCGCGCCGGCGCACGGTCGAGGTCTAGCCGCCTCCGCTCCGTTTCGACATGGGAATTCTTCCGGTGGGGACGGGCCCCAAAGGCCGTCAATGCTGCACCAAGGATCACGATCAGGTTCCGAAGACCGGCGCCGTGCTACTGGCCGACGATGGCGGGCTGGGTGGCCGGATTTTGCGCATTGGGGGACGCTCCCGAATCCGGAGCGTAGAACCCCTTGTTGGCCACGACAGAAACCTCGATGACGTCGCCGGCTCTCACTTCCGTGTTCTGATCGGCGACGATGTCGTGGGCGATCTTCTGGTCGCGTCTGAAGATCGAAATCTTCACCGCGCCTTGCAGGTCATCAAACGTTCTCTGTTCGCCGTAAGTGAAAATAAAGAGAAGCTTGTCGGCAACGTATCTGATTTGACTCTGAATTTTTCCCAGCTCGACCTGCGTGTCCTGCGTCTGCGCGATCAGCTCCATTTCATGACTTTGCTGCTTTTTCCGCAGCTCGCTCTCTGAGTTGAGCATCTCCTGCCGTACCTGTTCTTGCTGCAGTTCGGTCTGCGCCAGGTCAGCCCGGTAGCTGGTTTGAGCTCTTTCCGCCGTAATGACATTCGTGTTCGTTATCAGACCCTTTTCCCGCAGCGACCGGGCAGACTGCAATTCTTCAAGTTGAAGGTTCGCGGTCTTTTCCCGTTCGTCCCTGCTGGCGGCAACCATCTTGGCCTCCTTCTTCGCCCTTTCCAGCGAGGCCTCGAGGAAGGAGATGTCATCCCGATACGCGGCAAGACGCGCGTTCAACTGCGCCTGTTCGGTCGCGATGATGTCGGCAATCAGGGATCCGCCGAACTCGACCGGCGGATCCGGTGGGGCAACGAAGGACTTTTCTTGTCGGCTTTCCGCCTGGAGCCGGGCGAGCCGAACCTTCAGGCGATATTCTTCAATCGCCAGATTCGCGCGCGTGCTTCGCAGATCGGCTATCTCCAGGGCCGGCTCCGTGTTTCCCACAGCGGTGGCGCGAAACCCGCCTGCAATGGCCAGCGCATGGCGAACCGTTATTCCGGGTTGAAACGGATACGACCCGGGGTGGGCCACCGTTCCGGAAATGAAAAATGGCCGGTATTGGCCGATCTCCACTTTCACGAATGGCTCGAGGATGAGCTTCTGCTGCTGAAATGCCTGCTGAATGGCCTGCGAGAGGGCAACGCTGGTGAGGCCGCGCGCCTTGATATCACCCAACATTGGCAGCGATATCGAGCCCCGATCGTCAACCACGACCTCCAGCGGATAGGACGCCTCGCCGATCACGGATATGCGCAGGATGTCACCGGTGTCGAATGTATATCCATCCGCACGGGATGCGCCCGCGGTGAGCAGAACAAAGGCAACGGCGAGGCTGCCGATCACGGCGAGCATGCGGCCGACCGCGGGTTCGAATTCGGGAAACAGCCATCGGCACCAACGCTTCATTGGCATAGGCCTGGAAGGAAATTGCTGGTCAGCACGCATACGCATCGTCGGTACTCCGGTTGTCCAGCCTGCCGCCATCGACCGAGCGTCGTCGGCCGGATCGTGACGGGAGGGAATTTGCTCAGTTTGAGAAGGAAGCCTTGGAACTCCGCTCCGTCGAAGGAGCAGAAGCCCGTCAAAATCAGTGCAGCCCAAAGGTTTGCCCGGCGAGGCGGTCGCGAATTCGCGCCTTGTCCGGCCTTGCGGGCGAAAGGGTGGTCTCCAGCACGGATTGATAAATCTGCTCGACGCTTTCGCACATGGATTCCAAGCCCCAGGACGACAGGTCGGTGCGTTTCGCGCCATCGGCCAGCCGAGCGCGATGGTGCTGGTTCTCAAGAAGATCGGCGACGGCCGCCGCCGCGGCGCCCACATCCTCGGCCGGCGTCACAATTCCGTTCACGCCATGCCGGACAACCTCTTCCACGCCGGGCAAATGCGAGACGACGCTGGCTCGACCGCCCGCCAGATACTGCATCATCACGCGAGGCAATCCTTCTCGCATCGACGTCAGCACGCATACGTCTGCCAGGCTGATCAGTCGTTCGGGCTCGCTATGGTAGCCGATCATGCGGATGTTGTTTGCAAATGGGGAGCGTTCGATCGCCGATTCCACATCGGATCGCGCCGGTCCGTCGCCGGCAAGCAGCAGTCGCACGTTTGGGATCCGGTCGACGACATGCCCGAATGCTTCAATGAACTCGACGTGGCGTTTTCTCGGTTCCAGCGCAGCCAGCATCAGGACCACCGGCGGCTTTGGCTCTCCTGCAGCCGTCCCCAGGAGCAGATGCGGCTCTTGCGGCCACCGCGCGTTCGCGAAGCGCGCCAGATCGAAGCCGGAGTGGACGACATGGTGCTGATCGGGGCTGCCCAAATGATTGGCGATGCAGATGTCGCACATAGCCTGGCTCACATCGATGTAAGCGCGCGTGAATCTCGCGGCCAGGCGTTCGGCGGCGAGGAACATCAGCCGCTGTCCGCTGCCCACATGCACGAAAGGCAAGATGTGCACGCCATGGATGATGCCGGGGACATGGGCTTCCCTGGCGGCGAGACGGCCGACGATGCCGGCTTTGCTTTGATGCGTGTGCACGATATCGGGCTGCCAATCACGCATAAGGCGAGTGAGCCGCCCGAAGGCAGAAATGTCGCGGGACGGCGAAATCGGGTTGACGAGTTTTTCCACGGTCACCACCCGAAGGGCTCCGGTAAGAGATGCCCGTAACCTTGGGTCGTATTCCTCGCCGTGAACCAACAGCACCTCGTGGCCATGCCGCGCCTGAGCGAGACAGCAGGCCAACGTGTTCTCTTCGGAGCCGGCTCGAAGCAATCTGGTGAGCACATGAACGATCTTCATTTGCTTGTACCTCAGGGACATGAAATCCGGGGCGGCGCATTCGGCGGATCGAGCGCTTCGAGCGGGAGCGTCCGAGGCTCCTTCCGCGGCTTTTCGGGCGCGGGCCGGGATCGCCCGTCGAGGGACGCGATCGCGGAAAAGCTGTACGTTCGGGGTTGATGCGGGCGGATGGACCGCCTGTTTTGCCTCTCAGAGAGACAGCCAGATATGCCTGAACAACTCGCGGCCGACCGCCTCTATGCCGGCGCTCGCGTCAACGGTTCGGATGTCCTTGTCCTGCGCTCGCAGCTCCGCCATCAGGGACAGCCGCGCATCGAACGCTTCCTTCCTGATGTCCCCGGGCTTTCGCTGCTCGGAGACGGCAAAATCTGAAACGAGGTGCAAAACGAGGTGTGGACGGCATTCAGCCATCTTCCGATAGAGTCGCTGCTCAAGCCGGGCGAGAACCGACAAGCCTGGGACCGAGAACAGGCGAGGGGGGATGGTCGGCCCGTCCAGATATCCCCTGCCGAGCGCCTGCGGCCACCTGTCACAAATGACGATCAGGCCGCGTGTCGCCCATCGATGCGCACGTTTCACGACAGCGTATCGCTCGAACGCGATCAGGACCGCCCAAAATGCCAGCGCGGCAGCGGCAGCGCCTCCCTTCGACCAAGCCCGGCCGGAGGAATCCTTGCCATCGTTCTGGGCCAGGGATTTCAGGCGGCGTCTATGGGGAAAGACCGCACTCTGCAGCGCCTTGCGAAGCCACCATCCATTGCCGTCGCCCGTTCCGACATAGACTTGCGCGCATCCGAACTTCCAGCCGAATATCTGCGTCAGCCGGCTAGCCTGAGTGCTCTTGCCCATGCCATCGGGACCGATCAAGGCCACCACGAATCCACCGGCCGCGGGCCGTCTCTTTGGCGGAAAGCGCCCCGGCATCAAGCGCTGAAGGGACCTCAGGGAGAGATAGCAGGTCTTGCGTGCCAGATGGATCGCCGCATCGGCGATTGCGAAGCGTCCGCTGTAGCCACACATTTTGCGGATCGAACGCCGCAGCCTGGCCAGGTCTGCACGGTGGGCGGCCAAACCGTTGGCGCTTTGCAGGAACCTGCAGCGCACCGTTTCCGCGCCGCCAAACGTGTAGTCCACGACTTGCAAGCCTTGCTCGTCGGATGGCACTGGCAAGCGGGCAAAGTGCTGCTTCCAACTATCGTCGACGGTGATCCATTGCCTCCACGGCAGCGCCCAGGCCCGGAATGCGAAACGGGCAATCGCTATTCGAAGCTCGTCTTCGGGAGACACCACCGGAACCAGCACGCCGTCGATGCAGATCGACTCCCATCGCGTGATCGCCGCATAATCGAATGCCGGATAGCGCTTGCGAAACTCCCGGCCGACCCGGGCGCCGATATGCATGTCGAGATGGAGATACCGGCCGCACGAGAAGTCAGGCAGGAACCAGTCCTCTCTGCCGGCGCAGACATTGTCGTAGCAGGAGAGGCTCACGCTGCGCCGGCCGTGCAATCGACACACGATCGAGCAGAAGACCGGGTAATCATGCTTGTCCAAAAGGACATCCAGATCATCCCGGCCGGCAAATCCGTCATGCAGGGACGCGAGGTCCTGAATTATTCCGTACTTCAGGCCGGCTTCATTGAATGCCCGAAACAGTTCGCTGGCGATCGGCAGCGCCGGCACCGTTTCGATTGGCCTGAAACGAGCATCTCCGTCGGTTCGATATGGTGCTGCATCTGGTTGGCTGCCCAATGCGCCCGGGCCAAGCGTCTTCGCCGGCGATGAAACATTCACCCCCGGCGCCGGCGTTTCCGCCAGGATCCCCGCCTTGGCCTCCGGAGCCCAACGGCGATACTGTTGCGGCTGCAGACGATCCCGAAGCTCTCCGGGCCCGGCCGCGCGGAAGGCTGCCGATCTTGACTTGCTTGGAGTTTGCAAGGGATTTCCCGTGATTGATCACCGGCGAGCGCCATTCGGCCATTGTCGCCGGAAATGTCGTGGAATTGGCGTGAGGTAAGTCCAAACCCCCTGGTGGGCCGGTGTCTCCGGGATGTCGCACGATCGATCGTCTCAGTGTCGGCCCGCAGGTTCTGACGTCGCCTTCGCAGGCTGCCGCACCGAGGGTGAATTGGGTGCCAACTCATCGCTCACTGCCGAGGGTTTCGGCGTCTTCCGGAACAAAAGCGGTGAGTGAAAACTCACCGAATATTTCAAGAAACTATGGACAATTTGTCCCTATCAATAGTGATAGGAATCGACCGGTTCATAATGTCGAGAAGAATTCTGACCGCTCCAGCGCTCCCGACATGATCAAGAATCCCAAGCTGGTCCGAAAATGGCCCATCTATGATCCTGATTGTCTGGCCCGGTCTCAACAGGATGTCGGGGTGCAAGATTCCGTCGTCATCGGTTGCCGATATCAAGGATTCAACCACACCATAAGGTGCCGGTATCGGCATTCCCTTGCTCATGACGAGCTTTCGCACGCCGACGGTTGAGTTGATCGGGTACCAGCTCTGCTGATGGACAGCCAGCGAGACGAACAGATAGCAGTCGAAATACGCGCTGGAGACGGTTCTGACCCTGCGGGCGTGCCGGACGGTTCGCTTGCGCTTGGGCAGATAGGTCCGGAAGTTCTGCGACAGCAGGTGGCGCTCGGCCAGGCTCTCGGAATGCTGGTGCGTCTGGACCACGCACCATCGCGCAGCTTCGCCTCCGTGACTTTTCTCCGCCAGCTCCGGAAAACGGTTGTTGCATAAGTCAGTGTGCAGCATGGCGCAATACTGTCTCTTCTCTAGTTGAGGTAGTAACTGTCCGAGACACTGCTTTCGAGCGACGTGTAACGGCCGTATCTCGGCAGTTTTGGTTCGTCCACCATCGTCAGGGCAATGCCGGCAAGCTTGGACCGATCGCCAAGGTGTCGAATTCCTTCGGCAACGGCCTCGCGCGAGGTTTCCCGCCACCTCACGACGAAGACGACCTTGTCGACGTGCCTCGCCAGTATCGAGGCATCGGCTGCGGGTCCGACGGGCGGTGCGTCAATGATCACCGTGTCGAATTTCCCCCGAACCTCATCAAGCAGCGTGCGCATTCTGGCCGAAGCAAGAAGGGCAGGCGGGTTGCGGGTCCTTGCTCCTGCCGGCAACAGGGAAATCCCCGAGCGTTCGTCCAGGTGGATTGCGTTTGCCGCCTTCACCGGCAACGTCAGAAGATCGACCAATCCGACCTTGTCAGCCATGCCGAAGAAGGCCGTGGTGGCCGAAAGGCGCAAGTCCGCGTCGATGACCAGAACCCGTTCGCCGTCGGCAGCGGCCGAGCAGGCCAGACTCAATACCAGGGTTGTCTTGCCTTCGCCGGGCATCGCCGACGTCACGAGCATCAGGCGCGGCGAAGGGTCCAGTTCCGACGTTGCCTGGATACCGAGGCGAAGCCGCCGCACCGCTTCGCTGTACCTGGATAGCGGTTTGCGCTCGAGATAGGCCACAGGCTGGGCATGGACATCCTTCGACCAGCCCGACATCCTTGGCATGGACGCCAGAACCGGAACGGCCAATTCGTCCTCGATCTGTTTCTTTGCCATGAAGCCGGCAGCGAAAAGTTCACGCAGAACGGCTCCGGCGCCCCCGAAGAAGATGCCGAAGACCAGACCCAAAGCCGCAAAAAGAGGCCTGTTCGGGAAGCTTGGCGAACCCGGGATACTGGCATCGGTGATGACGCGCACGCCGCTGTTGAGGAGAGTGGATTTCTCCTCGGTGAGCTTGGCGCGCGACAGAAACGTCTCAAAGAGTTCCTTGTTCGCCGCTGCGATCCTCTCCAGATCGCGCAGTTGGACGCCAACCTGACCTTCGACTTCGGATCGGTTGGACACTGAGTCCAAGGCGCGAGTCAGAGAAGCTTCCCGGGCTTCGGCGGAGTCGACCTCATTCTTCAGATTGCCGATGAGGCGCTGGACTTCGGCGGCGATCTGTCCCTCGATGTCGCGACGTTCAGCCTGAGCCGACAGGACATCGGGATGTCGTTCGCCATATTTCAATTTAAGATCGGCTTCCCGCCGGGTCACTCCAGAGAGCTGAGACCGAAGTGCGTTGATGACCACGGACTGCAACACGTCCGGGATCGACTGGATGTCGCCTCCATCAGCCTGCAGCTTTTCAACTTGTTGATATTGTGCCCGTTTCGCCGACAATTCGGCGCGCGCGTTGATCAAGGCGACGTTCAACTCAGACAGTTGCTGGTCGGTCAAGCTGCCCGCCGGCGTCGCCAACAAATTGTGATCGATCCGAAACTTCTGGACAGCTTGTTCCGAACGACTGAGCTCCGCTCGCAGATACGCGGCCCTGTCGCTAAGCCATGTGGAGGCCTTTTGGACCCCTTCGTAACGAGACTTTAGCCGATCGGCGACGTAGGCCTGGGCGATCGCATTCGCGAGCGATGCCGCTTTTTGGGGGTCGTATACAGTGACATCGATCTCGATGACATTTCCAAGCCCGACGCGCGAGACCCCCAACGCGCTCTGGAGCCATACCAGTGCTGCCGGCCCGATCTTGGGGTCTTGCGTCAGCTTCTCGCTATCGACGACGTGCTGAAGAAGGGAGGCAGACCTCAAGACAGCAATCTGACTTTCAATGAATGTTGGATTGTCGGCAAAGTCGGAATTGGAATAATCTTGCGGAGTCATGTAGTCGATCGGAGCATCGAGCAATATTTGTGACCCGCCTGTGTAAGATGGCGGGATAACATAAGCAGCGGCGACAAATAGGCCGAAGGTGATGACAGCAATTCCGCTTACCAGCTTCCATCGGCGGAGAAAGAAGTCGAAGATCTCCCTGACATCGAGCGGCAGGAATTCCCGGATCACCATCGGATTGTCAGTTGGACTTGCCATTTCCGAATCCTTACGATCAGCAACGCGACACCCACCCCCTCAGCGTCGGCTGAGTGGCTGCACTTCGAAATGGTTCGGGCAGTTAGCTGTTAAGCGCGCTTAAACGCATGAAACGTAAGGGTTATTGCCCCGCCTGCATGTCCAAATCGCTCTTTTGCGCCCACTGACCGATCGCATCACCGGTTAAGTCCAGAAACATATCAGCTTCGCGGACATCGCCGCCATTACCATTATTGAGTAGTAATTCGGCTAAAGGTCGATCTGGTCTACCCGGTATACCTTTCAGAGCTTTAGAGCGTCACCGGGACACGTTCCTCTCGCGCTTCAGGGAGGTCTGCCATAACGCTACGATCGTCAGGGTGGCTCCTGACGGTGAGAGAGCGACTGGCCTCGGCGATTCCGAGGTGGACATGGACACTTACAGCGAAATCGTTCCGCCGTTCATAGGTTGGGCGCTCAGTCCTGGAGTCATTCTTATGCTGGCGGCAACCCTGCCGCTGCTGCTTCTTCTTAAGGGCCGGCTGCTGGGCTACGGTACCCTTGCGGCCCTCATCGGGGCCGTCGCGTTGATACTGTTCGGTATCGAGAATTGGGCGGGATCAGTCACCGCCATTCTCGCCTACTGTGTGCTGGTTTCATTTGCCCTGCTTTCCACCTGGAGGCGTTTGAAGCAAATCGAGGATCGCCTCGCATTGGTCCTGTCGGCAATAGAGGGCCTGGAAGTCGCCGAGGAAAGGCGACAGACTTACAGCGCCAAGCGTTCGCGCCGGAAACCGGCAGTCGGAGCAATCGAGCAAACCGTTTCGGCCGCTGCGACGGACAACCCAGGAAAAGAGGCGCGATATATTCCCGGACCGCCTTGGCAAGAGCTGCAACCGCTCGCTCCACGATCGGAATCGGCGGCTCCGGCATCAACGCAATCGGCAGGACCCAATTCTACTTTATCGTTGGGTCGCCCTGACGACGAGTTCGAGGACAGGGATCTTCGGTTTGCTGCCGGCAGGTCCACGGGCAACTTGTCCAGACCGAGTCGATAAGTGAGTTGCAGGGTTCGTCGGTCGAGAAGATCGGCAGCCCGGTTCGACTTTTCACTGCGTCCGCAATGTCGCGCGCTCAGCCGTGGTTGCTCCGACGAGATGGCGCCGTACGCGCTGGATCGATACAGCCGGTTTCTGCATCGATGGCATGCCGATGCGCCGAGACGTGCTGCCTGACGTCGGCGCCGCACCACGACATGTTCCGCAGCCCTATCGTGGCCCTCGAGCCGATCTCTGCCGCCTGCGGAGCGCTCCAATCCGCCAAGGGGTGGTAGAGTCTTAGCCAAAGGTGGTACACTGTTGTACTATTCGGATGAGAAGACAGATGGAACTTTTTGCCTAGTCGATAGTTTGCAGCTTCAGGTTGACCGGGGGGCGAACGCGGGTCTGGGGTTTTTCAGGGGAAATGAGCTTATCAAAGCAGGCTCTTGGATTGGCAAGGGGACCTACGCTTGCTGACGCAAGTTGGGAAAGGGGGATATCTGTACTGCCTGGAGCCGTGCGTCGCACCTATCCGGCCAACGCGACCATTGCAGGCGAATATCAGGCCAAATCTTTCATCCTGATTGTGATCGCCGGCTGGGCTGCATTCGCCAAGACATTGCCGAACGGCTCGCGTCTCATCGTCGATTTTGCACTTCCTCACGAAATTGCCTTGATCGAGTTCGCCGGAGAAGCAGGCGAGACGGTAACGGCCCTGTCAGACGTTACCGCGATTGAGCTGGCTGGTCCCGTCCATACATGTTTTTTGCGCTATCCGCAGTCCATCTGCGAAGCCATCCTGCGGGCTCAGACGCTTCGATATTCAAGGGTTGCGGAACATCTGGCTAACGTCAGCAGAAGGGGAGCCGTTGAGCGCACGGCGCATTTGCTTCTCGAACTGGCCTGCCGCTCGCAGCGGTCGGCAACGAGTTATCCGGATCGCTTTGAATGCCCCCTGACCCAGGCTGAACTGGGCGACGCATTGGGGCTTTCGGCCGTGCATGTGAGTCGTGTGCTGAAAACGTTGCGAGAAACCTCCCTGGCCTCTTTCCGCAATGGCGTCGTCGAGCTCCACGACCATGCTGGGCTCATCAAAACAGCCGGATTTGATCGGTCCTACATTTCGAGCTGACGCCGGGCATCATTAAAGCGCGTCGCGCTGCAGCGGATTCGAGCGACGCGCTTCAAGTCTTTGTTTTGATGCATGTCGTTCTCGCAAAACCGCTGCGCAGTTTTGGGCGACATGCATCAGACGGCGGCGAATGCCAGGTTTCAAGCGAGACGACGCTCAGGCGGGACGGCTGATCGTTTCATCCTGAATATCGCGCGACACGCCTATATCCGCCAACCAATCGACCAGGCTTTGCGTAAAGCTGCGCGGCGCAAAAATATCGCAGGCCTCAGCCCCGGTACGCAGGAGAAGCACCGGCACGTGATGGAACCCGGTCTGCAACGCGCTTCCCGGCCTTGCCTGCGGCGAATCCCAGTCGATTGCTACACAGGCCTTCAGAACGTCGAAGGTGTGAGGCCCGCGCAGCTTGAGCCGCATCCGGCCTTCGCCGAGCGACACCGAACAGCCAAGGGCGGGATCGATCGACCAGTTCGGCTTCGATCCATCGTCTGCGATCAGCCAGAAACGGCGTGGCGCGATACGAACAGCAAACCATCCGCCGACGGCTGCGGCCTCGCCGAAGTCCGCCGGCAGCGCGGCGCCCAGCTGGCGCGACAGTTCGGATTCGCATGCCGCTTGCGTCTCGGGCCAACCCTCGACCTGAAGGATCGTGCAAGCCTCGACGGATACGGTTTCAGCCATGGAGCCTCTCTCCCTGCGGGTCGAGAAAGACCGGCGAGACGACGCGGGCGCGGACGGCCTCGTCCTTCATCATGTGGACCGCCACCACGTCGTCGCCCATCGCCACGTCGCCGGCGAGCAGCGCAAGGCCGACATAGGCTCCGAGCGTCGGGCTGTAGGTCACCGAAGTGATGCGGCCGCGGCCGTGCCCCTGCCGGATTTCGCCCTGCTTGAAAAGAATGGCGCCGCCGCTCAGGCGCTCGCCCGCCTGCAAACATGTCAGCCCGACCAGGCGCTGCCGGCTCGGCTCGGCGAGGGCAGGCCGGCGGCGAAGCACGTCGCCGACGAATCCGGAGCGCTTTCCGACCATGCGGCCAAGCCCGAGATCGTCGAGCGTCGTGCGACCGTCGATTTCAGGGCCGGCGACATGGCCCTTCTCGACACGCAGCGCGCCCAGCGCCTCGACGCCGTAGGGCCTCAACCCGAACGGCTCGCCGACCTCCACCAACCGGCGCCAGGCGGCTTCGCCCGCGCTCGCGCCGACATAGACCTCGTAGGCCCGCTCGCCGGAATAGCTCAGCCGGATGATCCGCAGCGCGCGGCCGTCGAACTCGCCTTCTACGAAGCCCATATGCGGCAGAGCCTCGTTGGACACGTCGAGCTCAGGGAAGGCGGCGGCGAGTATCTCCCGGCTCCTCGGTCCGGCGACCGACATCGCCGCCCATTCGTCGGTCACGGACGTGACGGCGACGCGCAGGTCCGGACAGACGGTGTCGAGCAGGAATTCCAGCCGCGACATCACATCGGCCGCCTTGGCGGTCGATGTGGTCATGAAGAAACGCTGCTCCCCAAGCCTCGTCGTGGTGCCGTCGTCGAAGACGATGCCGTCGTCGCGCAACATGACGCCGTAGCGGGCGCGGCCGACCGGCAGCTTGGCGAAACCGTTCGCGTAGATCCGGTCGAGCAGAGTGGCGGCATCGGGACCCTGAACGTCGATCTTGCCGAGGGTCGAGATGTCCATCAGCCCGGCGGCCTCGCGCACGAAACGCATCTCTGCGACATAGGCCTCGTTCACGTCCCGGCCGGCATCGCGGTAGAAATACGGCCGCATCCAGAGGCCGACTTCCAGCATGTCGGCGCCGTTGGCGATATGCCAGTCATGCATCGGCGTGCGGCGGGTCGGCTTGAAATGATGGCCGACGGCGCGCCCGGCGAGCGCGCCGATGGCCACCGGCGTATAGGGCGGCCTGAAGGTGGTCGTGCCCGTCTCGGGGATGGTTGCGCCGCGCAAGGCCGCCATAGCCGACAGCGCCGGGAAATTGCTGGTCTTGCCCTGGTCGGTTCCCATGCCGAGCGTGGTGTAGCGCTTCAGATGCTCGACCGACTGGTAGCCCTCGCGATGGGCAAGCGCGATGTCGTCGGTGGTGACGTCCATCTGGAAATCGACGAAAGCCTTGCCGCGCGCCGGCGGGATATTACGGAACGCAGCCACGGCCGGTTCCGCCAATTCAAACTGGAGAGCGGCCGGCACAGGTTTCGTCATCCCACAATATGCTGCCGCCTCGATGCCGGCGCGGTGACCGGTCTCGATCGCTTCCGCCGTGGTGTAGTCGCCGACCACCGCTCCGGCGCCGAACTGGCCGGCCGCGAAGGGGCCGGGGACGAAGGCGTCGATCTCCTCGCGATAGACCGGCTTGACGCCAAGCTGCGAGGTGAGATGCACCGTCGGCGACCAGCCGCCGGAAACGCAGACCAGATCGCAATCGACCTCGGTTTCCGTCCCCGCTCCGGCAAGCCTGGCCGCCTTGACCCCGTGGCCGCCCCGAAGATCGGCGATGTGCGCGCCGGCGTGAACGGCGATGCCCAGGCGCGAGGCTTCAGCCTGCAGGGCGGGCGCAAGAGTGGCCCGCAGATCTGCGACCGTGACCTGCGCCCCTGCCGCGGCGAGATCGAAGGCCGTGCGCCAGGAGCCGTCATTCGTCGTGGCGACCACGGCCCTTCTTCCGGGCAGGACGGCGAAGCGGTTGACATAGGTCCTGACCGCCGATGCAAGCATCACGCCGGGCCGATCGTTGTTCGAAAACACCAACGGCCGCTCGATGGCGCCGGTGGCAAAGACGATCGCGCCGGCGCGCAGGATTGTGAACGTCTGACGAGCCTGGCCGGCAACCTGCGCATCGTCCCGCCGCTCGACGAGGCCAAGCACCTTGCCATCATAGAGGCCGACGGCGGTTGTCCGCGCCATGAGGTTGACGTTCCTCAAACCCTTGAGTTCCGTCTCCAACGCCTCGAGCCAGGTGCCAGCCGCCGAACCGGGACGTTCGGACAGAAGCTGTCCGCCGAAACGAAAATCCTGCTCGATCAGCGCCGCCCTGGCGCCGGCATTGGCCGCGGCACGCGCGGCGGACAAGCCCGCCGGCCCGCCGCCGACGATGGCAACGTCCGCGAAGGCGTGGTGAACTTCGTAGCGATCGGGATCCGGCTCCACGCCGGCCCGGCCGAGCCCCGCCGCCCTGCGAATGAAATGCTCGTAAAACATCCAGGCGCGTCGGGTCGGACCCATGAAGGTCTTGTAGTAGAAGCCTGCGGAAAGGAACGGGGCGAACAGGCTGTTGAGGCTCTGCACGTCGAAGGTGAGCGAAGGCCAGCGGTTCTGGCTCTCGACGACCATGCCGTCGGCGAGCTCCAGCATCGTCGCGGGCAGGTTCGGCTCGCGCCGCCCGCCGGTGCCGAGCGTCACCAGCGCATTGGGCTCCTCGGCCCCGGCCGAGAAGATGCCGCGCGGCCGGTGGTATTTGAAGCTGCGGCCGACCAGCGACACGCCGTTGGCCAGCAGCGCCGAAGCAAGTGTGTCGCCCTGGAGACCGGTGAGCTTGCTGCCGTCGAAGCTGAATTCGAGCGGCCGGCCGCGATCGATGCGGCCGCCTTCGGCCAGCCGTTTGGGATTGGAACTCATCGAGATTGTTTCCTGGGAGGAGACTTTCGGGCGAGAGCGACCGAGGCGATCGAATGGTTGCGGGTGTCGCGTTCCACGATCAGCCATTGCCGGCAGCCGAGAACGTGCTGCCAATGCTCCCTGTGCGCTCCAGCCGGGCTCTCGCGAACGAAGACATAGCGGTACCAGGCTTCGAAATCCGCATCGTCGTGGGCGGGACGGATGACCGAGGCGTCGCCGCCATAACGGAACTCGTCATGGTCACGCGGGCCGCAGCAGGGACAGTCAATGCGCAGCATGTCTCGGCGTCCCCTATTGCAGCCATGCGAACGGGCCGACGCCGGCCTCGTCGAGCGTGCGGCCCGTGCGGAAGCGGTCGAGGCTGTAGGCGGCGTTGAGCGGATGCGCCTTGCCGGTCGCGATCGTGTGCGCGAAGCACCAGCCGGAAGCCGGCGTCGCCTTGAAGCCGCCGTAGCACCAGCCGCCATTGAGGTAGAGCCCGTCGACCGGCGTCGGGCAGATGATCGGGCTCGCGTCGGGCGTCATGTCCATCACGCCGCCCCAATGGCGCAGCAACCTGACCCGCGAGATGCAGGGCATCAGCGCGATCGCCGCTTCCGCGACCTCGCGCACGACGCCGAGATTGCCGCGCTGGGCGTAGGAATTGTAGCCGTCGAGATTGCCGCCGAAGACCAGCCCGCCCTTGTCGGATTGGCTGACGTAGAAATGATCGGCGCCGTAGGCGACGACCTGGTCGACCATCGGCTTCAGCGGCTCCGTCACGAAAGCCTGCAACACATGGCTCTCGATCGGCAGTTCCAGGCCCGCCTTGTGGCCGAGAAGCGAGGTATGCCCCGCCACGGCGAGGCCGACCTTGCCGGCGCCGATCGCGCCCTTGGCCGTCTCGACGCCGACGATCTTTTCGCCCTCGCGCAGGAAGCCCATCACCTCGCAATTCTGGATGATATCGACGCCGTGGCCGTCGGCGGCGCGGGCGTAACCCCAGGCGACGGCGTCGTGACGGGCCGTGCCGGCGCGGCCCTGCAGGATCGCGCCATGGATCGGGAAGCGCGCGGTGTCGGAATAGTCCAGATAGGGCACCAGGCGCCGGACGTCGTCGCGGCTCAGGATATCGGCGTCGATGCCGTTCAGCCGCATGACGTTGGCGCGGTGGCTGAAAAAGTCGAGCTGGTCGGCCGAGTGCGCGGTGACGACCTGACCCCGCTGCGAGAACATGACGTTGAAGTTCAGCGCATGCGTCAGGCCTTCCCACAGCTTCATCGAGAATTCGTAGAACTGGGTGTTGCCGTCGAGCAGATAGTTCGAGCGGATGACGGTGGTGTTGCGGCCGACATTGCCGCCGCCGACATATCCCTTCTCGATCACCGCGACGTTGCGGATGCCGTGGTTCTCGGCGAGATAGAAGGCCGTCGCCAGCCCGTGGCCGCCCCCGCCGACGATGATCACGTCATAGGAGCGCTTCGGTTCCGGCGCGCGCCAGGCGCGCTGCCAGTGCCTGTGGCCGGCAAGGCCGTTGCGCAAGATGGAGAGGGCCGAATAGCGGCGCATCGGAGGCTTCTTGGCTTCTATTTGACGAAGAGGCGGCGCGGGAAGTCGCAGAAGGCTTCGACACCGGTCTCGGTGATGCGGATCGATTCCGAAATGGCGATGCCCCAGTCGTCCAGCCACAGACCCGGCATGAAGTGGATCGTCATGTTCGGCTCCAGTACCGTCTCGTCGTTCGAGCGCAGCGAGATGGTCCGCTCGCCCCAGTCCGGCGGATAGCCGAGGCCGATGGAATAGCCGCAGCGCGAATCCTTGAAGAAGCCATGCCGCTCGATGGCCTTGGTCCATGCCGCGTGCACGTCGCGCGAGCCGGCGCCGGGCTTTGCCACGGCGAGCGCCGCCTCGAGCCCCTCGACGACTACGTCCGCGGCCTTGCGCATCTTTTCCGGCGGCTCGCCGAGATGGATCGTGCGCGTCAGCGGCACATGATAATGGTGCCTGACACCGGCGATCTCGACCGTCGTGCCGGCCGGCGAAGCGAACGGCGCATCGCGCCAGGTCAGATGCGGGCAGGAGGTGCCGACGCCGGTCGGCATCAGCGGCGCGATCGCCGCATAGTCGCCGCCAAAGGCCTGGGTTCCGCGCGTGGCGGTCGCGAGGATTTCGGCGGCGGCATCGCATTGGCGGACACCGGGGCCGATCACCTCGATCGCCCGCGCCATCGTCTTTTCGGCAATGCGCGCCGCCTGCTTCATCAGCGCGATCTCGGCCTCCGACTTCACCGCGCGGACCCAGTTGACCAGCGTGCCGGCGTCGACGAAGCGCGCGTTGGGCAGTTCCGCCTTCAACACGTCGAGCGACTTCGCGGTGAAATAGAAGGAATCAGCCTCCACGCCGATCCTGGCGCTCTCGAGGCCGCGCTCGCGCATCACCCGCGCCACTGCCTGCAGCGGGTGCTTCGCCTGCGACTGCACATGGTCGTCGGAATAGCCGACGATGTTTTCCTCCGGCAGGATCGTCGTCAGCCGCGCGCCGTTGACGTCCTGGCCGCGTCCGATCCAGATCGGAAGCGCGATATCCTGTGCGACAAGCACGCCCTGGTGGACATAGAAGGACCAGCCGTCATAGCCGGTGAGGTAGTTGAGGTTGGCGGGCTCAGACACATAGAGCGCGTCGAGCCCGGCTTCAGCCATGCGCTCCTTGGTCTGCGCCAACCTGGCGGCGAATTCCTCGCGCTCGAACGGTGTGTTGTTGCTGCCGAACCGCATCGCCGATGTCCTTAGCGCACGGTCACGCCCGACGGTGTCCTGGTGAGCACCTCGGCGCCGGAGGGACCCAGGAGGACCGCGTTGGACACGAAGAAATCGCCGCGACCGGTGCCCATCAGCCAGGAGAGCACATGGAAGCTCATGCCGGTCTTGAGCACGATGTCGCTGTCGCGGCGCAGCCCCGTCACCTTGTTGCCGCCCGTCCAGCTCGGCGGCAGGCCGATGCCGACCACATAGCCGCAATGATGCCGGCGGTAGTGCGAGAGGCCGGCGCGGTCGACCACGCCCTGCCAGGCCGCGTAGACATCGCGGAACAGGACGCCTTCCCGCATCGCGCCGACGACGGCGGCAAAGGCGTCGGCCGTGAGCGCGGCCATCTCATAGGTCTCCTTTGCGGCGTGGCCGACATGGATCAGGCGACCGAGAGGCGCATGGTAGCGGGCGACGCAGCCGGTCAGTTCGAGGAAGACCGCATCGCCCGTGCCGAACCGGTCGCTGGTCCAGGTCGTATGCTCTTCGCCGAGCCGTCGGGTGGAACGGATGAACGGGCCGAAGCCGGGAAATGTGCCGCCCGCCTCGATCATGGCACGCTCGGCTTCCGCGGCGACGTGGCGCTCGCTGGCACCCTCCGCGATCGCTTCGATCGCGGCCTGCGCGCCGGCGTCCGACACCTTCGCCGTGGCCCGCATCAGGGCCTGCTCGGCCGGGCTCTTGACCATGCGGATATCGTCGATGAGGCCTGAGGCGTCGAGGAAGCGCGAGGCGGTCAGACGCTCTTTCAGCGCCTCCGCAAGGCCGTGCGGTAGACCGGACGACCATGACTCGATGCCGACGGAGCCAAGCCTGCCCGAAAGCACACGCCCCAGCAGATCGGCCACCGTCTCGCCGTCATGGTGCCCTTCGAAGCGCGCGTTCCTGACCTGGTTGGCAATGGTCACCTTTTCCATCGCGCGCGTCAGCAGGATCATTTCGCCGTCGGCCGGGACGACCAGGATATGCGGCGCGAAGTAGCCCCAGTGATCGAGGCCGGTCAGGTAGAAGATGTTCTCCGGCGCGGAGACGAGAAGAGTGTCGATGCCGCGCCCGCTCATGGCATGGCGGACGGCGTCGCGGCGCCGGTCGAATTCCTCGCTCTCGAAATAGGGCGCGACCGCTTCGCCGGAACCTTTGTCGAGCATGTTCATTCCCCTCCGGAGCTGATGCCCCCAGCCTCGGCCTGCACGCCTTGTCATGAGACAAGTTGTGTACAACTTCGACCAATATCGGCTCCCATTTTCGACTATGTCAAGGATTTTCCGCTTTTGCGTATGCATTGATGTGCACATCTATTGAAATGCGGCGAAAAATCTGCAACCATGCGTTCAAGCTGCTCAATGCCGAAAAAAGGGGTCGGATTAAGCGGCGGTTTCGCAACAATGGGAGCAAGATGATGACGATCAGAATTTCGCGCCGCACGGTGCTTGGGCTCGGTGCGGGGTTTGTCGTGTTGTCCGGCGCCGGGATCGCGCATGCCGAGACGACGCTGGAGCGTGCCAAGAAGGACGGTTATATCCGGGTCGGCTTCGCCAACGAGGCGCCGTTCGGATACGCCACGCCCGACGGCAAGCTGACCGGCGAGGCGCCGGAAGTCGCCAAGGCGGTGCTGGCCAAGATGGGCATCAAGCAGGTCGACGGCGTCCTGACCGAGTTCGGCTCGCTCATCCCGGGCCTCAAGGCCGGGCGCTTCGATATCATCGCCGCCGGCATGTTCATCAATCCCAAGCGCTGCGCCGAGATCAACTTCTCCGAGCCGTCCTACGGCATCGGCGCGGCGATGCTTGTGCAGAAGGGCAATCCGAAGAAGGTCAAGGACTTTTCAACCTTCAAGGACAACGCCGACCTCAAGCTCGCGGTCATGGCGGGAGCCGTCGAAGGGGGGGAAGCGAAGGATGCCGGCGTCTCCCAAGGTCAGCTCGTGGTCCTGCCGGACCAGTCGAGCCTGGTTGCCGCGGTTCAGTCGGGCCGTGCCGACGCCGCCGCGCTGACGGCGCTGTCGATCGCCGACATGGCCAAGAAGGCCGACGGCGTCGAATCCACCAAGCCTTTCGGCGAGGTGAACGGAAAGTCGGTGAAAGGTCATGGCGGCTTCGGGTTCCGCAAGGAAGACACCGACCTGCAAAAGGCCTTCAACGCCGAGCTGAAGAAGTTCATCGGCTCGCCCGAGCACATCGCGCTGGTCGAGCCGTTCGGCTTCGGCAAGGATTATCTGCCGAACAAGACCACCGCCGAGCTCTGCTCGGGCAAGTAAAAGTCCCAACTCCGGGCGGCGCTCCGGCGCCGCCTTTTTTCTTCGGAGAGGCAGATGGGCATCCGGACGCTTGTCGGCATGCTGGTTGTCGCATTGGCGGTGATCGGCCTGCTCGCCACGCAGACTTCCTACAGCATGTTCCTGCCGGGACTGCTGCAAGGAGCGCTGCTCACCATTGAAATCGCCGTGCTGGGGAGCGTGCTGGCCGTGGTGATGGGCGTCTTGGCGGCGCTTGCCCGCCTTTACGGGCCGGCACCGTTGCGTTGGCTGGCGACGGTCTATGTCGAGATCTTTCGCGGCACCTCCGCGCTCGTGCAGCTCTTCTGGCTGTTTTTCGTGCTGCCGCAATTCGGCATACTGATGGATGCCTTCACGGTGGCCGTGCTGGCGCTTGGCCTCAATGTCGGAGCCTACGGATCGGAAGTGGTGCGCGGAGCCGTCCTCGCCGTGGCGCGCGGCCAATGGGAGGCATCGATCGCCCTCAACATGAGCCGTGCCCAGATGCTGCGCAGGATCATCCTGCCACAGGCTTTCATCGCCATGATCCCGCCTTGGGGCAACCTGTTTATCGAGCTCTTGAAGTCGACCGCGCTGGTGTCGCTCATCACGCTCGCGGACCTTGCCTTCAAGGCGCAGCAAATGAACCAGAGCACGCTGAAAACCGTTCCCATCTTCACGCTGGTGCTTCTGATCTATCTCGCCATGTCGCTGGTGATCACGATCGGCATGAGGTTCCTGGAGCAGCGGGCGTCCGCGGGACTCTCACGAGGGAGGGCCGCCTGATGTGGGATTGGTCTTTCACGCTTGAAATCCTGCCGACGCTGGCAAGCGCGGCGATCATCACCGTCGAGGCGACGCTGATCGGTTTCGTCATCGCGGCCTTGCTCGGCCTGGTGCTCGCCCTGGTGCGCATCGCCGTACCCTGGACCGCCTGGCCGATCTCGGTGCTGGTCGAGCTGGTCCGCTCGACGCCGCTGCTCATCCAGATCTTCTTCCTCTATTTCGTCTTTCCGAAATTCGGAGTCGTGCTGGACGCCTTCACCGCCGGCGTGATCGCGATCGGACTTCATTACGCGGCCTACTGTTCCGAGGTGTATCGCGCCGGATTCGACAACATTCCGCGCGGTCAATGGGAGGCGTCGATCGCGCTCAATCTGCCGCAATGGGCGACCTTCCGGGACATCATCATCCCGCAAGTCATTCCGCCGATCGTTCCGGCGCTCGGCAACTACCTGGTCGCGCTGTTCAAGGAGACGCCGCTGCTCTCGGCCATTGCCGTCCTCGAGCTGATGCAGACGGCCAAGATCATCGGCTCCGACACGTTCCGCTATACCGAGCCGATGACGCTCGTCGGCCTGTTTTTCCTTGTCATGAGCCTGGTGTCGGCCGCGATCATCCGTGCTCTCGAACGCCTGCTCAACCGGAGGATCCCACGATGACGGAAAAGCCCATGGTGCGCTTCGAGAACGTGTCGAAGCGGTATGGCGCGCTGACGGTTCTCGACGGGCTCAACCTCGATATCGGGCGCGGCGAGAAGGTGTCGATCATCGGGCCGTCCGGCTCCGGCAAGACGACGGTGCTGCGCATGCTGATGACGCTCGAGACCATCAATGACGGCGTTATCTGGGTCGAAGGCGAACCGCTCACGCATATGGAGAAAGACGGCAAGCTGGTTCCCGCCAACCTCGCCCACATCAGGCGGGTGCGGGCCAAGATCGGCATGGTCTTCCAGTCGTTCAACCTGTTCCCGCACATGAGCGCGATGGCCAATTGCATCGAGGCGCCGATGACCGTGCTCGGCATGAAGCGCGCCGATGCCGAGGCGCGCGCGGCCGAGTTGCTGGACATGGTCGGCCTGTCGCAGAAGAAGGATCATTATCCGGCGCAGCTCTCCGGCGGGCAGCAGCAGCGCGTCGCGATCGCGCGGGCCCTCGCCATGCGGCCCAAAATCATGCTGTTCGACGAGGTGACGTCGGCGCTCGACCCCGAACTTGTCGGCGAAGTGCTGCAGGTGATAAGGCAGATCGGGCGGGAGCATGACCTCACGATGCTGATGGTCACCCATCAAATGGGTTTCGCCAAGGAATTCTCCGACCGGGTCTGCTTCTTCTATCAGGGCAAGATCTGCGAACAGGGACCTCCAGGCGAGCTGTTCGGCGCGCCGAAGAATGAACGGACGCGGCAATTCCTGCGCGCGGTGCTGGAGGCGGGATGACCCGCAACGACGATGCGGTGACAGAACAGGCCATGACCGGTCAAACCCGCCCGCTTTCTGCACGGGAGAGGTCGGAGCGCATCTACAGGATCCTGCGCGACCGCATCTGCCTGCTCGACTATCCTCCCGGAAACCACCTGTCGGAAGAAGAGCTTGCTCAGGAATTCGAAGTCAGCCGGACTCCGGTGCGGCGGGTTCTGGCGCGGCTGGAATCGGAAGGTCTCGTCCAGTCCGTCCACGGCGTGGGCACGATCGTTACCGACGTGGACATCGAGGAGCTGGAGCAGGTCTATCATTTGCGCATGGAATTGGCGGAGCTGATCGGCAAATTGTCGCCGATCCCGCGCACGGCCGCCGATCTCGACCGCATACGCGCATTGATGGAGCGCTGCGACGCCCACATCCTCAATCCGGATCAGCGTGCCTTCCTGCGCCTGAACATGGATTTCTTCTACGAACTGAGCGCGATGACCGGAAACCAGCCGTTGCGCGACATCAGCGAGCGACTCTACTTCCAGGTCGCACGGGTCGTCCTGAAAATGATGCCGCGGCTAGGACTGGCCGAGGAATTCACGGCATTCCGCCGGGAAATCGCGGAGGTGCTCGCAGCGGCCGAGATCGGCGACTGGGCTTCGATCGGACACATCAGGCGGGCGCATATCTCGATGAGCTTCCGGCGGATGATGCTGCACCGCAATGACAAGGGTGAAGCTTGGTCCGGGAATGCGGACGGGTCGTGATTGCCCGCCGCCCACAGCATGGATGATGGTGCTTCGGGCCAAATCGTCTCCTCCCGGCCAGCCTGTTCCTCCAGCGCAGCCCCAGTTCGGCGCGCCGTCGCAGCCAAAGACTTGCCCGGTAGCGAGGATCCCGGGTGTCCCGGGGCGGTTCGAAGGCCGGAGCCGGCTTGTCGGCAGGATGTCCTCGCTCGAGCTCCGAAGCGTTTTCTGTCCATTAGCGCTGCCTTAGCGCAAGATGCGCCTCACCTGCCCGGCGATTGCCAGGCTTGAGGTCAGCCCGGGACTTTCGAGGCCAAATAGATTGACCAGACCCGCGATGCCATGGGTCTCGGTATCCTGGATGACGAAGTCGCTGTTGGCTTCGTTCGGGCCGGAAAGTTTTGGACGTATGCCGCTATAGGCCGGCTGCAGGCCGCCATCCGCCAGTCCCGGCCAGTATCTGCGGATCGCAGCGTAGAAGCGTTCGCCGCGCGCGGGGTCGACGCGATAGTCGAGGACATCGGTCCATTCGACGTCAGGGCCGAAGCGCGCTGTGCCGCCGAGGTCGAGCGTCAGATGGACGCCGAGCCCGCCGGGCTCCGGCACCGGATAGACGAGCCGCGAGAAGGGGGTGCGGCCTGCCGCCGAGAAATAATTGCCCTTGGCGTAGCGAAGCGTGGGCAGGAACTGCCGGTCGAATCCCTCGATCGAGCCAGCCAGCGCGACCGCGCCAAGGCCGGCCGCGTTGACCAGACGCGACGTGGCGATCTCGAAACCTTGGCCGGTTGCCGTGTCCGTCGTCTGAAGCACGAGGCGACCGGCTTCAATGCGGCCTGAAACGATGCGGGTGTTGAGCGACAGCATCGCGCCGCTTTCCTCAGCGTCGCCGAGCAGCGCGAGCATCAGCGCGTGGCTGTCGATGATGCCGGTTGAAGGCGAGAGCAGCGCAGCCGTGCAATTCAGCGCCGGCTCCAGAGCGTGCGCCTCGCCGGCGGAGAGGAAACGTAGGTCGCCGACACCGCAGGCAGCAGCGCTGGCGCGGATCGTGGCGAGCACGGGCTCCTGCGCTTCGTCGGTCGCGACGATCAGCTTGCCGCAGCGCCGGTGAGGGATCGAGCGCTCGGCGCAGTAGCGATAGAGCATCTCGCGCCCCGCAACGCAGAGCCGGGCCTTCAACGACCCTTGAGTGTAATAGATGCCGGCATGGATGACTTCCGAATTGCGCGAGCTCGTCTCGGTGCCGATGGCGTCTGCTGCCTCGACGATCAGCGTCTCGAGACCCTGCGCGGCTACAGTACGTGCGACCGCAAGACCGATCACGCCGGCCCCGGCGACGATGCAGTCGACTTGTTCCATGGTAAGTCCTTTCGGTTGCGCATACGGTGCGCCCAGGGTCCGGCAGGACTATACCGCCTCTGCCGACCTAAAGAATCCCATGGCGCTATCAATCATGACAGGGCGGCTCTTGCGGCGGCACCCTGCGATGATGCATCAAGCGGCTCGCCGGCTGGCGATGGACTTCTCGGTCAGCAAGGCGGTCCTATTTTCGCTTGCACGCCGCAGACAGGAGCCATCATGGACGCCAGACCGAATTCCCCTGAAGCCCGCGACATCCGCTACCACCTGCATGGCTACACCAATGCCCGCAAGCATCAGGAGACCGGGCCGCTGGTCATCGAAAAGGGCGATGGCGTCTATGTCGAGGACATCGCCGGCAACCGCTACATCGAGGCGATGGCCGGCCTGTGGAGCGTCGCCGTCGGCTTCTCGGAAAAGCGGCTGGTCGAGGCGGCCACGCGGCAGATGTCGAAGCTGCCCTTCTATCACGACTTCGGCTCGAAGGCGCATTCGCCGCTGATCGACTTGGCCGAGAAGCTAGTGCAGATGGCGCCGGTGCCGATGAGCAAGGCCTATTTCACCAATTCCGGTTCCGAGGCCAACGACACGGCGATCAAGATGATCTGGTACCGGTCGAACGCGCTCGGCCAGCCGGCGCGCAAGAAGATCATCAGCCGCAAGCGCGGCTACCATGGCGTGACCATCGCCGCGGCGAGCCTGACCGGGCTGCCGAACAATCATCTCTCCTTCGACCTGCCGATCGCCAACATCCTGCACACCTCGACGCCGCACCATTGGCGCGACGCCGAGCCCGGCGAAAGCGAGGAGCAATTCTCCAGCCGGCTCGCCGAGGATCTCGAAAAACTGATCGTCGCCGAGGGACCGGAAACTATCGCCGCCTTTATCGGCGAGCCGATCATGGGCGCCGGCGGTGTCGTCGTTCCGCCGGCCGGCTACTGGGAGAAGATCCAGGCAGTGCTGTCGAAATACGACATCCTGCTGGTGGCCGACGAGGTGATCTGCGGCTTCGGCCGGACCGGCGAGATGTTCGGCTCGCAGACCTTCGGCATCAAGCCCGACATCATGGTGCTGTCGAAGCAGATCTCGTCGTCCTACCTGCCGATCTCGGCGCTCCTCATCAACGACAAGGTGTTCGAGCCGATCGCAGACGAGAGCGACCGGATCGGTACCTTCGGCCACGGCTTCACCGGCGGCGGCCATCCGGTCGCCGCGGCCGTAGCGCTGGAAAACATCAAGCTGATCGAGGAGCGCGACCTGGTCGGCAATGCGCGCAAGGTCGGCGCGCATTTGCAGGCGCGGCTGCGCAAGCTTGGTTCCCATCCGCTGGTGGGCGAGGTGCGCGGCGTCGGCCTGATCGCCGCCGTCGAGCTGGTCGCGGACAAGGCGAGCAAGGCGCCATGGGGCAAGCCCGCCGCACTCGGCGCGTTGGTCAACGGCTTGCTGCAGCAGAATGGCGTCATCTCGCGCAACATGGGCGACGCCATCGCCTTCTGTCCGCCGCTGATCATCACCGAGGCCCAGGTCGACGCCTTGGTCGACGCGTTCGAGCGGTCCCTCGACGCCGCGTTGCCGCAGGTCCGGCCACAGGGCTGACCATCCCACTCTACCGCCACGCCGGCGAGAACGGTTATGCCGGCTTGTCGTCCGGATGGCCGAGCTCGCAGAACCAGCCGCCGAGATATTTCACCGACGGCCTCTTCGGATCGGGAACCGGCGTCTTCGCCTCGACGGCGGCGCGGAACGGTTCGGCGCTGTCCTGCGGGATGAATCCCAAATGGTCGGCGCCGCTGTTGTCGACCATCTTCAACTTGTTGTTGGAAATGCCGAACGAGATGGTGTGGCCGACGCGCGGCGCGGTCAGCGATGCCTCGACAAGGCGCACGCAGTCGGCGAAGGAGAGGTATGACCACAGCATGCGCCGGTCGGCGGGTTCCGGGAAGGACGAGAAGATGCGCAGGCACACCGTCTCGATGCCGAACTTGTCCCAATAGAGCCGGCTGAGGCTTTCGACGAAATTCTTCGACACGCCATAGAGGCTGTCCGGGCGCACCGGCGCGTCGACGCTGATATGCGCCTCGATCTCGTGATAGCCGATGGCATGCACCGAGGAGGCATAGATGACGCGCTTCACGCCGTGTTTCCGCGCGCCTTCGTAGATGTGGTAGGAGCCGCGGATGCTGGAATCGAGGATTGTCTGCCACTCGCATTCGAGCGGCGCGCCGCCGAAATGGACGATCGCGTCGCAGTCCTTGGTCGCCGCGATCGTCGCCTCCATATCGGCGAGGTCGAAGACCGCTTCCTCCTCATGAGGCGCAAGGTCGCCGAACGGTTCGCGCCCCGCCAGGCGGATATTGCTTGCCAGCGGCACCAGCCCCTTGCGCAGCTGTGAGCCGAGCCGGCCGGCGGCGCCGGTGATCAGGATACGTCCATAGTGCGGCATCGTTTACTCCACTTGCGCGACGGCGGCGTTGATCCGCGAGATCGCCTCGGTCAGCACCTCTTCGCTGGTGGCGGTCGAGATGCGGAAATAGGGTGACAGTCCATAGGCGACGCCCGGCACCGACGCCACACGTCCCTCGTTGAGAAGATAGTTCGCCACAGCCGCATCGTCCTCCAGCGCCACGCCCTTGGGCGTCTTGCGGCCGATCAGGCTGGCACAGCCGATATAGGCGTAGAAGGCGCCTTCCGGCGGTGACAGCGTCAGCCCGTTGATCTTGCGGATGCCGTCCACGACCAGATCGCGGCGCGCCTCGAAGGCCTGGCAGAAGCGCGCGACCTCGTCCTGCGGGCCGTTGAGCGCCGCGACGGTCGCGGCTTGCGCGATCGAGCACACGGAGGTGCAGGACTGGCTCTGGATGGTCGACATCGCCTTGACGAGCGGCGCGGGGCCTGCGGCATAGCCGACGCGCCAGCCGGTCATCGCGTAGGACTTCGAGACGCCGTTGACGATCAGGGTGCGGTCTTTCAGCTCGGGACAAGCCTTTCCGAAGGATACGAACTCACGGCCGTCGAAGAGGATGTGCTCGTAGATCTCGTCGGAAAGGACGAGCACCTGCGGGTGTTTCGCCAGCACCGCCCCGAGCGCCTTGAGGTCGGATTCTGAATACACCGCGCCGGACGGGTTGCCGGGCATGTTGAGGAAAAGCCACTTTGTCCTTGAGGTGATTGCCTTTTCCAGCAACGCTGGCGTCAACCGGAAGCCGGTGGTCTCCGGGCATTCGACGACGACAGGCGTGCCGCCGAGCAGCTTCACCATCTCGGGATAGGAGACGAAGTAAGGCGCCGGCAGGATTGCTTCGTCGCTGGTCTCCAGCGTCGCCATCAGCGCGTTGAAGATGATCTGCTTGGCGCCGTTGGCGACGACGATATCGTCGGGCGTGTAGTCCAGCCCGTTCTCCCGGCGGAACTTGCCGGCTATCGCCTCGCGCACCTCAATCGTGCCGGCGGCGGCTGTGTAGAGCGTCTGGCCCGCCTTCGCCGCGAAATGGGCGGCGTCGATGATGTGCAGCGGGGTGGGGAAATCGGGCTCGCCGAGCCCGAGATCGATCACGTCCACGCCTTTGGCGCGCAGCGCCTTTGCGGCCTGCGAGGCCGCCATGGAAGCCGATGGTTTCACCGCCGCCAGGCGCGAGGCAACATAACTCATCGCTCGTTCTCCGAAATGTATCCCTTGGATCGGTCGTTGGCGCGCGCGGCGGCGCTGCGCCTGGCCGGATCGCCATAGCCGCCGCCGCCCGGCAGTTCCAGGATCAGCCTGCGCCCGGCCGGCACATGCTGCCAACCCTTCGGCCGCATCCGCGTGCCGTCATCCAGCTTGACCACGCCCGCGACGCCGGGCTTGCCGCCATCGCGCCCGCGCGGCGGATGGTTGACGCGGTCGAACATGGCCGAGAAGTCGAACTCGTGACCGTCGGTCGCGGCGATCTCGATGATCTGCCCGAGGCCGCCGCGGAATTCGCCGTCGCCCCCCGAGTTCGGCCGCAGCTCCTTGCGCCAGATGACGATCGGGCCGGTGTGCTCCGTCGCCTCGATCGGCATGGTGTGCACGCCCGACGGGAAGGCCGTCGCCGACAAGCCGTCGAACTCCGGGCGTGCGCCCATCCCGCCGGAGTTGAACATCAGCACTTCGGCACGGCGGCCGGATGCGCCGGCGACAGGCCGCGCCGAGATGTGGATGTTCCACAGCGCACCGGCGCCTTCGGCGAGGATTTTTCCCGGCAACGCCTTGGAGAACGCCCCCAGCACCAGATCGGGAACCATGTGGCCGAAGATGTGCCGGAGCGCCACCGGCGCCGGCCGCACGGCATTGAGGATGTTGACCGGCGACGACACGGTGAAGAAGGCAAGCGAGGCGGCATTGTTCGGAATGTCGGGCGCGACCATGCATTTCAGCGCATAACAGGCATAGGCCTTGCTGTAGATGATCGGGCAGTTGATGCCCCAGCGGCTCATCGGATCGGTGCCGGTGAAATCGACCTCGACATGGTCGTCACGGACCGAAACCGTCGCTGCGAGCTTCACCGGCTCGTCATAGCCGTCGGTCACCAGTTCGTTCGACCAGCTTCCCTTCGGCAGCGCCTCGATGCGTTCGAGCATGGCGTCGCGGGTGCGCGAGAAGATGAACTCGCCGAGACCGTCGAGCGAGGCGAGCCCGATCTCCTTCATCATGTCGACAAGGCGGCGGTGGCCGACTTCGTTGCATGCGGCTAAAGAATAGAAGTCGCCGACGACCTGGTTCGGCTCGCGGACATTGGCGCGCAGGATCCTGACGAGGTCGAGATTGACCTTGCCCCTTTCCGCGAACTTCATGATCGGGATCTGGATGCCTTCCTCATAGACCGACTTGCCGTCGGCGCCGAAGCCGCGCCCGCCGACATCGACGACATGCGCCGTGCAGGCGAAGAAGGCGACCAGCTCGCCGTTCAGGAAGGACGGTGACACCATGGTGATGTCGTGCAGATGGCCAGTGCCCTGCCAGGGATCGTTGGTGACATAGGTGTCGCCCTCGAACATCTGATCGCGCGGGATCTCGTTCATGAAATGCAGCACGGCTTCGGCCATGGTATTGACATGGCCGGGCGTGCCGGTCACCGCCTGTGCCAGCATCTGGCCGCGCGGGTCGAACACGCCCGCCGACAGGTCGCCGGATTCGCGCACCGAGGTCGAGAAGGCGGTGCGCAGCAAGGTGAGCGCCTGCTCCTCGACCACCGAGATCAACCGGTTCCACATGACCTGCATGCGGATTTCGGCGATGTTGTTGTTGCCTGGGTCGCTCATGCCTGGCTGCCTTTGCGGATCAGGAGGATCGCGCCGTCGCTCTGGATGACGGCGTCGAAGCTGGTGGTGACGACGGTGGAGGTCTCGCGTTCGACAATGACTGCCGGACCGGACACGCGGTCGCCGGCGCAGAGCGTGTCGCGCTCGAGGATGCCGTAGCTGCGCGGCGCGCCGCTGACCGGATCGAACACCGCGCGCGTCGTTGTCGGCTCGCTCGTCTTCCCGCCGGTGGTGAGATCGTGCCTCGCGACCGCGGGCCGAATGTCGGTCGCCTTGACCGACCAGGTGACGATCTCGATTTCCATCCCGTCCAGCCCTTCGATGGCGCGGCCGAAAAAGCGCTGGTAGTTCTCCTCGAACAGCGCCTTGAGTTTGGCGACGGCATCGTCGCCGAACGGCTCGTCCGCCAGCGGCACGGGGATTTCCCAACCCTGGCCGGCATAGCGCATGAAGGCGGTGATCTCGCAGACGATCCTGCCGCTGGCGCCGGTGCGCACAAAACCCTCGGCGGAGGCCTTGAGATCGGCGAGCAGGGCGTTGACCTCGGCCGGCTTGAACCGCGACAGCCGCGTCAGCTTCGAGGCCAGCGCCTCGTAGCCGAACGGCGCCTTGAGGAAGCCGATCGCCGATCCGACACCCGCGCCTCTAGGCACGATGCACTGGTCGATGCCGAGCTTTTCGCACAGCCTTGCCGCGTGCAGCGGCGCGGCGCCGCCGAACGCGATCATCAGATTGTCGGAGATGTTCTTGCCGTTCTCGACGGCGTGGACGCGGGCGGCATTCGCCATGTTTTCGTCCACGACCTCGCAGATGCCGAAGGCCGTCGACATCGCATCGAGCGACAGGCGCTCGCCGACATCGCGCAGGATGGCTTGCTCGGACGCAGAGGTGTCGAGCCTGATCGCCCCGCCGGCGAAATTGTCGGGGTCGAGCTTGCCGAGCACCAGGTCGGCGTCGGTGATTGCCGGCCGCCTTCCGCCGCGGCCGTAGCAGGCCGGGCCAGGCTCCGATCCGGCGCTTTCCGGTCCGGTCTGGATGCGGCCCATGGCATCGACCCAGGCGATGGAGCCGCCGCCGGCGCCGATCTCGATCATCTCGATCACGGGGATCGAGATCGGCATGCCCGAGCCCTTCGAGAAGCGGTAGGTGCGCGCGACCTCGAAGGTTCTCGCCGTGCGCGGCGCATAGTCCTCGATCATGCAGATTTTTGCGGTGGTTCCGCCCATGTCATAGGAGACGACCTTTTCCAGCCCGAAGCGCCTGGCGATATCGGCGGCGAAGATAGCGCCGCCGGCCGGACCGGACTCGACCAGCCGGACCGGGAATTCCGAAGCGGTCTCGACCGAGATCAGGCCGCCGCCGGAATGGATCATGAAGACCGGGCAGGCGGCGCCCATGTCCTTCAGGCGCGTCTGCAGGCGGGCGAGATAGTCTGCCATCTGCGGCCGCACGTAGGCGTTGGCGCAGACCGTGTTGAAGCGCTCGAACTCGCGCATCTGCGGCGAGACTTCGGCGCTGATCGAAATCGGGATGCTGAGCTTCCTGCAGAGGATTTCGCGCGCCCGCCGCTCGTGGTCGGGGTTTGCGTAGGCGTGGATGAAGCCGATCGCTACCGAGCCGAAGCCGCCGGCAGCGATGCGCCCGGCGATCTCTTCGAGGGCAGCCTCGTCGAGCGGCTGCAGTTCCTGGCCTTCGGCGCCGATGCGGCCCTTGACCGTGAAGCGGTCCTCGCGCGGGATGAGCGGCGTCGGCAGCTGCAGGCTGAGGTCGTACTGCTCGAAGCGGTTTTCCGTGCGCATCTCGATCACGTCGCGGAATCCTTCCGTCGTGACCAGCGCGGTCTTGGCGCCGCGCCGCTCTATGAGGGCGTTGGTGGCGAGCGTCGTGCCGTGGATGATGATGCCGATTTCAGACGGAGAAATTCCGGCGTCGTGGATAACGATGGCAATGCCGTCGAGGATAGCCTGCTCGGGCGCCGCATAGTTGGTCAGCACCTTGGTCGAGAACATCGTTCCGCGTACGTCGAGGGCGATGTCGGTGAAGGTGCCGCCGATGTCCGCGCCGAGACGGATGTCGTCAGTTCTGGAGGTCATGCCTTGGCCTTCTGGGAAGCGAGCGCGGCGTCGCGCATCTGGGAGAGGGTCTGCCGGGGCGTGAGCGCTTCGGGAGAGACGGCGATGTCGAGGACGGCGCCGGTCGCTGACTTCAGCGCCCGTTCGAACGCCGCCGCGAAATCCTGCGTGGATTCGACCCGTTCGGCGTGGAAGCCATAGGCCTTGGCCAGCGCCACGAAGTCGGGGTTCTCGAGCGAGGTTCCGGAGACGCGGGCCGGATAGTTGCGCTCCTGATGCGCGCGGATGGTGCCGTAGATGCCGTTGTTGATGATGAGCACGATCGGCTGCGCGCCCGCCTGCATGGCGGTGCCAAGCTCCTGGCAGTTCATCTGGAAGTCGCCGTCGCCGGCAAAGCAGACGACCGTGCGTTCCGGAAACGCAACCTTCGCAGCGATCGCCGCCGGCAGGCCATAGCCCATGGCGCCGGATTGCGGAGCAAGCAGCCGCGCTTGCCGCCCGAACTTGAAGAACTTGTTCGGCCATACGGTGAAATTGCCGGCGCCGTTTGTGAGGATGACGTCTGCCGGCAAGGTCTCGCGCAGCCAGCCGCTGACCGCGACCATGTCGACGGGGCCGGGCTGCACGGGCGCGGCGAAAGTGCCTTCATAGGCCTTGCGCGCCGCCGCGCGCCAGTCGGCCCAGGCGCCCTTGACCGGGGTGGGCGCCTTGGCGAAGGCGTTCGGGCCGGCATGGATGCCGATCGTCGGCACATAGATCTTGCCGATCTCGCGGTCGGAGCCGTGGACATGGATCAGCTTCTGGCGCGGCACGGGCACGGAAAGCAGCGTGTAGCCGTCGGTCGTCATCTCGCCGAAGCGGACATTCACCGCCAGGATCACGTCCGCATCGCGGATCAGGCTCTTCACATGCGGCACCATGCCGACGCCGGCCTCGCCGACGAAGACCGGCGAGTGGTTGTCGAACTGGTCCTGGTAGCGGAAGGCGGCCACGACCGGGATGTCGGAGGCTTCGGCGAAGGCCTGGAGCGCG
Source organism: Mesorhizobium dulcispinae (assembly GCF_033977345.1). Classification (NCBI taxonomy): domain Bacteria; kingdom Pseudomonadati; phylum Pseudomonadota; class Alphaproteobacteria; order Hyphomicrobiales; family Phyllobacteriaceae; genus Mesorhizobium; species Mesorhizobium dulcispinae. The sequence goes on from NZ_JAVIIY010000005.1 coordinate 37,968, forward strand.
GCGCGCCCGTCCGCCGTCCAGTTGGCACCACCCATGAGCAGCACCGGCTTCTCGGCTCCCGCCAGCAGCTTGAGCGCCGACGCGATCGCATCCTGTGCCGGAGCGGCTTCGAAGATCGCTGCCGGACCGCTGAGCGGTGCGGCCTCGGTCGCGGTCGTCAGCATGTCCTCCGGCAACGCGACCACGACGGGACCGGGCCGCCCGGTCAAGGCCGTGGTCCAGGCCCGTGCCACGATTTCGGGGAGGCGCTCGACGTCGTCGATCTCGACCGCCCATTTGGCGACGGTTCCATAGACCGCCCGGTAGTCGATTTCCTGGAAGGCCTCGCGGCCTTTCATGTCGGTGCCGACCTGGCCGACGAACAGGATCATCGGCGAACTGTCCTGCATGGCCGTATGGACGCCGATGCTGGCATTGGTCACGCCCGGGCCGCGGGTGACGAAGCAGATGCCCGGCGTGCCGGTCAGCTTGCCATAGGCCGAGGCCATGAACGACGCGCCGCCCTCGTTGCGGCAAAGCACGTAGTCCAGCCTGCCATGGGTGTCGTGCAGCGCGTCGAGTACTGCCAGATAGCTTTCGCCGGGAACGCCGAAGCTCTTGGTCGCGTCGAGCGCGATAAGACACTCGACAAGAAGGCGACCGCCATTGCGGACCATGCTTCGACATCCTCTTACGCTGGCGGCAAGCGGACGGAGCCTGCCTTTCGAACTATACCTGCACCGTGGCCGGTCGTGGCGAAATCAAGAAATGCGGTCCATTCGAAAGTTTTTCTTTACTGTGTAAGGCGCGTTGGTATTCAGGTGAGGCCGGCCTGCAAATGGCGGATTCCTACGCTTCCGGTGCTCACGTACTTCAAGTACGCTCCGCTCCGGTTCTCGGAAACCACCATTTTCGACTCGGCCTGACCTGAATCTCAACACGCCTTAAGTGCGCACCAGAACGCCGGGATTCATCGTGCCCTGCGGATCGAATGCATCCTTCAGCCGTGCAATGAGCTCTCGCTCCACAATGCTGCGGTTTCGCTCGGCCATGGCGATCTTGGCGCGCCCAAGCCCATGCTCGGCGGCAAAACTGCCGCCCATTTCGGTGGCTAAAGATGCCAGCGCCTCGGCGAATTGTCCCGCCTTGCCGTCGAAATCGGCGCGGCCTTCCGGCGGCGACAGATTGTAGTGGATGTTGCCGTCGCCAAGATGCCCGAACGGGTTGATCCGCACGCCGGGCAGGATGTCGTCGCAGATCTTCGCGCCGGCCTCGATGAAGCGGGCGATCGCGCCCGGCGGCACCGAGATGTCGTGCTTCAATTGCTCGCCTTCCAGCCGCTGTCCCTCCGGCTGTTCCTCGCGCAGCCGCCAGAACTGCGCCCGCTGCGTGCCTGACGAGGCCAGCGCGCCGTCCACGACGGAGCCTTGCTCCATGCCCCATTCCAGCGCCGAATTCAGGATCTCGTCCAGCGGAACGCGCGGCGAGCCCGAGGCCAGCTCGACGAGCAGGTAGACGTCGCCTCGCGTCTCCAACTGATAAGCGAGATCGGGCAGATGCTTGAGCGCCAGTGCCAGGCCGACCTCGGAGAAGAATTCGAGCCCGGCAAGGAACTCGCCGGCCTCGCCGCGGAGATAGGCGCCGAAGGAAACGGCCGCGGCAAAGTCGGACATCACCAGAAGCGCGCTCGCCTGCTGTTTTGGCGTGGGATAGAGCCTGAGCACTGCGCGCGTCACGACGCCCAGCGTGCCTTCGGCGCCGCAGTAAAGCTTGCGCAGCTGATAGCCGGCATTGTCCTTCTGCACCGCGCGCAGGCCGTCCCACACCGAGCCGTCCGGAGTCACGACTTCGAGGCCGAGCACGAGGTCTTGCATCATCCCGTATCGGAACGCCTGACTGCCGCCGGCATTGGTGCCGATCAGGCCGCCGATCCTGGCGCTGCCCTCCGCTCCGAGATGCATCGGAAACATCAGGCCATGCGGGTCCAGCGCCTCGTGCAGGGCGGCGAGGACGACGCCCGCTTCAACCGCGATCGACCCGCTCTCGGGATCCGGTTCGCCGATTGCCGTCATGCGCGAAAGCGAGACGATGACCGCGTTCGGTTGATCGGCGACGGCGCCGCCGCACAGGCCCGTATTCCCGCCTTGCGGGATCACCGCGACGCCTGCCTCCCGGCATGCCTTTACGACTGCCGCAACTTCGGCCGTGTTCGCGGGCCTGGCAACGCCCAGAGGCTCGACGCCATAACGGTTGAGCCAATCGCGCCGGTAGGGTTGGGCGTCATCGCCCGAAAGCCAGCCTTTCGGTCCGAGTATCTCGCGCAAGGCGACTGTGGGATCGGTCATTGAGGTACCTGGTGATGTGCTACGCACGGAACGTTGCATCTTCCCAAATGCCGTTCAATGGCCCAGCACCTGCGACAGGAACTGCCGCGTGCGCTCGTTGCGGGAGGCGGTGAAGAATTCCTCCGGCGGCGCTTCCTCGACGATCTCGCCGCCGTCCATGAAGATCACCCGGCCGGCGATCCGGCGGGCAAAGCCCATCTCATGGGTGACGCAGATCATCATGCCTTCGGAGAGCCTGGCTCTATATTATGCCGGTATAGCGGGTCCGGCTAAGCGACTCATGCACATGATTGATCATCGTAATGAAATCGAAGACCGGCAGTCCCGTCGCCTCTTGCACGGCATGCGCGTAGGGGGGCAAGTCACTGCATTCGAGCAATATGGAACCGACATCCGGATGCTGTGAGACAAGGTTCTGTGCCACTGAGACGATGCCTGTCCGGATACCTTCGTCGTCCAACTCGCCGATGTTCGCGCGGATCCCTTGGTTGAAGGCTTCGCATCCCTCCATGCCGGTGATCGCCAAGGGCACGGACGTTGATACGCCGGTACCGGCGAGATGCTCGGGCTTCAGGCAGGTGGAATCCGCACAGATAATGCCCACCCGCTTGTTTGTGATCTGGTGCATGAAATTGATTTGAAGAAGGCTACTTACGAACACTGGAACGTTGACCGAGGCGGCGATCTCTTTCTGGAAAAGTGCCATGAACCCACAGGCGCCGGTGATCGCCTTTACTCCCTCTGCTTCGAGTTTACGCGCTGCTGCTATAAACGGCTCCAGCAGGCTTTCGGTCGGACCGTAAAGCAGTTTTTCACCGGTGACCCCTTCGGCCAGCGCATAGCGCACCGGAAAGGTATATGTGCTGGCATTGGCGACATTTCCGGGTAGGAACGGATAGTAACACTCAAGGACGATGATGCCGATCGTCTCCCCCGCCCAAGACTGGGACCGAAGTCGCGACTTATAGACAGCCATTGTAGCTCCTGGTTTTTGGTGGCCGGCGTTGAGGCCGGATTGCGGTTGGGCTAGTAAGGGCGGCGTTGGCTTGGGTCTGAACCGGAGGCGCCACGTAAGAAGTCGAAATCGAGCCCCTGGTCGGCTTGCAGGACATGCTCGACAAACAGGCGACGGAAGCCACGCTCCGCAACGATGGTCGAGGGCCTCCAATTCGCCCTTCGACGCGCCAGCTCTTCTTCCGAGACGTGCAGGGTCAAGCGGCGCTCCGACAAATCGAACTCGATGAGATCGCCGTTCTCCACCAAAGCAATCGGCCCGCCGATGGCTGTCTCGGGTGTCACCTGCAAAATGACCGTGCCAAAGGCAGTTCCGCTCATGCGCCCATCTGATAAACGAAGGACGTCGAACACGTTCTGATCGAGCAGCTTCTTCGGCACTTTGATGTTGCCGAGTTCCGGCGCGCCCGGATAGCTCGTGGGACCGATATTCTTTAGAACCAGAACTGAACCGGCATCTACCTCCAGATCCGGACTGTCTATGCGCGCGTCCATGTCCTCGATCGATTCGAACACGACGGCTTTTCCTGTGTGCTTTAGCAGGTGAGGACTTGCAGCCGTCGCTTTGATGATCGCCCCGTTCGGGGCGAGATTGCCCTTCAAGACGGCCAGAGCCGGCTCCTTTTTGAAAGGAGAGTCCGGCGTTGCAATCACGCGAGGATCAAAGATTTCGGCGTCGCGCACCGTATCGCCGATGGTTTGGCCCGAGACCGTCATGGCGTCGAGATGCAGCAGCTCTCCCATTGATTTCATCAGCGCGGGAAGGCCTCCGGCGTTGAAAAAATCCTCCATGAGGAAATCGCCATTCGGCATGATGTTGGCCATCAGATTGATCGGACGACTGTTGGTCTCGATATCATCGATCGTGAGTTCAACGCCGAACCGACCGGCCAATGCCAGAAGGTGTACGGTGGTGTTGGTGCCGCCCCCGATGGCAGCGTTGACGCGGATCGCATTTTCGAATGCTTTGCGCGTGGCGATGGCCGATATCTTAGTGCCCGACCTCACCAGGTCGACGATACGGCGCCCAGCTCTCTGGGCCGAAGATTTCTTGCGGGCGTCGACCGCAGGTATTCCAGCCGTGCCGAGGAGCGAAAGCCCCATTGCTTCCAGCACCAATCCCATGGTGGACGCCGTACCCATCGTGTTGCAGGTGCCGACGCTTCGCGACATTCCAAACTCGGATTCGGCGAACGCGTCGCTCGGCAGGCGGCCGCTGCGACTGCTGTCGTATAGCTTGTAAATGTCGGTTCCGGAGCCAACCGTCCTACCGCGGAAGTTGCCGCTCATCATAGGACCGGCATGAACAATGATGGCCGGCACGTCGACACTTGCGGCACCCATTGCATAAGCTGGTGCGGTATTGTCGCAGCCGGTCAGCAAGACCACGCCATCAATCGGATTCGCACGGATCAGCTCTTCCAGCTCCATGCTCATCAGGTTGCGAAACATCATGCCGCTTGGCCGCATCAGCGAGTCGCCGATGGACATCGTCGGAAATACCAGTGGGAAGCCGCCTGCCTCAAGCACCCCACGGGAAACCCACTCGGCCAGTTCAGTCAGATGCGAGTTGCATGGAACCAGTTGCGATGCCGAGTTTGCGATGCCGATCACCGGTCGACCCTCGAACATCTCCTTCAGATGGCCTTGAGACTTCAGGTGCGTTCGGTGAAAGAAGCCGGCTGTATCGGTCCGGTCAAACCACACTCTGCTTCTCAGATTGCTCGTTTCGTCAGTCATTGCCGTTACCAAGCTGGAGGGAGGGACTGCGACACCTGCACTAGATCCTTAGACCACCGCTCACGTGAAGCGATTGCCCTGTGATGTAGCCGGCGTCTGTTGAGAGGAGAAATTCGATCGCTGCCGCGACATCTTCAGGCTGGCCGATCCGTCCAAGCGGTATGCGGGCGCGGCTCTCGGCCAATTCATCGTCGGTGACGCTGTCCTCGGCGCCAGCTTCCTTTTGGATGAAGCCCGGGACGACGCAATTTACCGTGACACCCTTAGGTGCCAAATACATGGCCAAGCTGCGTACCGCTGTCTCGAGCGCACCCTTGGAAGCGGCTGACATTGGGAACTGTCGAACGTCGGTTCGAAAAACACTCGCAGTGAAGCTTCCGACTGCTACCACCCGCCCCGCCGCGGATTTAGCAAGCAACGGCGCCGCCGCGCGGGTGATTGAAAAGAAACTGAAGACATTCCCCCGAAAGCCATATTCCAGATCGGCCAACGTTCCCTGGTCGAAAGATTTTAGGATCGGGAACCCGGCATTGGCGATCACGCAATCAAGGCGGCCAAAAGCCTCCGACGCTGTTCTCACCAGCCTCTCACCGGTGGCGGCGTCTGTAAGATCGCCAAGAACGGTCACTGCCTTTGCGCCCTCGGAACGCACTTTGGCGGCAATATTCTCTAGCGACTCGACAGATTTTCGAGCGTGTAAAACAAGCCCCTCAAAATTCTTCGCAATTCGCAGCGCTGTGGCGGCACCTATCCCGGACGATGCTCCAGTTACTATGGCAATTCTACCACGCATTTATTGATATCCTCTGCGTATATTAATTCTTCAGCACCTGCGAAAGGAACTGCCTCGTGCGCTCGTTGCGGGAGGCGGTGAAGAATTCCTCCGGCGGCGCTTCTTCGACGATCTCGCCGCCATCCATGAAGATGACCCGGTCGGCGACCCGGCGCGCGAAGCCCATCTCGTGGGTGACGCAGATCATCGTCATGCCTTCGGAGGCGAGCGTCACCATGACGTCCAGCACCTCCGAAATCATCTCCGGGTCGAGCGCGGAGGTTGGCTCATCGAACAGCATGATCTCCGGCTGCATGCAGAGCGCACGCGCGATCGCGACGCGCTGCTGCTGACCGCCAGACAATTGTCCCGGAAATTTCGCCGCCTGCTCGGGAATGCGCACTTTCTCCAGAAAGCGCCGGGCTGTCGCCTCGGCTTCCGCGCGCGGCCGCTTGCGCACGATCATCGGCGCGATCATGCAGTTCTCCAGCACCGTCATGTGCGGAAACAGGTTGAAGTGCTGGAACACCATGCCGACTTCGCGCCTGACCTCGTCGATGTTGCCGACATCGTCGTTGAGTTCGATGCCGAGCACGGTGATGCGGCCGCCATTATGCTGTTCGAGCCGGTTGATGCAGCGGATCAGAGTGGATTTGCCGGAGCCAGACGGGCCGCAGATGACGATCCTTTCGCCACGCTCGACCGACAGGTTCACCTTCCGCAGCGCGTGGAATGTTCCGTAGTATTTGTCGAGGCTTTCGATATGAACCGCCGGACCGGATGACTTCGTCGAATTCATGTGCACCTCCGCTATCGTTCGCCGACCGACATGCGCCGTTCGAGATAGGCGCCGTAACGGGACAGGCTGAAGACGAAGACGAAATAGATGAGAGCGATGAAGGCGTAGACTTCGACATAGGCGAAGCGCCATTCGCCGGTGCCGTAGGCGGCATTGCCGGAGGCCAGGATCTCGAAGAAGCCGACGATGACCACAAGCGAAGTTTCCTTGAACGCGACCACAAACTGGTTGATCGTCGCCGGCAGCGCGTTGCGCATGGCCTGCGGCAGCACGATCCGGCCGATGCGCTGCCAGTAGCTCATGCCGAGCGCCATGGCGGCTTCTTCCTGACCTGACGGGACGCCCTGCATGCCGCCGCGCACGATCTCCGCCTGGTAGGCGGAGAAGAACAGCGCGGAGCCCAGGATCACACGGTAGAGCTTGTCGCCGGCCAGCCATTGGGGCAATGCGAACGGCAGAACGATGGCGAAGGTGAAGAGGATCGATATCAGCGGCAGCGAGCGAACGCTATCAATGATCAGACCCGTGGTCCTCGATATCCAGGGCAGGTCCGACCGACGCAGCAGCGCCAGGCAGATCGCCAGCGGAAAGCCGATCAGGCAGGTGGTCACGAAGATGAAGAGCGTGAGCGCTAGCCCGCCCCAGGCTTCCTCGCCGACATAGGGAAGGCCAAGCACACCGCCTTTCATCAGCACGTAGTAGAGGCCCGTCCCGGCGCCCCAGACGAGCGCGATGCGGCGTCCGGTCCAGAAGGCGGGGATGCAGCTCAGCACAGTCATGACCACCACGGCCACGCAGGCGAGCGCGGAGCGCCACTGTTCTTCGAAGGGATAGAGGCCGAAAAGGATGATGCGCCACCTGGCGGCGATCACCGACCAGCAGGCGCCCGCCGCGGCCTGGCAGGCTTCTGGCCCGCCACTCGCGGTGAAGACGGCCGAGAAGACCGCCCAGTCGAGCAGTTTCCAGACGATGAAAACCATGATCGCCAGGGAGATCAACGACAGCAGCGCCTGAAACGGTGTCGCGAAGAAGCGGCGTTTCAGGTCTTCGAGCCTGCCCGGGGCAGGGGGAGCGGCAATGACCATCTCCATGCACTCATCCCCTCAGTTGATTGCCCTTGAGGGCAATGGCTTTGTTGATGCGGTTGAACGCGGCGGCGAGGCTGAGATTGATGGCGAGGAAGCCGCCCATCAGGATGCCGATCACCTCCAGCGTCTGGCCGGAATGGTTGATGGTCAGCGCCACGATCATGAAGAAGTCAGTGAAGCCGACAGCAATGCCCATGGTCGTCGCCTTCATCAGCCAGACATACTGGTTGGCGAGGATCGGCAGCATGGCGCGCAGCGCCAGCGGCAGCCTCACCAGTGTGAAGACCCGCCAGGGGCTGAGCCCCAGCGAAAGTGCTGCCTCCATCTGGCCTTTGCCGACGGCCTTGAAGCCGCCGCGCACGATCTCGGCGATGTAGGAGCCGCCATAGATGGCGATGGCGACCGCCAGCGCGGAAAACTCCGGCGGAATGCGCAGGCCCCCCTTCAGATTGAGGCCTTGCAAAGCAGGGAAGTCGAGCATCGGCCTGTCCGGCAGGCGACCGAGTGCCAGGATGACGGCGGCTGTGGCAAACGCCGTCGCCGCAGCGGTGAGCTGGATGCCCAGCCGCTCGCCGAGCGGTTGGCTGAGGCGCGAGGTGCGGCCCAGCCAGAGCGGAAGCGCGATCGCCGCGATCACGGCGAGGACGGCCGCTGCGAAGGCCACGCCGCCGACATTGGGGGTCGGCACATAGAGGCCGCGGCTGGTAAGCAGCATGCCGAAGGCCTCATGCGCGGCGCGCGGCGTCGGCAGATGCGTGATCACCGCGTACCAGAAGAAGACCTGGAGGATCAGCGGGATGTTGCGGAAGATGTCGACATAGGTGCGGCCAAGCAGCCGCGCCAATTCGTTCGAGGAGGTCCGCGCCAGGCCGACGATCGTGCCGACGATCGTCGCCAAGATCAGCCCGGTGGTTCCCAAAAACAGCGTGTTGATGATGCCGATGAGGAAGAACCACCAATAGGGATCATTGGCGGTGGCGGGCAGCAGCGAGAAGTTCACGTCCCAGCCGGTCGACTTGAACAGGAAGTCGAAGCCGGAGGTGATCCCTTGCTGGGCGAGGTTCTGGCGGGCGATCATCACGCAGGCAAGAACCAACCCGCCAAGCGAGCCGACATAGAGAACCTGCAGCAGCGTGTTGCGTACCCTCTGATTTCTCAGCAGGCTGACCATCATGGTCTTCCCCGAATTGTCGCCGGCTCCGCCTGGCGGCGCCAGGCGGAGCTCAGAGCGAGCTGCGTTGAGAGGTGGAGTCAGTCGATCACCAGCGGGAACAGGACGCCACCATTGTTCCAGAGGTTGGTGAGCTCGCGATCCATCTTGTAGGGCGAGTCCTTGCCGAGATCGCGCTCGAAGATCTCGCCGTAATTGCCGACCTTCTTGATCACGTTGTAGGCCCAGTCGTCGGAAAGCCCGAGACCCTTGCCCATGCCAGGCGTCACGCCGAGGAACTTGGCCACCTGCGGCGAGGTCGGCTTGGCCTTGATCTCGTCGACATTCTTGGAGGTGATGCCTTCCTGCTCGGCGAAGATCAGGGTGCTGAGCGTCCAGTTGGCGATGTCGACCCAGTTGTCGTCGCCCTGGCGCATGATCATGACTTCGGGCTCGACGGCGAGCACGTCGGGCAGGATCACATGGTCCTCGACTTTGCCTTTAGCTTTACGGGCAATGGCCAGCGTCGGTCCCCACTGCGCGTAGAGATCGCAACGGCCAGAGAAGTAAGCCTGTTCGAGCTCCTCGGTCTTCTCGATCAGCACCGGCTCGAGCTTGATGCCGAGCTTCTGGGCATAGGCTGCGACCTGCTGCTCTTGAGAGGAACCGGCGGGAATGCAGATGGTGCCGCCATTGGCATCCTTGAGCGACTTCAGGTTGAGCTCCTTGTGCGCCATCACCTTGGTCGTGCCGAGGTAGTAGGACGTGGAGAATTGCAGGCCGAGCTCGGTGTCGCGGCTGAGCGTGCCTCCGGAAGCCTTGATGATGATGTCGACATCGCCCGACTGGAGCGACGGCCAGCGCTGGGCCCAGCTGATCGGAACGATCTTCAGCTTTGCCGGGTCGCCGAACACGGCGGTCGCCACCGCCTTGCAGAGGTCGATGTCCATGCCCTTCCAGTTGCCCTTGTCGTCCACCTCGGCGAAACCGAGGAACGAGCCGTCATGGCCGGTGCAGTTGAGAACACCGCGCGCCTTGACGGTCTCCAGCGTCTTTCCGCCGGCGGCTTCGGCAGGCGCCGCGAAGTGCATGAGGCCAAGGGCCATGGCAGCGGCCCCCCATTTCATCATTTTCATGTTGTTGTCTCCACTGTTGAGGTTGTTCCGTTTCTTGTTGTTGGAGCCCCGCAAGATGCCTTTCGGGACCCGGTCTTGAGGCTGCTTTCAGTCGGAAAGCGGGGTCGGTTTTGGCAAGGAGAGCTTGAGCTCACTCCGCCAATCCTGTTGGGCCAGCCATCGATGAAGCGCGGCCACCGCCTTCACGCGCAGATGCCCGCGCGGGACGACGAGGTAGAAGCCGGGGACTTCTTCCGGCCTCATATCGGCAATGGCGTCGCGGCCGATCGGCGCGACGAGCGCGCCAGAGCGGAAATCCTCCTCGGCGTCGATCACGGAGACCAGGCCTACACCGATGCCTTGCAGGGTCGCCCGGCGCATGGTCGCCGCATCGTCGAAGCTGACGCTGCGGTCGCCGTCGGTCAGCTCAACTCCGAGGTGACGCAATATGTCCGGCCACAGCCGCTTCGACTTGACCGTGTCGAGCAGCGTGTATCGCGTCAGGTCCTGCGCCGACTTGATCTTCTCGCCGATCGCCGGCGTGCAGCAGATGATCTTCGGGTCCGGCACCAGCAGCGTGACCTCGTAGTCCGGCCAGTTGCCGTAGCCCCACTGCACAGTCATATCGATGTCGTCGCGTCCGAAGTCGGGCAGGTCGACCATCGTCGTCAGGCGAAGATCAGCGCCCGGCAGGATCTCGCGGAACAGCGAAAGCCTGGGCAGCAGATAGTGCGTGGCGAAGTAGGGGCTCGCATTGAGATTGATGCGGTCACGGTAGTTCGACTTGGTGACGCGGCGAACGCCTTCGGAGAACTCGTCGAAGCCGGCCTTGACGTAGTGCGAGAGAAGGATCGCCGACTCGGTCATCTCGATCGAGCGGCCCTTGCGCTCGAACAGCGTCACCTGCAGCGTGTCTTCCAAGAGCTTGATCTGCTGGCCGACGGCCTGCGGCGTCACCAAGAGCTCGTCGGCGGCCTGGCGAAAGCTCTTGTGCTGCACGACGGCATGGAAGACCCGCAGAGCATTGAGCGAGGGAAGGCGAAGCTTGCCGGCCATCGTAAGTTCCGCCTCCTTTCGTTCGAGACTCCGTTGATCATGCACTGCGCTATTTCAGACGCCGCCGGCTTCTGAAAATCGATTCAGGCGTAGATGTAACCACCTGAGACGATTACGTTTTCGCCGGTCATGTACGTGTTCTTCGGTCCGCCGGTCATGAGCACCCATTCGGCGATCTCGGTCGGCTCGGCGCCGCGGCCGAGCGGGCTTGCCTTGGCCAACTCCTCGAGGAAGCCGAGAGCTTTTGCCTTCTCGGTGGCCATGCCGGCCGGCGCCACGGAGTTCACCAGGATGCCGTCCTTGGCGACGTGATGCGCAAAGGAGCGCGTCAGGCTGACGACGGCTGCCTTGGTCGCCGCATAATGCGCGTTCTGCGGATGCGCCTTGAAGGCGTCGACAGAAGTGAGATTCACGATGCGGCCGCGCACGTGGGCTTTCGGCTCCTGCGATTGCATGTGGCGAACGGCGGCCACCATCATGTGGTAGGTGCCCTTGATGTTGATGCCGTTGGAGGCATCCCACTCGGCGTCGGTGATCTCGAGGAGCGGTCGGCGAGGGTAGATCGCGGCGCAGTTGATCAGCGTGTCGACGCGCCCGAGCTTCGAAACAATGGCGTCGAAGGCGGTGTGGCACTGCGGGCCGACCTGGATGTCGCAAGCCGCGGCCGCGGTCGGCAGGCCCTTGGCCTTCGCCGGCTCGAGCGCGCTCTCAGCGGCTTCCTGGTTGATGTCGATGATGCCGATCTTCGCCGCCCCGGCCTCGATGGCCATGCGGGCGAGAAGCGCGCCGAGACCGGCTCCGCCGCCAACGATCAGAACGGAAAGATCCTTCATTCCAGTTTTCCTTACTTGGTGCCGCTTGGCGAGGTCGGCCAGGTCGGCATGATGTCGAAACGGGTGACGTCGGCCCATGCGGGGAGCGCGAGCACCCCGACGACCATCTTGGCCACGTCGTCCGGCTGCACCACCTTGCTGGCGTACATGGCCGCGCGGGCGTCGGCGTCGAGGATGTCTTTGTAGAGCTGCGTCTCGACGCGGCCGGCGACGATCTCGGTGACGCGTATGCCGGACGGGGAGAGGTCGGCGCGCAGCGCAGCGGCAAAGCCGGAGATCGCCGCCTTGGTGGCTGCATAGACGGCAATGTTGGAGAATGCGGCGTGGCCCGCGACGGAGCCGGTGAACAATATGTGGCCGGATTGGCGCTCGCGCATCTGCGGCACGACGAGGCGGGTGAGCAGGATCGTCGCGCTGAGGTTCACCTCCAGCGTGGTATCGATGTCGGCGATGTTCATGTCGGCGAAATTGCCGAGTGGCGGCATGATGCCGGCATTGTTGATCAGCACATCGATGGTGAGATCGGCCAGGACCGATTCCAGCGCCTCGCGATCGGTGACGTCGACGGCAATGGGAACGATGCCCGGACGCTCGGCCTGCAGCTCTTTCAGCGCCGCCTGGCTGCGGCCGACCGCATAGACATCGTAGCCGGCGTCGCTCAACGCGATCGCCATTGCCCGTCCTATGCCGCTCGTCGCTCCTGTGATGAAGGCTGTCGTCACCTTGGCTTCCCCGATTGCGGCTTCCCCGATTGCCTGGCGTCAGTGTGCGGCTTCGGCCGATGCCGCGAAACCAAGAAAACCAGCAAAAAGGAAAGATAAACTTTCGAAAGCCTTTTTCGGCGTTGGAAACATTCTACGCTGCCGGCATGATCCGCAGGGCTGCAAACCAAAGGAAAACAATGTCTTCTGCGTGCAGGAAAGGGTTCCTGCTGATCGGCGGAACAAAAACATGGCTTTCGCAATCGCGTGGCGTCTGCTCTTCCGTGCAGACTTTCAGGCTCGCCGGTCGCCGCGGCTTAGCCGTCTGTCGGCACCGGCCTTTTCATTTTGGTGAAAAGCGAGGCGGCGGCGGCTTTCTGCTCCGCTTCGGTTGCCTCGACGCCCGAGGCTTTCGCCAGCGCGCGCACCCGTCCCAGGCTGTTCTGCAGATGCTTGCGCATGGCCTGGCGGGCCTTGCCGCCATCCTGCCGTTCGATGGCATCGACGATGGCTTTGTGCTCCGCGTGGATGCGCGCGTAGTAGCTGTCCTTGAGTGCCGGCTCGACCACATAGCCAAGCTGGAAGCGCGGCACGATCATCGGCCCGAGATAGCTTAGGAAGCCATGGATGAATTCGTTGCGCGCCGCCTTGGCGATCGCGAGGTGGAAATCGTAGTCATAGTGGATCTGGACGGCGGCGGGGTCGGCCTGCTGCGCGTCGATCTCATCCATCTTGGCGCGGATATCGCGCGCTTCCTTGTCGGTGCGGCGTTCGGCGCAGAGCCCGGCGGATTCCACTTCGACGCTCAACCTCAGCTCAAGCAGCGCGATGGTCTCCGGCAAGGTTCTCAGCGCCTCGTCCGGGATCGAGAAATTGCGCGGCAGAGGCGTTTCGCTGACGAACATGCCGCGCCCCTGCTGCGGCACCACCATGCCCTCGGAGCGCAGCCGCGCTACCGCTTCGCGCACGACAGTGCGGCTGACATCATATTCGGCGCAAAGCTCCGCCTCGGTCGGCAGTTGCGCGCCGGGCTGCAACTCACCGGAGCGGATCTTTTCGGCCAGGCTCTCCGCCACGACGGTGGAAAGCGGCTTGCGCTTCGTCATTTAGGCCTTCCGTTCAAGTCCTGATCAGGGCCGTTCAAGTTCAGATTCGGGATGATGCCCGAACCGGCAAGACCATTCAAACCGCCGCGGTGACGATGAGCTCGACCAGCATTCCGGGTTTTGCCATCCGCCCTTCGCCGGAGGAGCGCGCCGGTGCATGCTCCTTAGGCATCCAGGCGTCCCAGACAATGTTGACCTCATCGAAATCCCGCACGTCGTCCAGCCACATCTGGACGTGGAGGATGCGGGTCTTGTCCGTGCCCGCCTTGGCGAGCAGCGCGTCGATCTTGCCGAGCACCTCGCGCATCTGGTCGGCCGCGGACTGGCCAGGCCTCGCGACCTGGCCGCTGAGGTAGAGCGTGCCGTTGTGGATGACGCCGTGATGGATGCGGGTGTCGAAGTCGAAGCGCTGGATGTCGTTCACGGATGTTCTCTCAGATTGCCGGCTTCTGCCGGATAGGATTGCCTTGCAGGTACTGCGCGTAGGGCGCCTGGACGAGCCAGCCGGCATCGACGGGAAGCGTGACGCCGGTGATCGAAGCGGCACGGTCGGAACAGAGGAACAGGGCTGCTTCGGCGACATCGCGCGGCTCGACGAAGCGGCGCAGCGCGGTGGTGGCTTGTATCGCTTCCGGATTGCGCTCGCCCTTGGCGATCCTGGCTTTCAACCCGTCGGAAAGCGTGTAGCCCGGCGCCACGGCGTTCACCCGGACCCCATGCGGGCCAAGCTCGGCGGCAAGCATCTGGGTGAGCGCCAGCACCGCGTGCTTCCCAGGCGTGTAGGCAGGCAGCGACAGCGGCGCGAAAGAAGCGAGCGACCCGACATTGAGGATCGCGCCGCGCCCGGCCGCGGACATCAGCCGCCCGAACACCTGGCAGCCGAGCAGCGTGCCGCGATAGTTAATCCGCCACATCTGCTCGTCTTCGGCGAGATCCTGGTCGAGCACATGCTTGCCGCTTTGCAGGATGCCGGCACAGTTGACCACGACGTGAGGCGTGCCGAACGCATCGCTGACAGACTGCGCCAGCGCTTCCACGGAAGCGGGGTTGCCGACATCGGTCTGGACGAAGAGGGCGTGCGGCGCGCCTACGCTCTCGCAGGAGGCGGCCGCCTCCTTGCCCCGGACGGTATCGCGGCCGGCGACGACCACCTGATAGCCGTCCTCGGCGAAGCGCTCTGCGATGGCGCGTCCGATGCCGGACGTGCCGCCGATGACGACTGCCGTCAAAGCCTCAGCCATTGCGGCGATCCTTCCGCTCGATGTCGAAGAATGCGGCCATGGCCTCGACCTGGAAATCCATCATCGGGCGTCCGGGCTGGATGCGGCAGCCGATCTCCTTCGCCGCCTTGAGGAGCGCCGTCTCGGCCGGCTCCATGATGATGTCGACCACGGTCATCTCCGGCGTCAGCCTGCTCACGTCCATCGGCAGCGGATCGGTGGGCTTCAGGCCGGATGGCGTGGCGTTGATCGCCATATCCATTCCGGACGGATCGGGCTCCCCGACCTCGATGCGGCAATCGGGGAAGGACTTGTTGACCAGCGTTGCGAGCCTCTGCGCGCGCTCCCTGTCGATGTCGGCAAGGCGGATTTCCGCCGCGCCTTCTTCGGCAAGGCAGTAGGTCAGCGACGATCCGGCGCCGCCGGCGCCGACCTGGAGGATCCGCCGACCGGCGATCCGGTGTCCGCCTGCCTTCAGCCCATCGATGAAGCCGACGCCGTCGAAATTGTCGGCATACCACGTGCCGTCCGCCTGACGGCGAACGGAATTCGCGCTCTGCACGCGCGCGGCGCGGTCGTGGGCGGCCGCGCATTTGTGGTAGACCGGGACCTTGTACGGCACCGAGATGATCACGCCGCGGATGTTCTCGGCCGCGGTGATGCCGGCCCAGAACGTGTCGAAGTCGTCCGGACGGCAGCTCAGCGGCACCATCAGGCTGTCGAGCCCCTTCTGCTCGAAGATCTCGTTGAAGATGCCGGGGCTCTTCGCATGGCCCACGGGATGGGCCAGCATGACGAAAACATCGGCCTTGCCGGTTCCGCGCATCGGTTATTCCTTTCCGTTTGACAGTTCATGGTCGCTCAGGATTTCGAGAGCCCGGATGAGCGACGAATGGTCGGCCTCCGGGCCGCCGGCTCGAGCCGAGCAGGCATGCATCAGCTGTTGCGCCGTTGCCGTGCTCGGCAGGGCAACGCCAAGCGCGCGGGCGCTTTCGAGCGCGAGATTGAGGTCCTTCTGGTGCAGCCGGATCCGAAAACCCGGCGCGAAGGTGCGGGCGATCATGCGCTCGCCATGCACTTCGAGCACGCGCGAAGAGGCGAAGCCGCCCATCAGGGCGCTCCGCACCTTCGCCGGATCGCAGCCGGCTTTGCTTGCGAAGACAAGGGCTTCGGCGACCGCCTCGATGTTGAGCGCGACGATGATCTGGTTGGCGATCTTGCAGGTCTGGCCGGCGCCGTTCTTCTCGCCGATCAAGGTGATGTTCTTGCCCAGCCTCTCAAAGATCGGTCGTGCCCGCTCGAATTCGGCGGCCAGCCCGCCGACCATGATGGTGAGGCTCGCCGCCTTGGCGCCGACCTCGCCGCCGGAGACCGGCGCATCAAGATAGCCGGCTCCGGCTTGCCTGAACTTCGCCGCGAATTCGGCCGTGGCGATCGGGCTGATGGAGCTCATGTCGACGACCAGCTTGCCGGCCGAAATCCCTTCGAGCACGCCGTTTGGCCCGAGCAGCACGCGCTCCACGTCGGGCGTGTCGGGCAGCATGGTGATGACAATCTCGGAGGCCCGCGCCACCTCGGCAGGGGAGGCGACGACCGCTGCCCTCAAGTCCTTCGGGAGAGGCGAGCGGTTCAGGACCGTGACGATCTCGTGCCCGGCATCGGCGAGATGCCGCGCCATCGGCGCGCCCATGACGCCAAGCCCGATGAAGCCAATTTTCATGTGCAACTCCCGTGCCGCATCAGAGTATCTTGCAGCTCAAGTAAGGCGTATGATATAGGACATCATACAAATTTCAATGCTTCTTCTTCTCGCTGGAGGCCGATCGCAAAATGCAAGAGCGCATCAATTCGCTGAAGGCGGCCGTACAAGCCGGCCGGCCCCATGTCGGCATCTGGTGTTCGCTGGCTTCGGCGCTCACCACCGAGGTCGTCGCGGGTTCCGGAGCGGGCTGGCTGCTGATCGACGGCGAGCACAGCCCGAACGATCTGCGCAGCATCATGGCGCAGCTTCAGGTCGCGGCGGCGTTTCCTTGCGAGGCGGTCGTGCGCTTGCCGTCTGACGATCCCAATCTGATCAAGCAGGCCTTGGATGTCGGCGCGCGCAGCCTGATGATCCCGAACGTGCGGACGGCGGAGCAGGCAAGCGCAATCGTCGCGGCGATGACCTATGCTCCGGGCGGCTTCCGCGGCTTCTCGGTCGGCCACCGCGCCAACGCTTTCGGCCGCATCGCCGGCTATCATGCCAAGGCGCGCGAGCAGCAGCTTCTCGCCGTTCAGATCGAGGACAAGACCGGCGTCGCCAATGCCGCCGAGATCGCGGCGGTGGATGGCGTCGATGTCCTTTTCGTGGGGCCGGGTGATCTTTCGACGAATATGGGCGCCATGGGCAACCCCGGCGCCGCGCATGTGCAGGAGGCGATTTCGTCCGTGCGCAAGGCCGCGGCCGCGGCAGGCAAGGCCAGCGGCATACTGGCTCCCGTGAAGGCAGACGCAGACCGCTATCTCGCCGACGGCTTCACAATGGTCGCCGTCGGTTCCGACCTCGGCCTGCTGGCGCGGGGCTCCGATGCTCTGATCGCCTCGTTCAACCGGTAGAGCGGAGAGGCAGCCATGGCGATTCCCGCTTACAAAGCCCCATCGCGCAATGTCTACGATATCGTCATCGTCGGCGGCGCCGTCGTCGGTTCCTCGACGGCCTACTGGCTGAGCCAGGCGCTCGGCAACCGCGCCTCGATCCTCGTCGTCGAGCGCGACTCGAGCTACGAGTTCTCCTCGACGGCGCTTTCCACCAGCGCGATCCGCCAGCAATATTCCAATCCGATCAACGTCAAGATCAGCCAGTTCGGCATCGGGATCATCCGAACCTTCCGGGAGCGGATGGCGCCGT
This sequence comes from Mesorhizobium dulcispinae, assembly GCF_033977345.1. Lineage (NCBI taxonomy): Bacteria > Pseudomonadati > Pseudomonadota > Alphaproteobacteria > Hyphomicrobiales > Phyllobacteriaceae > Mesorhizobium > Mesorhizobium dulcispinae. The sequence continues at coordinate 55,773 of NZ_JAVIIY010000005.1, forward strand.
TCTACCCGAATGAGACGGCCCCCGATCTCGGCTTCAGGGAACACGGCTATCTCTATTGCTGCTCGCCTGAGGGTGTCGAAGCGGCGCGCGAACGGGTCGAACTGCAGCGCCGCCTCGGCGCTCACACGGTCTTCCTCGAACCCGGCCCGCTGAAGGAACGCTTTCCGTGGCTGAATGTCGACGATCTCGGCGGCGGCTCCTGGGGCGCTCGCGAAGAGGGCTGGTTCGATTCCATGGGCTTGCTGAACGGGTTTCGCCGCGCGGCGCGGGCCAGCGGCGTCGAGTATATCGACAATGCTGTGACGGCATTGGATGTTGCCGATGGGCGGGTAGTCTCGGCGCGCCTTGCGACCGGCGAGACAGTTGCCTGCGGAACGCTGGTCAATGCCGCCGGCCCGCGAGCGCAGCAGGTGGCTGGCATGGCCGGGCTGTCCATCCCCGTCGCGCCCTATAAGCGCTACAGCTTCGTCTTTGCCAGCGCCAATCCGATCCCGGGCCGCATGCCCAATGTCATCGACCTGTCCGGCACCTTCGTACGTCCGGAAGGCGAGCTTTTCCTCACCGGCAACACGCCGCAGGGCGACGGACCAGCCGACTATGACGACTTCGAGATGCATTTCGAGGAATTTGACGACTACATCTGGCCGGCGCTGTGGCACCGCATTCCGGCCTTCGACGCCCTAAAGGTCCAGACAAGCTGGACCGGGCACTATGAATACAACATGCTCGACCACAACGGCATCGTCGGCTTCCACCCGGAGGTGAAGAACTTCATGTTCGCCAACGGTTTTTCCGGACACGGCCTGCAGCAGTCGCCGGCGGTCGGCCGGGCGGTATCCGAACTCATCATCCACGGCACCTTCCAGACGCTCGATCTGTCGCCGTTCTGCTTCGAGCGGATCCCGCGCAACGAACCGTTCCTCGAGGAAGCGGTGATCTGAGTCGCTCGGGCGGATTTCACTCGGCCGCCTGAACCTGTCGGGCGTCGATGATCGCCCTTATCTCGGAGCGGCACGAACCGCAGTTGGTGCCGGCCCGCAACGTCGCACCGATGGCCTCGAGACTGTCGCATCCTGAAGCGACCGCCGAGGCAAGCTGGTTGGCGCCGACGTGGAAGCACGAGCACACGACCCGTCCGATGGCTGGCACGGGTGCGGGCGAGCGACCCGACAGGAGCGCATGGCGGTCGGCGGTCGACAGCGACTGGCGCGTGGCCAAGAGCGACACCAGCCAGTCCCGCGCCGGTAATTGGTCCGGCGCTGCGACCAGCAGGGCCTCGGCCATGGCGCCGCTCTCGTCGACCGCCGCTGCACGGTAAGCGAGCCCGCGGCGATCGGTGTATTCCAGTAGCTGATCCTGCCCACGAACGCCGAGCAGCTTGCGTGCCAGAAGGATGCCCTGGTCCGGCGGTTCGGTCCCGGTCAGCTCGTAGACCCAGCCGCCCTCGACCGCGTGCCGGCTCCAGTGGACGAAACCTGTTGGCCTGAGATCGCGCCGCGTGATGAGCACGCCGGCCCAGCCGGTGTGTTCGCGTACGATCCTGACCGGCACATGCTTCAGCTCCGGCTGGCCGGAATGCGGATCGGTGACGGGCGAGGATACGAGACCGGCGGCGGCCCTGGCCGCGAACTGGCCGCTCCAATGCATAGGCATGAAGGCCTGGCCACGCCGCTGAGTTCCCGACACGCGCACTCTCGCGCGGACGAAGCCGAAGCGCGTCGAAAGCTGGGCGAGGTCGCCGTCCTTGAGCTGGTGCGCGGCCGCATCGGCCGGGTTCAGGTCGACCGCAGGCTCCGGCGCGTTGGCCATCAGGCGCGGCACGTTGCCGGTGCGCGTCATGGTGTGCCATTGGTCGCGTAGCCGGCCGGTATTCAAGGCAAGCGGATAGTCGGCATCGACCGTGAAAGCCGTCGCCTCCTGTCGCACCGGCACGAAGCGTGCGCGGCCGTCTGGTGTTGGGAAACGACCGTCGGCAAACAATCTTGCCTGCGGCTTGTCGCGGCCCGGCGCGGGCCAGTGGCGCGGCGCGAAGGCGGCGTAGTCCGCATCGCTCATATCCGGCAGGCCGCCCAGATCGAACAAGCGTCCGCCATTGTTCTCGAAGGCCGAGAGCGCGGCATGCTCGCGGAAGATCTCGGCCGGCGCCCGGAAGGCGAAGGCATTGCCGAAACCCATGCGGGCGGCGAGTTCGCAGATGATGCGCCAGTCGGTCTTCGCCTCGCCGGGCGGCGGCAGGAACGGTCGCTGGCGCGAGACGCGTCGCTCCGAATTGGTGACCGTGCCGTCCTTCTCGCCCCAGGCGGCGGCCGGCAGCAGCACGTCGGCATAGCGCGTGGTGTCCGTGCGGGTCACATCCGACACCACGACGAAGTCGCATTTGGATAGAGCGGCGCGCACGCGTGAAGCGTCCGGCATCGAGACCGCGGGATTGGTGCCTATGACCCAGAGCGCCTTGATGCGGCCCTCGGCGACCGCCTGGAACATGTCAACGGCCTTCAGGCCGCCGCGCCGCGCGATGCCGGGCGCGTTCCAGAAGCGGGAGACGCGGTCGATATTGGCCTCGTCCGCGAAGTCCATATGCGCCGCAAGCTGGTTGGCCAGCCCCCCGACCTCGCGGCCGCCCATCGCGTTCGGCTGCCCGGTGACCGAGAACGGCCCGATGCCGGGCTTGCCGATGCGGCCGGTGGCGAGATGGCAGTTGATGATGGCGTTGACCTTGTCGGTTCCATGCGCCGACTGGTTGACGCCCTGGCTGTAGACCGTGACCGTTCGCTCGGTGCCGGCGAAGAGATGGTAGAAGGCCTGGACGTCGGCTGCGGCCAGGCCGCAGCCTTTCGCGACGCGGGCGACCGACGGCGCATCGGCGCCGGCCAGCGCAGCCGCGGCGTCAAAGCCCGACGTATGGTCACGGATGAAGCCGGCATCGATCGTTCCGGCCTGGACGAGATGCGCCAGCAGACCGTTGAACAGAAGCACGTCCGTGCCGGGATCGAGCGCCAGATGCAGGTCGCATTCGTCGGCCGTCGCGGTGCGGCGCGGATCGATGACGACGATCCTGGTTCCACGTTCACGCCGCGCCGCAAGCATGCGCTGGTAGAGGACGGGATGGCACCATGCGGTGTTGGAACCGGTGAGCACGATGAGGTCGGCGCACTCGAAATCCTCATAGACGCCGGGAACGATGTCCTCGCCGAAAGCGCGGCGATGGCCGGCGACGGACGACGCCATGCAGAGCCGCGAATTGGTGTCGATGTTCGCCGAGCCGATGAAGCCCTTCATCAGCTTGTTGGCGACGTAATAGTCCTCGGTGAGCAGCTGGCCGGAAACATAGAAAGCGACCGAGTCCGGCCCATGCTCGGCAATCGCCTGCGAGAATTTCGAGGCTACGAGATCGAGCGCTTCGTCCCAACCAACCTGCTTACCGCCGATTTCCGGGTAGAGCAGACGACCGTCCAGACCGAGGGTTTCGCCAAGCGCGGCGCCCTTCGAGCAAAGCTTGCCGAAATTGGCCGGGTGCTCGGGATCGCCGCGGACGGTCGTCTTGCCGTCCGCGGCGATCTCCGCCAGCACGCCGCAGCCCACCCCGCAATAGGGGCAGGTGGTCCTCACCTCGCGTGCTTCTTCCATGCCTCAGGCCGCTTTCGAGGCCAGCGCTTCAAGCGCGATGAAGAGCCGTTCGCCCTCGATTTTGACCGGGATCGTCCGGACCGAGCCTTCATCGGCGCCGAGCGCCTTGCCTGTCTCCAGCGAGATCACCCAATTGTGCAGCGGGCAGGTTACCGCCGCGCCATGGACGATGCCCTGGCTGAGCGGTCCGCCCTTGTGCGGGCAGTGGTCGTCGATGGCATAAACCTGGTCGCCGGCGGTGCGGAAGACCGCGATCTTGCCTTGCGGGGTGGCCACGCAGCGCGCGCCGCGGCGAGGGATATCGGAAAGGGAGCCGATAGGTGTCCAGGTCATTGGGTCGCCTTTGCTTGATATGAATGCGCCAAGGCACCCCCCTCTGGCCTGCCGGCCATCTCCCCCGCAAGGGGGGAGATCGGCAGCTTTGGCCATGCCGCCCATCTTGCAGCGTTGGAGATTGGCGAAAGCGGAAATGACACCCGATCTCCCCCCTTGCGGGGGAGATGGCCGGCAGGCCAGAGGGGGGTGTTCAAGCTGGACATCGGCCAGAGGGGGGTGAATGGCGCAAACATCTCCATCACTCGGCCGCCTCCGCAAACCCGACCGACGCCATCGGCCGAAACTCATGCTTGTCCTTGCCCGAGACGCGTTCGGACCACGGATCGACCTGCGCGAATTTCTGGGAGAAGACGAAGCGGTCGAAGAGCGTCCTGCGGCGTTCGGCGTCGTCCAGGATCTGCTTTTTGATCTCGGCGGTGCCGATCCGCTTGGCCCATTTGTAGATGCGCTCCAGATAGCGGGCCTGCTCGCGATACATCTGAACGAGCGCCACGATCACCTCCAGCGCCTCGTCCTCGGTCTTCACCAGGCCGAGCACTTCGGTGCCCTTGATGTCGAGGCCGGCGGCGCCGGCGAAATGGATCTCGTAGCCGCTGTCGACGCAGACCACGCCGACATCCTTGCAGGTCGCTTCCGCGCAGTTGCGCGGGCATCCCGACACCGCCATCTTCACCTTGGCCGGCGTCCAGGAACCCCACATGAACTTCTCGATGCGGATGCCGAGCCCCGTCGAATCCTGCGTGCCGAACCGGCACCAGTCGGAGCCGACGCAGGTCTTCACCGTGCGCAGGCCCTTGGCATAGGCATGGCCGGAGACGAAGCCTGCCTTGCCGAGATCGGCCCACACCGCGGGCAGGTCTTCCTTGCGGATGCCCAGCATGTCGATGCGCTGGCCGCCGGTCACCTTCACCGTCGGGATGCGGAACTTGTCGACCACGTCGGCGATGGCGCGCAATTCGCCGGCGCTGGTGACACCGCCCCACATGCGCGGCACGACCGAATAAGTACCGTCCTTCTGGATGTTGGCATGCACACGCTCGTTGATGAAGCGCGACTGATAGTCGTCGGCATATTGGTCAGGCCAGTCGCAGACGAGGTAGTAGTTCAGCGCCGGCCGGCACTTGGCGCAGCCGCAGGAGGTCTTCCATTCGAGCTCCTGCATGACGGCGGGAATCGTCTTCAGGCCTTTTGCCTTGATCAGGCGGCGAACATCGTCGTGGCCGAGGCTCGTGCAGCCGCACATGGGCTGCACCGCCGCCGGATTGTAGGCCTCGCCGAGCGTGAGTTTCAGGAGCTGTTCGACCAGACCCGTGCACGAGCCGCATGAAGCGGAAGCCTTGGTGTGGGCGCGCACGTCGTCGAGCCCGGTCAGCCCCTTGCCCGTGATCGCGCCGGTGATCTTGCCCTTGCAGACGCCGTTGCAGCCGCAGATTTCCGCATCATCCGCCAGTGCCGCAACGGCCGCCAAAGGGTCCGAGGGAGCGCCCCCCTGGAACGCCTGTCCGAAGATCAGCGTGTCACGCATCTCGGAGATGTCGGTCGCCTTCTTCTTGAGGTCGTTGAACCAGGCGCCGTCGGCGGTCTCGCCGAACAGCACCGTGCCGATGATGCGGTTGTCCTGGAGCACGACGCGCTTGTAGATGCCCGCCGATGCGTCGCGCAGGATGATCTCTTCGCGATCGTCGCCGTCGGCGAAGTCACCCAGCGAATAGAGGTCGATGCCGGTGACCTTGAGCTTGGTCGGCGTGTCGGAGTGGACGAAGCGCTTGTCCTCGACGTCAGCCAGCCCGGCTGCTGCCACGCGCGCCATCTCGTAGAGCGGGGCGACCAGCCCGTAGACATGGCCGCCGACCTCGGCGCATTCGCCGAGCGCCATGATCGCGGGATCGGACGTCTGCATGCGGTCGTCGACGACGATGCCGCGATTGACCTCAAGCCCAGCTTCCTTGGCCAGGGCGGTGCTGGGACGGATGCCGACCGCCATCACCACGAGTGTTGCGGGGATCATCGTGCCGTCCATAAGCTCGACGCCCTCGACCTTGCCGTTGCCGACAATGGCCTTGGTGTTGGCCTTGGTCATGACCTTGATGCCGCGCGCCTCGACGGCTTTCTGCAGCAGGTAGCCGGCGGCCGGATCGAGCTGGCGCTCCATCAGCGTCGGCATGACGTGCAGCACGGTGACGTCCATGCCGCGCTCCTTCAGCCCGGCCGCGGCTTCCAGCCCCAGCAAGCCGCCGCCGATGACGACCGCCTTGGCGCGCGATTGCGCGGCAAGCAGCATGGCGTTGACATCGTCGAGATCGCGATAGGTGAGCACGCCGGGCAGATCCTTACCGGGCACCGGGATGATGAAGGGCACCGAGCCCGTTGCGATGACGAGTCTGTCGTAGCTCTCGGTTACACCGTGGTCCGAGGTGACGGTCTTCGCGTCCCTGTCGATGGCGACGATCCGGTGGCCCTTGTAGAGGGTGATGCCGTGCTTGATGTACCAGCCGTCGCCATGGATGACGATTTCCTCAAAATCCTTCTCGCCCGAAAGCACCGGCGAGAGCATGATGCGGTCGTAGTTCACGCGCGGCTCGGCGTTGAAGATGGTCACGCTGTAACGGTCCGGCGCGGCTTCCAGCAGGTGCTCGAGCATCCTGCCCGGCGCCATGCCATTGCCGATGATGACGAGTTTTTCGGTCATGTCTGTCTGCTCCGATCTATTCGGCGGCATAGGAGAGGGACGCGGTCTCGACCTCGGCCGCCCGCTCCATCCGACGGATGGAGAGGTGCATCCAAAAAAGGCACGAGACGACGATCAGGAAAAGCAGCATGAAGCAGCTCGACCAGACGCCGGTGAGGTCGTTCAGCGCGCCGAAGGCGATCGGCAGGATGAAGCCGCCGAGGCCGCCGATCATGCCGACGACGCCGCCGACCGCGCCGACGCTCTGCGGATAGTAGACGGGGATGTGCTTATAGACGGCGGCCTTGCCGAGGCTCATGAAGAAGCCGAGCACGAAGGCAACAGCGATAAAGGCGAGCGGGCCGATCTCGACATGGAAGGCGATCGGCCCGCTGATGCCGCGCACGACATAGTCTGCCGAGGGGAGAGACAGAACGAGAGTCGCGACGGCACAGACCGTGAAGGTCCAATAGAGCACGGTGCGGGCGCCGATACGGTCGGACAGCACGCCGCCATAGGCGCGGAAGATGCTTGCGGGAATGGAATAGGCGGCGCCGATCATGCCGGCGGTGGCAATGTTGAAGCCGTAGACGCCGATCAGGTAGCGCGGCAGCCACAGCGCCAGCGCCACGAACGCGCCGAAGGCGAAGAAGTAGTAGAAGGCGAAGCGCCAGACCTGCAGGTTCTTCAGCGGCGCGAACTCCTGCCAGAAGCTCCTCGCGGGTGCTGCCTTGCCGGCGCGGCGCTCGCGGATGACAGGATCGTCGCCGGTGGTGAACCAGAAGACGATGGCCATGACAACGAGGGCGGCCGCCCAGATCTGCGCCACCGTCTGCCAGCCCCAGGCGAGTAGCACGAGCGGCGCGAGGAACTTGGTGACCGCGGCGCCGACATTGCCGACACCGAAAATGCCTAGAGCCGTGCCCTGCCTGCCGGCAGGGAAGAAGCGCGAGACGTAGGCGACGCCGACTGCGAAGGAGCCGCCGGCGAGCCCGACGCCGAGCGCGGCGATCAGCATCTGCTCATAAGTGTGCGCGAAAGCGAGCAGGAAGGTCGCGATTGCGGCCGCGAGCATGGTCATGGTGTAGACCAGCCGGCCGCCATAGCGGTCGGTCCAGACGCCGAGCACGATGCGCACCAGCGAGCCGGTGAGGATCGGCGTGCCGACGAGCAGGCCGAACTCGGTCTCGTTGAGGCCGAGCTCCTGCTTGATGCGCACGCCGATGATGGAAAAGATCGTCCATACCGCAAAGCAGACAGTGAAGGCGATGGTGGACATGACGAGCGCCTGCCGGGAACTGCTGTCCTGGCTTTGCGCGGCTGGGAAGTTTGCGGTCATGGTCGGCTCCGGTTTGCGGCGTGGGAGGCACCGCGTGTTGGGTTGATCAGAGGCGCAGCATCGGTCAGTGCGGCGAGAGCTGGTGCTGCGCGGTCGTTTCAGGGCGCTTGCCATCGGTCATGGTGCTTGGGGGAAACAGCAGGAGTGCCGCAGTGAACAGCACCGCCGTCAGCATGCTGCTGACGATAAAGTCGCGGCGCGTGAAATCCTTGAGCGTTGTCGCAGTTCCGATCCTTGTCGTCATCGTCGTCTCCGCTTGGCGCCGGCCTGGGATCGGCGCCGTCGATTTTCGAGTTCGGTCCAAAAAACAAAAAAGCTGCCGTCCAGGCCTCTCGCGTCCGTACATCCGGGATCGCGTGGTGACCTGAGCGGCAGCTTTGCCTGTGGCGCCCGCCCTTGGACGCCTGTTCTTTTGCCCGTGAGGGGCTCGATTATTTCAAAGCACGAAGCGTGCCAGTTTTGTGTTGATGAGGATTTTCAAGCAAAATCAATTTGATACCTGCCTCCCGCGCCGACCGGCCCAAGCGGCGATACGGTCAAACATTGATCAACGGGAGGGGCAGGGCGCATAAATTTTGTGCAATGCACAAGAATGACGCGCAAATGATCAGGCGCGCTTCTGGCCTGCAATATAGGCGTCGATGCGGTCGGGATCGAAGATCTGGCCGTCGAAGAATCCGTCGGGGCCAAGGATGAGACTGGCCCCCGCAGAGCCAACCGGCGTCGCAACCTTCAGCGCGCCCTCGACTTTGGCATTGGCTCCGGGCAGGGCGACCCCAAGCGGCTTCAGCGCCGAGCGGTAGAGATCGGGCCGATAGCAGTCGCGGGCGATGGCCAGGTTCTCGGGCGTGTGCGGCAACTGCCCCCAGCGCACCATCTGCGTGTAGAACCAGAGCGCATGGCTCTTCCAGGGAAAGTTCGCCGCCTTGTCGAAGGGCAGGAAGAAATCCTCGACGCGCCGTTCCGCGCCGCCGCCGAGTTGAAGCTGTCCAGTGAGCGCCGGCATCTGGATCGCCTGGGGTTGTCCGAGGAAGGCGGACCTGGCCATAAGCGCGGCCAGCTCGCCGCGGTTTGCCGGATCCTGGCACCAGCGAGCGGAATGATGCAACGCCCTCAGCAGCGCCGCCAGCGCGTCCGGGTTCTCCTCGGCCCACGCTCTTCGGACGCCGATCACCTTTTCAGGGCTGTTGCGCCACAAGAGCGCCTTGACGGTGACGATGCGGCCGGTGCCGGCGGCGACGGCGGCGCTGTTCCAGGGCTCGCCGACGCAATAGCCGTCGATGCGGCCGGCGGAGAGCGCATCGGCCATGAAGGGCGGCGGCACGATGACGATCTCGACATCGCGGTCGGGATCGATGCCGCAGGCGGCCAGCCAGTAGCGCAGCTCGTAATTGTGCCCGGAATGCGGATGCACGACGGCGAAGCGCAGCGGCTCGCGGCCGGCGGCTGCCCGCTCGCGAATCAGCGCGCAGAGCGCCGCGCCGGCACGCGCAGGATCGAGATCGGGCGCGGCGCCGTGCGCTGCCATGCCCTCCCACACCGTATTGGAGACGGTGACGCAGTTGCCGCCGAGCCCAAGCGAGAAGGGCACAATGGTCTCTGAGGCAAGCGGCGTGAGGCCGAGGCTGCAGGCGAGCGGCATCGGGCCAAGCATGTGGGCGACATCGAAATGGCCGATGGCGATGCGGTCGCGGATGTTGGCCCAGGAAGTCTCGCGATGCAGCTTGAGCTCGATGCCCTCGCGGGCAGCAAAGCCCATCTCGCCGGCCACGACCAGGACGGCGCTGTCGAACAGAGGCATGAAGCCGGCGGTGATCTGGTGCGCAGCTGTCATGCTCATTCGCCCTCCAGCGGTCCCAGCAATCCAGCCGCCGTCACCAGGCTCTGGGCGATCTCGGCGATCTTGCGGTTCTGGTTCATGGCGGTCTTGCGCAGGAGCGCGTAGGCAGCCTCCTCGCTCAGGCCGCGCGACTTCATCAATATGCCTTTCGCCCGGTCGACGACCTTGCGGTTCTCGAGCTCGCTGCGTGCTTCCTCCAATTCGCGCTCCATGCGCGAGAAAGCGTTGAAGCGGCTGATCGCCATGTCGAGGATCGGCTTGATGCGCTCCTTCTTCAGCCCGTCGACGACATAGGCGGACACGCCCGCGTCGACGGCCGCTTCGATCGAGGCCTGGTCGGAGCGGTCGACGAACATCGCGATCGGTCGTTTCACTGCGCGCGAAAGCTGGAACATGTTCTCCAGCATGTCGCGGTTGGGATTTTCCAGATCGATGACGATGACATCCGGCTCGATCTCGGCGATGCGCCGCGCGATGCCGGCAACGTCATGGACCACCGTGACATGAAGATGGCCGGCGTCCCGCAATCCGGCCTCGATGATCGAGGCGCGGATGCGGTTCTCGTCGATAACAAGGATGGTCAACGAACCGGCGGACATACGCTTATTGTGCAGCCCGGCCGGAATTGTGCAATGCGGCAGCGTGGTCCGAAGCGAACTTTCCCGCGTCCAAGCGCCGTTGGCCGATCCCAGATATTCGGAGCCTCTAATTTTCGAAGGTGCGTTTTTCGCTGGGCCAAAATGGTCAAAAACGTATCAGTCGGCGCGGCGTGGCGAGGTGGCGTGCGCCCTTGGCTGCCATTATCCTGACCCTAGATGAGCCAAACAAACGGCCGCGGTTCGAAGGCTGAAAACACCCGACAGCCTCCGGGAGGAAGCATGGGACCCGATCTGGAAGTCATACAGATAAGGCCTGGCGAGTCGTTCGCGGTGAAATGGCACGGCTATCCGTACCATACGGTGCGCTGGCATTTTCACCCCGAATACGAGCTGCACCAGATCGTCGCGACCAAGGGCCGCTACTTCGTCGGCGACTTCATCGGCGAATTCGAGGTCGGCAATCTCGTGCTCACCGGTCCGAACCTGCCGCACAACTGGATCAGCGAGGTCCCGGAGACCGTCCCGCTGCGCTGCCGGCTGATCCAGTTCAGCGAGGAATTCATCGGCGGCGCGATCACCACTTTTCCCGAGCTTGGCGCCGTTTCCCCACTGCTCGATCTGTCGCGGCGCGGCGTGCTGTTCAGCACGAGCGTGAGCAGGCAAGTCATGCCGTTGCTGGCGGAGATCACGCATGCCTACGGCGTGCACCGGATCAGCCTGTTCATGTCGATCATGGAGGCGCTCAGCCGTGAGACCTCACCGCGCGTGCTCGCCAGCGAAAACTACCTGCCGGACCCGTCCGGATACATGTCCGCCGGCATGAACCAGGCGCTCGCCTATATCCGCGAGAACCTGACACAGCAATTCAACGAAGGCGATCTCGCCGCGATTGCCGGGCAGACGCCGAGCGCATTCTCGCGCTCGTTTCGCAAGCATACCGGCATGTCGCTGCTGCAATACATCAAACGCCTGCGCATCAACCTCGCCTGCCAGATCCTGATGAGCGACGAGCAGGCACAGATTTCGGATATCTGCTTCGAGGTCGGCTTCAACAACCTGTCGAACTTCAACCGCCAGTTCCTGGCCGAGAAGGGTATGCCGCCTTCGCAGTTCAGACGACTGGTTGCGGACAATTTCGCGGCCGCGCGCGCCGCATAGAAAGGAGTTTGGGAGGAGAAACAAGCCTTAAACAAGAGCCAAGATCAAACGATGGGTCGCGCAAGCGAACCAGCGACGGATGAGTATTACCTCGTGTCGTGCCAGCGGGAGGAAGCCGTGAGGCTGCTGCACGAGTTCGCTAGACTTCCGATCGGGCAGCGCGAGCAGGCATCCGCGGTCCAGTGTCGGGGTCCGTTACACCAAACAACGGGAATGGAGAAGACCTGATGTCCAGATACATGTCCAGATTGACTGCGGCCGCTTTGGCCGTTTCGGGCCTCGCACTCGGCGCGACCTTTGCCAATGCGCAGGATATTGCCGGTTCCACCGTCGCTTTCCTGATGCCCGACCAGGGCTCGACGCGTTACGAAGAGCATGACCACCCTGGCTTCGTCGCCGAAATGAAGAAGCTCTGCGACAGCTGCAAGGTGCTCTACCTCAACGCCGACGCCGACGTCACCAAGCAGCAGCAGCAGTTCAACTCGGTCATCACCCAGGGCGCCAAGGTGGTCGTGCTCGACCCGGTCGACTCCGCGGCAGCGGCCTCGCTGGTGCACAACGCGCAGGCCCAGGGCGTCAAGGTCATCGCCTATGATCGCCCGATCCCCACGGCCAAAGCCGATTTCTACGTGTCGTTCGACAACAAGGCCATCGGCAAGGCGATCGCCGCCTCGCTGGTCGAGCATCTCAAGGCCAAGGGCGTGTCGAGCGACGGCGATGTCGGCGTGCTGCAGATCAACGGTTCTCCGACCGACGCGGCGGCGGGCCTGATCAAGGACGGTATCCATGAGGGACTCAAGACCGGCAGCTACAAGACGCTCGCCGAGTTCGACACGCCGAACTGGGCGCCGTCGAATGCCCAGCAATGGGCGGCGGGGCAGATCTCACGCTTCAGCAACAAGATCGTCGGCGTGGTCGCCGCCAATGACGGCACGGGCGGCGGCGCCATCGCGGCGTTCAAGGCGGCCGGCGTCGATCCGGTGCCGACGGTGACGGGCAACGACGCCACGATCGCCGCCTTGCAGCTCATCATTGCCGGCGACCAGTACAATACTATTTCCAAGCCGAGCGAAATCGTCGCCGCGGCCGCGGCGAAAGTCGCGGTGCAGCTTCTGAAGGGCGAGACTCCGAAAGCCGAGACGACGCTTTACGACACGCCCTCGCAGCTCTTCGTGCCGGCGGTGGTGACGCAGGAGAACCTCAAGGCCGAGATCATCGACAAGAAGATCCAGACCGCTGCCCAGCTCTGCACCGACCGCTACGCCGAAGGCTGCAAGAAGCTCGGCATTGAATAAGGAGCAATGCCGCCCTGGCGGCATCGTCTCTACTGGCGATGCGGCCATCCGCATCGCCAGCGATATACTCGGCGCGTCGCCTAGGCGACAGCCGGGCATGTCCGGCCGCTACCTCCTGGCGGCCGGACATATCGACCGGAACGCGGGAAGAGAGACAGGTCATGGCAATACCCGACGCATCGTCCACGACAAGCCGGCCGCCAGTGCTCAGCCTGCGCGGCATCTCGAAGAATTTCGGCGCCGTGTCGGCGCTTACCGATGTCGATCTCGACATCAACGCCGGAGAGATCGTTGCGCTTGTCGGCGACAACGGCGCCGGCAAGTCGACGCTGGTGAAGATCCTTGCCGGCGCGCACATGCCGAGTTCGGGCTCGATCACCTTCGATGGCCAGCCGGTGACGCTCGCCAATCCCGCCGCGGCGCTGAAGCTCGGCATCGCCACCGTCTTCCAGGATCTGGCGCTCTGCGAAAACCTCGACGTCGTGGCCAATATCTTCCTCGGCCGCGAGCTCCATCCGCTTCGGCTCGACGACGTCTCGATGGAGGTGCGCGCCTGGACGCTGCTCAACGAGCTTTCGGCGCGCATTCCCAGCGTGCGCGAGCCGGTGGCATCGCTGTCGGGTGGGCAGCGGCAGACGGTCGCGATCGCCCGCTCGCTGCTGATGGAGCCCAGGGTCATTCTCCTCGACGAGCCGACAGCGGCGCTCGGCGTCGCGCAGACGGCGGAGGTTCTGAACCTCATCGAGCGTGTGCGGGATCGCGGGCTGGGTGTCGTCATGATCAGCCACAACATGGAGGACGTGCGCGCCGTCGCCGACCGCATCGTGGTGCTGAGGCTTGGGCGCAACAACGGCATCTTCCTGCCCGGCGCGTCCAACCAGGAACTGGTGACCGCGATAACCGGCGCCGACGACAATGCGGTCTCGCGGCGCGGCAGGCGCGCCGCCGAGGCGAAGGCTGAGGGAGAACGGCCATGACGACGGCTTCCGATCGCGGCGCGCTGCTCGATCGCAGCGACGAGCGCCTGAAGGAGCGCAGCGGCGCGAAGGGCGCTATCAAGGGCTTTCTCGACCGCGTCCGCTCCGGCGATCTCGGCTCGCTGCCTGTGGTCGTCGGACTGGTGCTGATCTGCACGATCTTCCAGACGCTCAACCCGGTGTTCCTGTCGCCGAACAACCTGGTCAACCTTTTGTTCGACTGCTCGACGGTCGGCATCATCTCGCTCGGCATCGTGTGCGTCTTGATGGTCGGCGAGATCGACCTGTCCGTTGGCTCCGTCAGCGGCCTGTCCTCGGCGCTGCTCGGCGTGCTTTGGGTGCAGTGGGGCTGGCCGGTCGCGCTTGCCATCCTCGCGGCCATGGCGGTCGGGTTCGTGACCGGCTGCGTCTATGCGCTGCTGCTCAACCGGCTCGGCATGCCGAGCTTCGTGTCGACGCTTTCGGGCCTGCTCGCCTTCCTCGGGCTGCAGCTCTACATCCTCGGCCCGACCGGCTCGATCAATCTGCCCTACGATTCACCGCTGGTGAATTTCGGCCAGCTCCTGGTGATGCCGCATTGGGTGTCGTACACGCTGGCGGTGGTGCCCGGCGTGCTCGCTTTGCTGCTCGGCTACCGCAAGGCGCAGCGCCGCCAGGCCGCCGGATTGTCGTCGCGCTCGTTCGGCGGGCTCCTGCTGCAGGCCGTCGCGATCACGGTCGCGCTCGAACTGGTGGCTTACTACCTCAACCTGTCGCGCGGCGTGCCCTGGATGTTCGCGCTGTTCGTCGGCCTGGTCGTGGCGATGAACTATGCGCTGAAGCGAACCCAATGGGGCCGCTCGATGACCGCAGTCGGCGGCAACCGCGAGGCGGCGCGCCGCGCCGGCATCAATGTGCGCCTGATCTATGCAAGCGCCTTCGCGCTCTGCGCCACGCTTGCTGCCACCGGCGGCCTGCTCTCGGCAGCGCGCCTGGCAACCGCCAGCCAGCAGGCCGGCACCGGCGACGTCAACCTCAACGCCATCGCGGCGGCCGTCATCGGCGGTACCAGCCTGTTCGGCGGCCGCGGCAGCGCCTATTCGGCGCTGCTCGGCATCATCGTCATCCAGTCCATCGCAAGCGGCCTGACGCTGCTCGATCTGTCATCCTCGCTCCGGTACATGATCACCGGCTGCGTGCTGGCGATCGCGGTCATCGTCGATTCTCTCGCCCGCCGCTCGCGTGTCTCACACGGCCGCGCCTGACGGCTCATCGAAGAGGATCGCAATGTCTGAAAGTCTCTCCGGCAAGGTTGCCGCAATCACCGGTGCTGCCTCCGGTATCGGGCTGGAATGCGCCCGCGCCATGCTCGCCGCCGGGGCCAAGGTCGTCCTGGTCGATCGGGCAGAGGACCGGCTGCAGGCGCTCGTCGCCGAACTAGGCGACAATGCTTCAGCGGTGGTCACCGACCTGCTCGACCCGGCGAGCGTCGACCGCATGATGCCTGAGATCCTGGAAAAGGCGGGCAAGCTCGACATCTTCCATGCCAATGCCGGCGCCTATGTCGGCGGCGAGGTGGCATCCGGTGATCCCGACCAATGGGACAAGATGCTCAACCTCAACATAAACGCCGTCTTCCGCACGGTGCATGCCGTGCTGCCGCACATGATCGAGAGGAAGAGCGGCGATATTATCGTCACCAGTTCCGTGGCCGGCTTCGTTCCCGTTGTGTGGGAGCCGATCTACACCGCCTCGAAATTCGCCGTGCAGGCCTTCGTGCACACGCTTCGCCGCCAGGTGCTGAAGCACGGCATCCGCGTCGGCGCGGTCGCTCCCGGTCCGGTGGTGACGGCGCTGTTGAGCGACTGGCCGAAGGCCAAGATGGAAGAAGCGTTGGCCGCCGGCAGCCTGATGGAGGCGAAGGAGGTGGCCGACGCCGTGCTCTTCATGCTGACGCGGCCGCGCAACATCACGATCCGCGACCTCGTCATCCTGCCGCAGAGCGTCGACATCTGAGCCATCCGTTCAACCCGCACGATGGAACCGCAATCATGATCCTCGACCGCTTCCGGCTGGACGACAAGGTTGCGCTGGTGACCGGCGGCACGCGCGGCATCGGTCTCGCCATTGCCAAGGCGCTCGGCGAAGCCGGCGCGCGCGTCGTCGTCGCGGGCCGGACCATGAAGGACGACGCGCGACAGGCGCTTTCGGGCACCGCCTTCGATTTCCTCGCGGCGGAGATGCTCGACGAAAAGACGCCTGACAGGCTGGTCGCGGACACGCTCGCCAAGGCCGGCCGGCTCGACATCCTGGTCAACAGCGCCGGCATCGCCGTGCATGGCGACAGCGGCGACTATCCGGAGGATATCTGGCGGCAGACGATGGCGATCAATGTCGATGCCGTCTTCCGCTGCTGCAGGGCGGCGCTGGCGCCGATGCGACGCCAGGGCGGCGGCGCGATCCTCAATGTCGGTTCGATCTCCGGCATCGTCTCCAACGTTCCGCAGAATCAGGTCGCCTACAACAGCTCCAAGGCCGCGGTGCACATGATGACCAAGAGCCTGGCCAGCGAGGTCGCGGCCGAGAACATCCGCGTCAACGCCGTTGCGCCCGGCTATATCGAAACGGACCTTTCGCGCGGCGGCATCGAGAATCCGGAATGGTTCCCGATCTGGCGTGGCATGACGCCGATGGGCCGCGTCGGCCAGCCGGAAGAGGTTGCGGCGGCCGCGCTTTTCCTGTGCTCTCCTGCTTCGAGCTACGTGACCGGCGAGGTGCTGGTCATCGATGGCGGCTATACTACGCGCTGACACGGGCCGCTGAGACAGGAGAATTGCCATGAAGCTCAAGGACAAGGTCGCCGTCGTCACCGGCGGCGCGCAAGGCATCGGGGCGGCCATCGTGCGCGGCTTCGCCGATGAAGGCGCCCATGTCGTCATCGCCGACATGGCAGCAGACAAAGCGGAGGCGCTGGCGCGCGAGCTCGCCGGCAAGGCCACCGCCCTGCGGCTTGACGTCCGCGACCTCGCCTCGATCGAGGCGATGGTCGATGCGGTGACAAGGACGCATGGCGGCATCGACATCCTGGTCAACAACGCCGCCGTCTTCGACATGGGGCCGCTTCTGGAAATCTCCGAGAAGAGCTTCGATCTGCAATTCTCGGTCAATGTCAAAGGCCTGTTGTTCACGCTGCAGGCGGTGGCCAAGCGCATGGTCGCGCAAGGCCGCCGCGGCAAGATCATCAACATGGCCTCGCAGGCCGGACGGCGCGGCGAGGCGCTGGTCGCCGTCTATTGTGCGACCAAGGCCGCGGTGATCAGCATCACGCAATCGGCCGGACTGGCGCTCATCAAGCACGGCATCAACGTCAACGGCATCGCACCGGGCGTCGTCGACACGCCGATGTGGGATCAGGTCGACGCGCTGTTCGCGCGCTACGAGAACCTGCCGATTGGCGAGAAGAAACGGCAGGTCGGTCTAGCTGTTCCCGCAGGCCGTATGGGCGATCCCGACGACTATCGCGGCGCGGCCGTCTTCCTGGCGTCGAGCGATGCCGACTATGTCGTGGCGCAGACCCTCAATGTCGACGGCGGCAACTGGATGAGCTGATCGTCCAAAAGCGCGGTTACCCCAGCGACCGCCGGCGAGCGCGGTGGCGCGGCCATCCGGATCAGTGCCAGTCGCGCGCATGGTTGAGATGCGCGTCGGTCAGTCCGTTGCGGAAGAAGCGCTGGTAGTAGCCGACATCGACGTGATGAACCTGCAGCCAGATGCCGGGCACGTGGATGGCGTCGCAATGCGCCGGGAAACGGCCATGCGTCTTGAAGATGTAGGTGCAGATGTCGCGCACGCAGTCGATGACGTCCTGCGTGTAAACCGCCGCCTCGCTGAGATAGCGGTGGCCGTAGTCGCCCTTGTAGATTTCGGCAAAGAGCTGCTCGTCCGAGTAGAGGCCGCTCTTGCCGAACTTCTCCTCGACCACTTCGGCGACGGCGTCGGCCATCGTGTCGTAATAGGGCGGCGACATGCCCTTGATCAGATGCTCGCCCTTGAAGCGCAGGCCGATCGGGTTGCTGCGCAGGTTCGAGTATTTCGGCAGCGGAATGTGCCAGCGCAGCAGGTCCATAAGGCGCCAGCGCGGCACCGCCACGTCGAAGCCGAGCATGGCGCCGTAGGTCTTCGAGAATTTCGGATCGCCGAGCAGCACCGGCGGGCTGATCGAGCCGTGGATCCAGGCGCCGAGCCCCATGGCGTCGGCGACGAGGAAGATGTTCTGCAACAGCAGATCCGCCTCGATCTGCGTGCGCAGCGAGCCGATCGCGCCGAGCGGGATCTTCAGGTCCTTGTTGAGGAAGCCCTTCTTGACCCAGCGCTTGACGCCGGCCGAGCGATAGAAGTTACGGTCGTCGACGATGTGCGGCCGCGCGCCGTCGGGCTGGGTGAGCAGATACATCATGCCGTTGATGTACTGGCGCGACAGATCGACGACCGGCAGCAGGATGGTGGTGCCCGGCAGGTTGGACAGGAAGCGGTTGGAATCGAGATAGGCCGGAAAATCGCGCTGGCCTTCGGCGACGTCGAGCCGGCGATCGAGGATCCTTACCTTGGCTTCCCGCGCGCGCTCGATCAGCCGCTCGGGCGCGAAGGCGGTGTTGCCGTCGGCCGGCGGCGGCAGCTTGCGCAGGAAATAGGTGCCGCTGTCGTTGATCAGGAAGAAATGCGTGCCTTGCGCATTGTCGGGGCTGCCCGCGGTGCGGCCGGCCATGGTCAGGTTGGGCTTGGCCATCACCGGCTGTTTCGTCGCCGGATCCTCGAAGGGCCGGTCGGGCATGGTGAGGCCGGTGCAGCCGGTCATGGCGATCAGCACCGCCTCCTCGAGTTCCGACAGCGGCTCGCGCGGCTGGTCGGATTGATAACTCATGCTGCCGGCGAGCACCGAGCTGCCCTGACTGACGCGATGCGTGCGGCGGCGGAAGATCGTCTCGATCAGCGGCCGCTTCAAAAGGACGTCGAGCCCTGAGGCGAAGCCGCCGTTCACGGCCGAGGCGGGCTTGATCGGCGCCGTCATGGCTTCGCTCCCGCCATGGCCGGATCGGTGCTTGCGGGCACGATCGGCCGCCACGGTGCGAAAGCGCTCTGCGTCCTCGGCAGCACCGAGGCAAGGTCGGGGCAGTGGCGCAGGATGAGGCTGGTCATGCCGTTGTTGGCGATCCAGTCGATGCCGAAAGGCGAATAGATTTCCGGCCGGTAGTCGACAGTGAGGAAGCGGTCGCTCTGCAGCCGCCGCGACGCCATCAGGATGAAGATGCGGAAGGCGGTATCGCTGAAGCCGAAGCCTGCCGGCGCCGGCTCTGAAAGCAGGCCGACCACGGTATCGATCTTGTCGACATCGCCGTAGATCTGCTTGAGCAGCCGCGCGTCCTCGGGGCTCGCCGTGACCTCCTCGAAGCTCCTGATGCGCGGACGGTGCAGGCCGGCGCGAAAATCATTGTAGCGCGGCACGCCGCGCCGCCTGGTGCGCACGATGTCGACCACCGAGAGGTCGATGATCTCTTTGTCGCGCTCGAGCTTCAGCAGCGATCTTGGGAAGTTGTGCAGTGCGATCGCGCCGGGATGCGCGACGCCGAAGGAATAGAGCGTGTTGCGCAGGCCGAAGGAGCGCATGATGTCGTCTGCGTTGGCGCCCTGTATGTCGAGGAAGCCTTTCTCGGCGATCTTCTCACCGGACCGGTGGTGGTAGAAGCAATAGTCGTCCGGCAACAGCGGATGCATGCGGTAGACGGTGGTGAAATCCTCGGTCAGCGAATAGGGCGCGCTGTGGTGGTCCGGCATCGTCTTCGGGATGCCTGTCGATGCATGCTCGTCGAGCAGCCACAGACCGAATTTGGTCACCCAGTCATTGGCCGGCGGGCCGTTCCAGTTGCTGGACAAGCCGACCTCGATCGCCCGTGTGGCGAGGATCGCCGGCGTCCATTCCACGGTATGGATCTTTGCGATGAGCGCGGAGACGATGAGCCGCGCCGTCTGGTAGATGCGCTCGTCGTCCCAGTTCCTGTAGCGCGACCGCAATTCGTCGCAGAGCAGGTTGTGCTCGCGCGCGAACAGCGTGTGCATGGCGCTGAGACCGAGCCACCAGCTCTCGTTGAAGCCGGTGACCTCGAAGCCCTTGATATCGACCGGCAGGTGGTTGTCGACCAGCCTGATCTTGGCGCCTTCGCGCAGCATGTTCGCCTTGGTGCTGTTCGGACCATAGACTTCCGAACCGTCCCACCAGTGCGAAGCGGCATTGCTGAAATAGATCGGCGGCCAGCCGGGGCCGCGGTCCAGTTCCTGGTTGCCGGCAATGCGCATCACCTGTTCCGGCTTGCCGCCGACGGCGTTCGTCCACTTCATGCCGGAAGGCAGCGGCACGACGATGTCGTTTTTGCCGAGCGGATTGCGGGCGTGGTTCACCCAGTCATGCACCTGGAACTGGATCCAGGCGGCGGCGAGGATGTTGAGCGAGCGCGCCGGGATGAACGTCTCGCGGTGCAGTAGCTTTTCGGCGACCAAAACTGGGTTCGGCGTGTCGAACAGGTCGGGTGCGTAGGCCGGTTTCAGGTTGCGGCCGAAGCTGGCGCCGACCGCGCCCATCTTCGGCGCCGACAGGTCGTTGTAGGTGCCGTCATAGGTGCGCGTCTGCCGCACCTGCTCGGCGATCAGCGGTTGTGGCTGCGGCCGCGCTTCGGGCGGCGCCTCGACCACTTCCGTGTCGATCAGGTTCTTCTGCCTGAGCACGTAACGAAAGGCGTCGAGGTTGAGCAGGCTGAGGCGCAACGGCAGCTTGTGCCATTCGACGAAGCGATTGATGGCAACGAAGGACCGGCGCGCAATGGCGCCGAGCACGCGGTTGCGCAGCGGTGCTTCGGTGCGCCAGCGATAGGCGAGCCGATGCGCGGCGCTCGCGTCATAGACCACCTTGCGCGCCCGGTTGAGATTGCCGAGCGGACGGAATTCGTCCGTCGTGTTCCACGGGTTGAAGGCGAGCTCGTCGATCACCCTGGTGTTGGTGAAGGCCTCGGCGGTGCCGGCCGACGGCTGGGTGATGGTGAGCTCCGCCACCTTCACCGGCGGCGAAACGGTTTCGGTCCATTCGACCGCGGTGTCCTCGATCGGCGTCGAGCGCTCATCGATGAAGGGCTGGACGCACAGCTCGAAACGGATGTCGCCAGCCGCCAGCCGCGCGGCGAACTCGTTCGACAGATAGCTCGCATCCGTGTCCGACGGGTCGGGCGCGGGTGCGGCGCTCGGCACCGGCCGCAGCAGATAGCGCACGGCGAGCCTTTCGCCCCAACGTATGGCGCCGCGGCTCCAGAAGGTTTCCAGCGCGACGCTGCGCACCTTGCGATTGCGGCCCGTGGAGACGTTCCTCAGCATGCGGATCACTTCGGCCGGGCCGAAGCGGAAGGCGAGGCCGAGGAGGCCGACGATCTTGCCGATCGTGCCGCCGGCGGTCGCCTTGGCGAAGGCGACGAATTGTCTGGCATCGCGGGCGTGCGAGACCGGAAAATTGGTGGCTAAAAGATCGTGCTGCTCCTGGTCCGAAACCTTGATGCGCAGCGCCACGCCGCGCAGGTCGGGCTTGTAGTCGGCCTGGCCCGAGCCGTTCGCGTTGGAGAAGCGCACGATCGCCGGATAGGATTTTCCCGGCTGGGCGAAGCCGGCGCGGAAGTCGGCGGGAAGATCGTCATTGAAGCGCAGCGTCGCATCGATCGAGGCGAAGATCGGCTTGGCGTGGAAAGCGCGCTGGATGCCTGCCGCCTTGGAGCGCCGCCTGGTCTTCAGCTGGACATGCATCATGTCCTGCGCCAGTCGCTCGAACAGCAGGCGCTCGTCCTCCGCGGAGCCTTGAGGTGTTTCGCGCCAAATCGCTGTTGCCTGCCGGCCTGGTTGCATCAACACGACGTGCCTCCTCGTCAGTCCGAGCGGATGCGTTCCGCGATCATTTCGGCGACGCCCGCGACCACGCCCTCGGGCGAAGCGCTGTAATGCGGCAGCGCCAGGCGTGTTATGTGGGCGTCGATGATTGCAGGCTTGCCGAGCGCCAGCGCTTCCTCGAGCGCGGCTTCGAATTCTTCCTGAGTCTCGACGCGATAACCCTTTGCGCCACACGCCTCGGCGTAGGCGACGTAGTCGGGGTTGCCGAAATCGACCAGCCCGAATTCGTGATAGGCCTGCAGTTGATAGAGCTTGATCAGCTGGAACTCGGCGTTGTTGAAGACGATCCAGATCACCGGGATGTCGTACTGGACGGCGGTGAGCAGCTCGAAGCCCGAAAGCAGATAGCAGCCGTCGCCGCAGCCGACGATCACTGTACGCTCGGGATGGGCGAGCTTGACGCCGAGCGCTCCATTGACGTTGCCGGCCATCGGGCCGAAACCGCCGGGCTTGCGGAAATTCTGGCCCGGCGCGATCTGCAGATAGTAGCCGAGCCAGGCGAGATGCGCGCCGGCGTCGGCGAGGACGATGGCATTGTCGGGCAGGCGTTTCGACAGAGCCTGCGCCATCTGGCCGGGATGGATCTTGCCGGTGAGATGGAGGATGTGCTCGTCGCTGTAGTCGGTCGCCGTTCGGTCTGACG
The DNA here is from genome assembly GCF_033977345.1 of Mesorhizobium dulcispinae. Taxonomy (NCBI): domain Bacteria; kingdom Pseudomonadati; phylum Pseudomonadota; class Alphaproteobacteria; order Hyphomicrobiales; family Phyllobacteriaceae; genus Mesorhizobium; species Mesorhizobium dulcispinae. Next base: position 78,211 of record NZ_JAVIIY010000005.1, read on the forward strand.
CGACGCTCGGCTCGAGCATGTCCGACATCTTGTTGAGCAGCGCGCCGATGGCCAGCCTAGCATCGCCGATGATGGCGCCGTCGGCCTTGTAGACCTTATCGATCTCGCCGATGTCGATGTTGATATGGAGGAGCTTGCGGTCGGCGAACAGGTCGTCGCGGAAGCCGAAGGTGGCGTGCTGGGCGAAGGAGTTGCCGACGGCAAGAACAAGGTCGGCATCGAGGAAGGCTTGCCACGCCGCGCTATGGCCGCTGTCGCAGAAGACGCCGACGCGCAAGGGGTGGCGCTCGGAAATGATGCCCTTGCCGTCGAGCGTGGTGGCGAAGGGTATCTGATAGCGCTCGACGAGCTGTTTCAGCTCGTGGCCGGCGCCGCTCTTCACCGCGCCGAAGCCGATGAGGGCCAGGACCTTCTTGCCCTTCTCCAGCGCCTCCACCAGCGTTTCGGCCACGTCCTGCACCCTTGCCGGGTCCGGTAGGACAGGCTTCACCTGAAGTTCGATCGGGCGGAAATTGTCGACCGAGACGCCGTGATCGGTGAGGTCTTCCGGCACATGGATATGGACGGGACCCGGCCTGCCTTCGAACGCGATGTTGACGGCTTCTTCCAGCACGTCGCAGGTTTTCGAGGCATCGGTGAGCAGGAAGGATTTCTTCGTCGTCGCGGCGAACATCGCTTGCGAATCCGGCGTGCGGCTCACGCCCGACGTCTCGTTCAGCGCGCCCTTGCCGGTCCATCTGCGCGAGGCGAAGCCAGAGATGGCAAGCACCGGATAGGAATCCGACATCGCGACCGCCAGGCCGGAGAACAGGTTGAAGGCGCCGGGACCGGCGGTGGCGAAGCAGACGCCGAGGCGGCCTGAGAACATGGCGTAGCCGCAGGCCATGAAGGATGCTGCCTGCTCATGGCGGGTGATCACCGGCCGGATCGACTTCGAATGCTTCAGCGCCAGCATCAGCCCGGCTGCATTCTCGCCGGCGCCGCCGAACGCGGCGCCGACGCCGATCCCCTCCAGACCTTTGACGATCGCCTCGTAGACCCGCATCCGCATCGCCCCCGATTGCGCTTCCGGCCTGCTTGATCGAAGGGGTCCGATGGCGCAGGGCGGAATGGGCAGAAATATTTACAAATGAAATCAATAGAGGCGGTAATTTCTGCTTCCTGCCGCCCGCTGACTGTGAAGCAGCTAACATTCACGGAAAATGGAGACGAAGCTCTCGGTAGAAATGCCAAGTATTTCCGCTCAAGGGGACTGCAGGCGCGCGAAAACATCGGCAAGGGCGGCGACACCGAGCACGGACGTTGGCTGCCGAACAGGGACCCGGGTCAGGAGAAACGCGCGGCGGCGAAATCCGCGGCCAATGGATTCGTGCGGCCAGCGACGAAGCCGACGATCCAACGGGCCGTCACAGCCGCCAGCGTCAGTCCGAGATGGCCATGGCCGAAAGCATAGATCACGTCCGGCGACTTTGCCGAGGGCCCGATGACCGGCCGTGAATCCGGCAGGGAGGGCCTGAAGCCCAACCATTGCGAGGAGGGCTTACCCGGATTTGGGAAGAATTGCCGCACGCCGCGATCGAGCAGCGCTAGGCGGCGCGGATTCGGCGGGGCAAGGAGTCCGCCGAGCTCAACAGTGCCGGCGACCCGCAGGCGGCCCGCCATCGGTGTCATGTAGAAGCCGAGGTCGACGGGACAGACCGGACGCGTCAGCAGAGGCGTCTCGGTCGGAAATTCAAGGTGATAGCCCCGCTCCGTTTCCAGCGGGATCCTGTCGCCGGCCTGTGCGGCGAGGGGACGCGAGAAGGCGCCGGCCGCGATCACGACCTTCCTGGCGGTGACGCCAAAGCCGGGACCGCTCAGCCAGACGCCGCCGCCTTTGGCTTCGAGGCCGGTAACCTTCGCCTGGCGCAGGACGGCACCGCGCGCCGCTGCCGCATCGAACAGCCGGCGCATCACGAGCGACGGATCGGTGACGTTCAACGAGTCCGGAAAATAGAGACCGCCACCGGCGACGGGCGGCAGTCCGGGCTCGAGCGCTGCAACTTCCTTGGGCGTCAGCACCTGCTGATGGACGCCGAAGCTGGCTCGCACGTCCCGGCTCGCAGCGGAGCCCGCGAGATCGGCCTGGCTGCGATAGAGATAGAGACAACCATTGCGTCGCAACAGGTCCGTGGCCTTGGCCTCGCACGCCATCTCTTCCCAGGCGGGCAGGGCGTCGGACAGCAGGCCGGCCAGGGCGGCCGCGTTGGCGCGGGTCGCCGCCGGCAGCGACTGGCGAACGAAACGTGTGAGCCAGGGCGCCAGCTGGAACAGTGCCGCCCAGCGCAGCGAGAATGGGCTGTCCGGGTCGAACAGAAGTTTCGGCAAGGCGCGTAGCACCGCCGGCGTGCCGACCGGCATGCAGGCATATTCGGCGAGCGTTCCGGCGTTGCCGAACGAGGCGCCGGAGCCGGGCTCGTTCGGATCGATGAGCATGACCTCGCGACCCTCGGCGGCCAGCCGTAAGGCCGTCGCCAGCCCGACCACGCCCGCGCCGACGACGGCAATCTCAACATTGTTGGAGGCGGACACTTTCGCTCCTAGACGAAACCGGGCAGTTGCAGATGGCCGGCCGACAGAAGCTCGGCCATGGCGGTGAGCGCCGTGCGCAGATCGTCCTGCGAGCGCGCGGCGCCGACATTGATGCGCACGCCGTGCTGGACCGGCTCGCGGCCGACGGCGAAGGCATCGCCCGGCAGCACGGCGACGCCGCGTTCCAGGCAGGTGCGGGCAAAGCCCGCGCCGCGCCACGGCTCGGGCAGGCGCAGCCAGGCATGGGTCGATGTCGGATGCGCCTGGATGTCGAAGCGGCCGAGGATCTCGCTCAGGATCGCTTGCCGCAAGCGCAGTTCCTGTTTCTGGATGTCGATGATGCGGGCGGCGGCGCCTTCCTCGATCAGTCTGGCGCCGATCAGCGCGGTCAGCGGGCTGATGCTCCAGCAGTTGATGCGCAGTGCTGCCGCGACCTGGCCGGCGATCACCCGCGGCGCAATCACGAAGCCGAGGCGCAAGCCGGGAGCCAGACATTTCGACAGGGCGCCGATATGCACCGTCAGCTCCGGCTCGAAGCTGGCGAAAGAGGGCGGCGGGTCGTCGGCCAGCGGGCGATAGACGTCGTCCTCGATGATCAGCACGTTGTGGCGCCTGGCGACCGCCGCCAGCTCGTGCCGGCGTTCCTCGCTCAGCGTGATCGTCGTCGGATTGTGCAGCGTCGGCACCAGGAAGACCGCGCGGGGACGCAACTGCGCGCAGGCGGCGTCGAAGGCGTCTGGGCGCATGCCGCCGCGATCCATGGCGACGCCCCTGAGATCCAGCCCGTGCACGCGGCAAAGTGCGTTGATGCCCTGATAGGTGACTTCGTCGGCAAGCACGACCTCGCCCTGCCTGGTCACCGCGCCAAGCACACCGTCCAGCCCGTGCTGGGCGCCGGCGGCAAGCACGACGCGGCCGGGGTCGCCGTCGCCGGCGACGGATTTCAGCCATTCGGCAACGGCCGCGCGGCCCCAGAGCGGTCCCTCAGGCGGGTGATAGTCCTGCAGCGCGGTATAGTGCTTGTCCTTCGGCAGGCGTGGCAGAAGTGCTGCGACGGCGTCGAGATAGGCCGACGTGGGCGGCCGGTTGACGGAGAGATCGATGATGCCGGTTTCGTCGCTCGGCGCCGAGACGAAGCCCGGCCGCTCGGCCTGTTCGCGGGCAGCGACCGTCGTGCCGCGCCCCGGCCGCGCCTCCAAAAGACCGCGCTCCTGCAGTGTCGAGAGGGCGCGCGTCACAGTGGTGACGTTGATGCCCAACGCGCGAGCGATCTCGCGCTGCGGCGGCAGCCTTTCGCCGACGGCGAGGCGGCCGGTGGCGATGCGCTCGGCGATCGCGTCGGCGAGACGGCGATAGACCGGATTTTCATCCTCGGTAAGGCGAAGATCTTGGAGCATGCGGACAGGATTCGGCTACGACGTTGCCTGCCTCTAGCATAAGACATTGTCCCGGACAACACCGATTGTGTGATCATACATCCGACGCGGGAGGCGTAAAATTATCACACAATCGTCGTAAAAACACACTTGACGACCAAAGTTGTATGCATCTATGGTCGAATTCAGGTCAATTGTGTGAGCATACAAGTTTGGATGGCCGGCCGAGCGCTGGCTGATTCCGACGGGATGGAGACATGCATCACAAGCCGAACATTATTTTGGTCTGCTGCCTGTCCGGCGCCTTTCGGGATTGCGCACGATGAGCGCCGGTCAGGCCGCTCTGTCGGCATCACCGGCGTCCGCCGCCGGTCCCGGCTTCGTCGAGTTCGCCGAGGTCGAGAAGTCCTATGACGGGCGGACATTCGCGGTGACGCGGATGAACCTCAGCGTCGCACGCGGCGAATTCCTGACTTTGCTCGGGCCTTCCGGCTCCGGCAAGACGACGACGCTCAACATGCTTGCCGGCTTCGAGAGGCCGACGCACGGAACGATCACGCTGGAAGGGCAGGCGGTCGACAGGCTGCCGCCATACCAGCGCAACATCGGCATGGTGTTCCAGAACTATGCGCTGTTCCCGCATATGAGCGTCGCCGACAATGTCGGCTTCCCGCTTTCGGTGCGGCAAGTCAGCAAAGCCGACATCGCAGCCCGGGTGGCGCGCGCGCTCGACATGGTGCGGCTGAAGCAGTTCAGCGACCGCCGGCCGGCACAGCTTTCCGGTGGCCAACAGCAGCGTGTGGCGCTGGCGCGCGCCTTGGTGTTCGAACCGCGCCTGGTCCTCATGGACGAACCGCTCGGCGCGCTCGACAAGAAACTGCGCGAGCACATGCAGCTCGAGATCAAGCAGATCCACACCATGCTCGGCGTCACCATCGTCTATGTGACGCACGACCAGAGCGAGGCGCTGACCATGTCGGACCGCGTCGCTGTCTTCAACAATGGGGGGATCGCCCAGCTCGGCTCACCGGACGATCTCTACAACACGCCGCAAAGCTCCTTCGTGGCGAGCTTCATCGGCGAGAACAACACGCTGGAAGGCGTGGTCGACCGCGTGTCGGGACAGGAATGCCGGGTCCGACTGAACGGCGGCGGCGAGATCACGGCTTTGGCCGTCGGCGTCACCCAGGGTTCTGCCTGCCATGTCGCGGTGCGGCCCGAGCGGCTTAGCCTGTCGGCAGCCAATGGCGGCAATTCGCTGCCGGCCACGGTCGATGGGCGGATCTATCTCGGGGATCACCTGCGCCTGCTGGCCAGGCTCGCCAACGACCAGGTGCTGACCGTCAAGGTCGGCCCCGAAGCAACGATGGCAAACGGCGAGACAGTGACTGTCTTCTGCGCGGCCAATGATTGCCGCGCCTTTCCGGCCGATGCCGGAACGGGTGGCGCCATTCCAAAACAGGGGAAATGACATGAAACATGTGAGGAAGAATTTGCTCGCGCTTGCGGCCGCCACCGCCTGCATGACTATCGGTCACGCGGCTTTCGCCGACGAGCTCTCCATCATGGCGAGCGGCGGCGCCTGGCAGGACGCGCAGCGCAAGGCCTGGTTCGAGCCGTTCAGCGAGGACACCGGCGTCAAGATCCTCGAGCAGGAATATCTCGGCGACCTCGGCAAGGTGAAGGCCATGGTCGATACCGGCAACGTGCCGATCGATCTGGTGACGGTTGAGACCGCGACCGTGCTGCAGGGCTGCGACGCAGGCATCCTCGAGCGGCTCGACTATTCCAAGATCGGTCCGCGCGACAAGTTCATCCAAGGCTCGGCGCTCGATTGCGGTGTCGGACTCGATGCTTACGGCGACATCCTCGCCTATGATCCGACTGTTCTGAAAGAGGCGCCAACCTCGGTGCTCGACCTCTTCGACACGACGAAGTTCCCGGGCAAGCGCGCCATGCGCAAATTCCCGGCGCAAAATCTCGAATGGGCGCTGATGGCCGACGGCGTAGCGCCAGCCGACGTCTACAAAGTGCTCGCCACGCCGGAAGGCGTCGACCGCGCCTTCAAGAAGCTCGACACGATCAAGAAGGACATTGTCTGGTGGGATGCCGGCGCGCAGCCGGCGCAGCTTCTCGCCTCCAAGGAAGTGGTGATGACCACCGCCTGGAACGGTCGCATCCAGAATGCGATCGATAATGACGGCAAGCCATTCAAGATCGTCTGGAACAACCAGATCCTGGAATACGACATGATCGCCATTCCGAAAGGCGCCAAGAGCCCGGACCTTGCCTACAAATATCTCGCCTATATCAGCGAGCCGAAGAACAACGCCAAGCTCGCCAGCTACATCACCTACGGGCCGGTGCGCACCGACGCAGCGTCCTTCGTCGCGGCCGACGCGCTGCCGAAGCTGCCCAACGCTCCGGACCATCTGAGCGGCGCCTACCTCGTCGCCGACACCGAGTTCTGGGGCGACTATGGCGAGGATCTCGTCAAGCGCTTCAACGCCTGGCTTGCTCAGTAGGCGGTCCGGGAAGCGACGATGTCGGCGCTCCAGCCCAGCGACCTCGACCGGCCCGCGCTGGCCCGCGGCCGGTCAGCGGCCGCCGACGCGGATCTGAAGTCCGTGTCGGCGGCGCTCCGCCGCGCCGAATTCGGCGACCGGCTGCGCTCGCTGGCGCTGGCGGCGCCACTGCTTCTGCTTCTGGCGCTGAGCTTCGGCATTCCGATCGTGCTGCTTCTGTCCCGCGCCGTCTATGATCCGACAATCGCGGATGCCTTGCCCAGGACGACCGCGGCCCTGGTTGACTGGAACGGCCAGGGCCTGCCCGGCGACGCTGCGCTGACGGCGCTTGCTGCGGACCTTAGTGACAATCAGGCCAAGGGCACGGCTTACGAACTCGCCAAGAGCATCAACGCCCGGCTGCCGGGCGCGCGCAGCCAGGTGCTGAAGACCGTGCGCAAGCTGGAAAACGCCGGTGGCCAGCCGCCGCTCGACGTGATGAAATCGGTGCCATTCTGGACCGCGCCCGGCACGTGGCCGGCGATCGCCAGCGGCGCGCACAAGCTGACCTCCTTCTATCTGCTCAGCGCGCTCGACCTGCGCTGGAACGCCGATGGCGGCATCGAGCGGGTGCCGCCGGAGCAGGCGATCTTCCTGCAGGTGTTCATGCGCACCTTCCTCGTCGCGGCCTCGGTGACGCTTGCAACGCTGCTGCTCGGCTTTCCGCTCGCCTATCTCATTTCCAGCGTGCCGAAGGGGCTGGCGGCCATCCTGATCGTCGCCGTGCTTTTGCCATTCTGGACATCGATCCTGGTGCGCACCGCCGCCTGGACGGTGCTTCTGCAGAAATTCGGCCTGGTCAATGACCTGTTGCTTTGGCTTGGCGTCACCAGCGACCGGCTCGACCTGATGTACAGCCGCATGGGACTGATCATCGCCATGACGCATATCCAGCTGCCGTTCACGCTGCTGCCGATCTACAGCGTCATGCGCACCATCCAACCCTCGCAAATGAAGGCGGCGTATTCGCTGGGAGCAAAACCCTTCACCGCCTTCCGGCGCGTCTATCTTCCGCAGGTGTTCCCCGGCGTGATGGCCGGATGCCTGCTCACCTTCATCCTTTGCCTCGGCTACTACATCACGCCGGCGCTGATCGGCGGCGCCAGCGACCAACTGATCAGCAACTTTATCGCCAACTACGTCAATGTCGAATTGAACTGGGAGATGGCGGCGGCGCTCTCCTTCATCCTGCTCGTCTTCACGCTGGCGCTGTTCGGCATCTTCGCCCGTATCCTTGGCTTTGACCGCCTGAAGCTGGTGTAGCCATGCTCCTTTCTCCTTACCCAACTGTCGGTGAACGCATCCGCATCACGCTGCTGTGGATCTGGTGCGGGCTGGTCATCCTCTTCCTGCTGGTGCCGATCCTCATCCCGGTGCCGCTCTCCTTCAACAGCGGCGCCTTCTTCATCTTCCCGCTGGAGGGGATATCGACGCGCTGGTACGAGGTTGTGCTCGGCACGCAGCGCTGGCAATCGGCGATCGGCAACAGCCTGATCGTCGCCTTCGGCACGACTTTCATTGCAACCGTGCTCGGCACGCTGACGGCGATCGCGCTTTCCGACGAGAAATTCCCGGGGCGACGCATCGTCATGCCGCTGCTTCTGTCGCCGCTGATAGTGCCGGTGGTGATAACGGCCGTCGGCTCGTATCTCTTCTACGCGCGGATCGGACTTGCCAGCACCTATGCCGGCATCATTTTGGCGCATACGGCTTTGGCCAGCCCGTTCGTCGTGGTGACGGTAGCCGCGAGCCTCACCGGCTTCGACCGCAACCTGATGCGCGCCGCCGCGATCTCCGGCGCGAGGCCGTTGACGGCCTTCTTCCGGGTGATGCTGCCGCTGATCCTGCCCGGCGTGCTTTCGGGCGCCGCCTTCGCCTTCGTCACCTCTTTCGATGAAGTGGTGGTGGTGCAGTTCCTCGCCAGCGCCAGCCAGCGCACCATGCCGCTCGAAATGTTCATCGGCCTGCGCGAGAAGCTCAGCCCTGCCATCACCGCGGCGGCAACTCTGATGATGGCGCTCTCCATCCTGCTGTTGCTGGTCGCGAATATTCTTTCGCGACGCGGCCGGAAGGCCTCCGTCTAGCCGGCGGCCTCCGTGCCCAACCTGTCGCTTGCAGCCGATTGAGAGGAACGATCTCGCGGCTGATGCATTTTGCTTCCCTCAACAGTTGAGGGAACCCATGCGCATCGCCCATGTCGCGCCGCTCTATGAATCCGTCCCCCCGAGATTTTATGGCGGCACGGAGCGGATCGTCTTCTATCTCACCGAAGCGCTGGTGGAACTGGGGCACGACGTGACGCTGTTCGCGAGCGGCGACAGCGAGACCTCGGCGCGGCTGGTGCCGGGGCGCGACCAGGCGATCCGCCTCGACCCGCGGCCGAAGAAATCGGAGATCGCGGCGCATCTGGCGATGCTCTGCGATGTGCGCGAACGGGCCGGCGATTTCGACGTCATCCATTTCCATCTCAGCCATTTCGTGCATTTTCCGTTCTTCGAGCACATGGCGGAACGGACGGTGACGACGCCGCATGGCAGGCTCGATTATGTCGATCTTGCGCCGGCCTACAGGCGCTTTCCGCGCTTTCCGATGATCTCCATCTCGCACAGCCAGAAGCGGGGACTGCCCGACGCCAATTGGCTGGCGACGATCCACCATGGGATCCCGGTCGATGCCTATCCGCTGACCTATGAGAAGCCGGCCGGAGAGCCCTATCTGGCCTTTCTCGGACGGCTTTCGCGCGACAAGCGGCCGGACCGCGCGATCGAGATCGCGCGGCTTTCGGGATTGAAGCTGAAGCTGGCGGCCAAGATCGGCGACGACGACCGCGCCTATTTTCACGACCAGATCGAGGCGCTCATCGACGGCGATCGCGTCGACTATGTCGGCGAGATCGCGGAAGACGAGAAGGCCGAGTTTCTCGGCAACGCCGCGGGTCTGCTGTTTCCCATCGACTGGCCGGAGCCGTTCGGCCTGGCTCCCATCGAGGCCATGGCCTGCGGCACGCCGGTGATCGCCTGGAACTGCGGCGCCTTGCCGGAGATCATCGACCAGGGCGTGACCGGTTTCGTCGTCGACACGGTCGAAGACGCGGCCGCTGCGATGCCGGCGCTTCTCGAACTTGATCGACGGCAGGTGAGGGCGGTCTTCGAAAAGCGGTTTTCGGTCACCAGGATGGCGCGCGACTACCTTGCCGCCTATATGCGTCTGATCGGTGCTCATGCGGTCAAGGCTTCGTGAATTGTGTGCCTTAGGGGGGCGTAGCTAGCGAAGAGGTTTTGAATGATGGAACTCGACGAGCGCAAGCTCGATCCCGCCGTGGCCCTTGCCTCGCTGGACGAAACGGCGCCACGGGAACCACATCGGTTGTTCGCGCTCAAGCAGGGCGACTGTTTTGTCGTCGCGGACGCCTATGGCGAAATCAGGGGCGCCGGCGACGGCTTCTTCCGTGACGACACCCGCGTCCTTTCCGAATTCCGCCTGACCGTCGGCGGCAGGCAGATGTCGCTGCTCGGTGCCTCGCTCAGCCAGGATAATGTGCTGTTCACCAGCAACCTGACCAACCTGCCGATTCAGAGCGCCGCCGGCCGTGACATTCCGCAAGGCGCAATCCATATCGAGCGCGTCAGACTGATCTGGCAGGACAGGCTGTTCGAACGGATCACGCTTTCCAACTACAGCCGCGAGCACTCCACCATTGCCGTGTCGCTGCATTTCGCTGCCGACTTCCGCGACATGTTCGAGGTGCGCGGGTCGACGCGGCCAAGGCGCGGAACGGTCCATGTCGCCAGAACCGACAAGGCTTCGGTGCTGCTCGGCTATGACGGCCTCGACGGCTTGCCGCGCCTGTCGGCCATCTCCTTCTCGCAAGCTCCCGACCAGCTGCACGACAATCGCGCCGACTTCCTGATCGCGGTCACCAAGCGCAGCAGCAAGGTGCTGTATGTCGAGGTCGGTCCCGAGATCGCCGACACGCCCGGGCGCGACCGTTTCCGCGCCGCCGCCGCCCGCGCGCGTTTCGGCATGCGCGCCAAGCGCCGGCATGGCGCCACCGTGCGCAGTTCCGGCCGCGTCTTCAACGACTGGGTCGAGCGCGCCCGCGCCGATGTCGCCCTGCTCACGACCGAGCTCGCGACCGGGCCCTATCCCTATGCCGGCATCCCCTGGTTCTCGACGGCCTTCGGCCGCGACGGCGTGATCTCGGGCCTGCAGATGCTGTGGCTCAATCCCGGCCTGGCGCGCGGCGTGCTGGCCTTTCTCGCCGAGCACCAGGCGACCGAGACCTCGCCTTTCATCGATTCCCAGCCGGGCAAGATCATGCACGAGACGCGCAAGGGCGAGATGGCGGCGCTGCGCGAGCTTCCCTTCGGCCGCTATTATGGCGGCGTCGACACGACCCCACTCTACATTCATCTCGCCTGCGCCTATGCCGACCGCACCGGCGACATGGCTTTCATCGACAAGCTCTGGCCATCGCTCAAGGCGGCCGCCGAATGGACGGAAGAGGCAAGCCGGGCAACGGGTTTCGTCACTTACCAGCGCGCGGCCGAGTCCGGCCTCGCCAACCAGGGCTGGAAGGACAGCATCGACTCGGTCTTCCATGCCGACGGACGTATTCCCAAAGGGCCGATCGCCCTGGTCGAGGTGCAGGGCTATGTCTTTGCCGCCTACCGGGGGCTAGCAGCGCTGGCGCGCCGCCGCGGCGAGTATGCCGAGGCCGAGCATTGGGAAAACCGCGCCGAAGAAATGCGGGTCGCCGTCGAACGCGATTTCTGGATAGACGATCTCAACTTCTACGCCCTGGCCATCGACGGCGAGGGCAAACCCTGCGAGGTCCGTACTTCCAACGCCGGTCACCTCCTCTATGTCGGACTGCCGCAGCCGGAGCGCGCAAAGATGGTCGCCGACCAACTGCTCTCGGCCTCTTTCCATTCCGGCTGGGGGTTGAGGACGCTCGCCGACGACGCGGTGTTCTTCAACCCGATGTCATACCACAACGGCTCGATCTGGCCGCATGACACCGCGCTTTGCGGCGTCGGCCTGGCGCGCTACGGCGAACGCGACAGCGTGGTGCGGCTGATGAGCGGCACTTTCGAGTCGGCCGTGCACTTCAACATGCGGCTACCGGAGTTGTTCTGCGGCTTCATCCGGGCGCCGGGCGAGGCGCCGATCGCCTATCCTGTCGCCTGCCTGCCGCAGGCCTGGTCGGCAGGTTCCACCTTCATGCTGATGCAAGCCTGCCTCGGCCTGGAAATCGATGGCTGGGAGGGCGAATTGCACATTACGCGCCCAAGGCTGCCGGCCGGCATCGACACACTCACGCTCCGGCATCTGACCGTCGGCGACAAATCCATCGACCTGACCTTCCAGCGGGTCGGCGACCGGGTCGTCGCCTTCCTTGCCGACCGGCATGAGGGCATGGTGCCGCTCATCGTACGAACCTGAGGCGCGTCGCGGCGCAACGGACTTAGGCGACGCGCTTCGAATTTTGTTTCTGTGCATGTCGTTCTCCCAGACCGCTGCGCGCTTGGGCAACATGCATTGGAACAAAGTAGTGCAACTCCGTGTCCCGCAATCGAAAAATGTCGGAACCGATGCCTGCCTTATGCGTTGCAGACCCGTACCGGCCCTACCGGTCCGCAGCCGGCAAGAACGAAAAACAAAATAGCGGACAGCCGGAGGCAACCTGGCATTCAATGGCACAGTATGGCGTCGACCTCTTGTGGGTCCTTATTCTGGCGAGTCTGGGACTTTCCGCTTTCGCGATCTTCATTTCAGTATCCAGGCACCGTCGTCAGCATTCCAAGGTTGTGAACTCGCCTTCTTTCGGTGACGACGTCGCTTCGGAAGCCGCGCGCAAGGTGTTGCGCGAGGTCGAGAAGAACGGGCAGTCGGTGGACGCTGCCCTCGTCACCTGGTCACCGGAGACGCTGCGCAAGATTCTTGCCGAGGATCTGCCGGACGCGCAGGTCATCGTCGTTTCCAACCGCGAGCCTTACATCCACAATGAGGACAAGAACGGCGATGTCCAGCTCGTCGTGCCGGCGAGCGGACTGGTCTCGGCGCTGGAGCCGATCACGCGCGCCTGTGCCGGCACCTGGATCGCCTATGGCGGCGGAAGCGCGGACCGTCAGGTGGTCGACGGCGACGACCGCGTGCAGGTGCCGCCCGAAAATCCATCCTATGCGCTGCGCCGGGTCTGGCTGACCGAAGAGGAATACCAGGGCTATTATCTCGGCTTCGCCAATGAAGGGCTGTGGCCGCTCTGCCATATCGCCTTCACCCGACCGATCTTCCGCGAGTCGGACTGGGAGGCCTATGAGGCCGTCAACCGCAAATTCGCCGATACGGTGGTTGCCGAGGCCCGCAACGAGCGGCCGATCGTGCTGGTCCAGGATTATCATTTCGCGCTTCTGCCGCGCATGATCCGCGAACGCCTGCCCGAGGCGATCGTCATCACGTTCTGGCACATTCCGTGGCCGAACTCGGAAGTGTTCAGCATCTGTCCGTGGCGCGAGCGCATCCTGGACGGGCTGCTGGGCAGCTCGATCATCGGCTTCCACACCCAGTTCCATGCCAACAACTTCACCGAGAGCGTCGACCGCTTCATGGAAAGCCGGATCGAACGGGCGGATGCCGCGGTGTCCTATGGCGGCCAGACGACGTTGGTCCACGCCTATCCGATCTCCATCGAATGGCCCGTCCAGCTGCTGAAGAGCCTGCCGCCGGTCGAGGAATGCCGCGCGCACATCCGCGAGCGGTTCGGGATTCCCGCCGACGCCAAGCTGTGCGTCGGCGTCGAGCGGCTCGACTACACCAAGGGCATTCTCGACCGCTTCCATGCGCTGGAGGAACTGTTCATCCGCTACCCCGAAATGATCGGCAAGGCGGTGTTCCTGCAGATCGCCGCACCGAGCCGGGGCACGTTGCCGGCCTATAAGCATCTGCATGAGGAATGCCAGCGCCTCGCCGAGGAACTCAACGAGCGCTACGGCAGCGGCAGCTATCGCCCGGTCGTGCTCGTGGCCGAGCATCACTCGCAGAAGGACGTCTACAAGATCTACCGCGCGGCCGACATCTGCCTGGTCACCAGCCTGCATGACGGCATGAACCTCGTGGCCAAGGAATTCGTCGCCGCGCGCGACGACGAAGAGGGCGTGCTCCTGCTCAGCACGTTTGCCGGCGCCTCGCGTGAATTGCTGGAAGCGCTCATCGTCAATCCTTACGACGCGGCGATGATGAGCGAAGCCATGCGTCAGGCGCTGATCATGGGGCCCGACGAGCAGCGCGAGCGCATGCGGCGCATGCGCGAGATCGTGCGCGACAATAACGTCTATCGCTGGGCCGGCAGCATGCTGCTCGACGCGGCGCGGCTGAGGAAGCGCGGCGAGCTCGACCGGGTCACCGCATTATCCGAACGGCCGGCGATCGCCAACGGCGACAATGTCGTCTCCATATTCGAACGCAAACAGGCAGCCGGATACCGATGAATATTCAGACAGATTTGACGCCGCGCCTTCCCGACGGCCGGTGGGCGCTCTTCCTCGACATTGACGGCACTCTGCTGGAGCATGCCGCACATCCCGATAGCGTGTCGGTCAGCGACGACCTGCGGCTCCTCCTGGAGACGGTCGAGCGCCGGCTGGACGGCGCGCTCGCCTTCATCACCGGCCGCTCGATCGCGGCTGTCGATGGACTGTTCGATCCCTTGAAGCTGCGGATCGCCGGTCTCTACGGGCTGGAGCACAGGTTGACGCCGGACGGGCAGATCGAGGCCGCCGACGAGCCGGCAGATATGGCCGCACTTGCCGACGAGATCGAGCTGGAGCTGGCAAGCCAGGCCGTCTATGTCGAGCGCAAGGGCCCGGTATTGGCCATCCACACAAGGGCGGCGCCGCATTTGCTCATCCGCGCGACCGAACTGGTCGAAGCGGCGGCGCTTGCCCGGCTGCCAAAAGGCTACCGGGTGATTGCCGGCAACGCCGGCGTCGAGCTGATGCCGCTGGAAGCGGCCAAGGGCGCCGCGATCCGGCGCTTCATGCAGCTCGATCCGTTCAGCGGCAGGCGGCCGGTGTTCCTCGGCGACGACACGTCCGATGAAAACGGTTTTGAGACCGTCAATGCCGCGGGCGGGATCTCGATCCGCGTGAAGCCGCAAGGCGAGACCGCGGCACGCTTCGCCATTGCCGATGTCGCCAGCGCAATTGCCTGGCTGGAGGCGAATTTCGGCGCAGTCGACAAACATGCGAACCGCGACGATGTGATGGCCGCCAGCCGCATTCCGACCGAGGCCTCACCGCCAAGCCGTTGATCATGTAAAAACGGCCCCGCGAACGGGGCCGTATATGCGCCTGCGCGGGCCGCTACTTGCTGCCGCCATTCTCCTTGACGCTGCTGCAGAACTCCGGATGGGTGTTGGCTGCGTTGGCGTTCTTGGCCTCGTCCGCACACGCCGTCATCATCGCCTTTTGATCCTCGGGCGAAAGTGCCTTCCACGCCTTTGTGAAGGCGTCCTTGCTGACCATCGTCTTCATGCTGGAGTCGGTATAGAAGGGCTGCATCTTGGCTGGATCGTCGAGTGCCGACGTGCCGGAACCCGAAGCGGCAGCAAGCGCGGAGCCCGCAACCATCGAAAGCGCCACCGCGCTGAAGCATATCATCTTGACGTTCATGACATAGACCTCCTGTTTCTCCGGATCGTTCGAGAAACGATCGGATTACCAACGGAAGGTCTGGATCAAGGTTCCTCTATTCCCCTGCAATGCAGAAAAAGATTCTGAATAGACGCGCCGACGAGGGCCGAACTTTCCCATCGTCCGCCATTAAGTTTGCTTGCACTACGCCGGCAAGCAATCATCGGCAGGAACGCAGCCGGCTCCAGGCGACAGGCGCGCTCAGTTCCTGTCGACCGGCTTGGAGCGCATCCGGGAAACGGTCTCGCGCTCGGCGCGCTTGGAGCGCATCGGCGGCAGGCCGCGATCGACGAGGTCCATGTCTTCCAGCACCATGTCGCCCATGCGCTTGAAGGCGACGTCGAGCGCGCCGGCGCGGTGGGCCGAGCGCAGGAAACCGGGCAGGGCGCGCACCGGATGCTTTTTCGCCAGCGGCTCTTCCGGGAAGACGTCGCTGGCGGCAACGATATGGCCGCTTCGCACGGCCTCCATCAAGGCCGGGAAATCGACGACGCCGGCGCGGCTCAGCAGGATGAAGGCAGCCCCTTTGCGCATCTTGGCGAAGGCGTCGGCGCCGAGGAAACCTTGGTTCTCGCTGGTCACCGAGGCGACGACGAAAACGAAATCGCTCTGCGATAGCACGTCATCCAGCGATGCCGGGTCGACGCCATTGTCGACGAGGATCGACGGCGGCAGCCAGGGATCGAAGACCCTGGTGCGGGTGCGGAAGCCGGTCAGCAGTCGATTGAGCGCTCGGCCAAGATCGCCGAAGCCGATGATGCCGACATCGGCTCCGGAAAGAAGGCGTGCCGTCTGGTTGCCGTCGCCGCCCCACAGCTCCTTGCCTTGCCGGAAGGCGAGGTCGGCATCGACGATGTCGCGCGCCAGGTTGAGCGCCATGGCAAGACCGAGCTCCGCGACCGGCTCGGCGAAGACCAGCCCGGTGGTGACGACGTGGATGCCGCGGGCGAACAGCGTCTCATAGGGCATGTTGTTGATGAGGTTGGTCTCGACGTTGAAGATACAGCGCAGCGCCTTTAATTTCTCCAGCGTCTGAGGCGCGATCGGCGGCTGGCCGACGATGTAGCGCGCTTCGGCCAGTACGTCTGCCGGCAACTTTGAGACGCCTTCGGGCGTTGTTTCGACGATGCGATATTTTCTGCGAAAAAGGGCCAGCTGCGGTGGCGTGAAGATCAGGTCGAGCGTGCGCGGTTCGGGCGCGCTGATGACCAGCGGCAAGGACTTGTCGGACATGGTTCATCCTCCCAGTGTGATTGGATCGCGTCAATCACGTCCGTGTTTTATCCCGGATGAAACGATTTACAATAGCGAAAAATCGATTTATCGGTTACTTTGACGATGGCGGCAAAGTGGCTGCCCGCTCTTGGGAGGAAGCCAATGGCGCAGAAGGAAGCCCAACAGCGGCGCCCGTCGATCCACGACGTGGCAAGCCATGCGGGCGTGTCCGCCGCCACCGTCTCCAAGGTCCTTTCCGGCGTCACCACGGTGAAGCCGGAAAACGCTCAGCGCGTCCTTGATGCCGTCGAACTGCTCGGCTACCGCGTCGACCCGCTCGCCTCGGATATGCGGCGTGCCAAGCGTCGTATCATCGGTGCCATCATGCCCGAGTTCGAAAGCGAGTTCTTCGGCCAGATGGTCAGCGAGCTCGAAGGCTTCGCCGAGCAGCGCGGCTATACGCTGGTCGCTGCCTCCAGCCGTGAATCGGAAGCGCGCGAGAAGGAGATCCTTGCCCGCATGCATGATTGGCGCGTCGCCGGCGTCGTGCTAGCGCCGGTGCGCAACGAGCACGGACCGGCGGCCGGTTTCATGAAGGCGAACGGTATGACCGGCGTGCTGATCGACCGCGTGCTTGCCGATGACGCCTTCGACACGGTTTCGGCAGACAGCGCGGCGGCAAGCGCCGAAGTGGCGCGCGCGCTTGTCGGCCACGGCCATCGCCACATCCTTGTCGTCGGCCTCGGCCAGCAGGCGGCGACGGTGCGCGCCCGCCTCGAAGGGTTTCGCAACACGGCACTCAAGCTTGCACCCGACATCCGCATCGACGTCGTGCTCTGCGAAAGCGATGTCGGACCTTTGCGGGCGCTGCTTCACGACTATTTCAGCAAGCGGGAAGCCGGCGGCGACCGGCCGACGGCGGTCTATTCGCTGTTCCTCAAAGGCACGCTGGTGGCGCTGTCGGAGTTCCGGCGGCGCGGCTGGCATTGCCCGAACGACATCTCGCTGGTCGGCTTCGACGACGCCGAATGGATGCAGGTGACGTGGCCGGCGATTGCCGCCGTGGTGCAGCCGGTGCGCGAGATCGCCGGCAACGCGATGGAGGTTTTGTTTCGCAGGATCGAAGGCGAGCGCGGCCCACCGAGGGCGCGGCTCGAGCCTTGCAAGGTGTTGATGCGGGAATCCGTTGGCTCGCCAGGCAGCGTCCCGCATTCCGGGGGAGGAGACCGACAATAGCCCCCATTGTCGACAACGGAAGAAAGCGCCGGCCCTGGCCGAGGCATCCGGTGCAAGATCAACGGAGGACTGGAATGACATCGCTTATCCTGAAGATAAATCGATTTACCCTTGCCTTGGGCGTGGCTCTGGCATTTTCGGCCATCGGTGTCGCCAAGGCTGAGGATGGCGAATACGGCGTGCTGATGAAGACCTTGGCCAATCCGTTCTGGGGCGCGATGGCCCAGGGCGTCGCGGACGGCGCCAAGGAAGCCGGCGTGAAGTACTTCCAGCAGGCGGCCGAAAGCGACCAGGCGGCCGAGCCGCAGCTCAACCTCTGCAACACGATGCTCGAGCGCAAGCCGGTGGCGATGATCACCGCGGCCATCAACTCGACCAACCTTTTGCCCTGCCTGAAGTCGGCGCAGGCCTCAGGCATGAAGATCGTCGACCTCGACAACAATCTTGACCAGGCGGTGCTCGACAAGGAAGGCGTCAAGGTCACCTTCCACATCGGCTCCGACAATGTCGCGGCCGGTGCCCAAGGAGCCGAATACCTCGTCTCCAAGCTCGGCAAGGACGCCAAGGGGCCGGTGCTGGTGATCGAGGGGCTCTCCGGCAACATCACCGGCGAGAAGCGCGCCAAGGGCTTTGCCGACAAGCTGAAGGAACTGGCGCCGGGGCTGGAGATCGTCGCTTCGCTGCCGGGCGACTGGGATCGCGGCAAGGCGGCCTCGATCGCGACCGACACGCTGACCGCGCACCCCGATCTCGTCGCCATCTTCTCTGCCAATGACACCATGGCGCTGGGCGCGGTGGAATCGGTCTACGCGGCCGGCAAGGGTGAGCAGGTGACGATGATCGGCGTCGACGGCAATGTCGATGCGGTGAAGTCGATCAAGGAAGGGCGCCTCAACGCTTCCGTCGCGCAGCTTCCCTATCTGGTCGGCAAGCAGGCGGTCGAGAACGTCAAGAAGGCGCTCGCCGGCGAGAAGGTCGAGGAAAGCATCGCCGTGCCCACCCTGGTGCTGACCAAGGACATGCTCGACGCCGGCAAGGAGCCGATGCTGCAATATGTAAAATAAGGGAATAGGCAGTAGGGATTAGGCAGTAGGGTAGCAGGCGAGTAGGTGATGCGGTCTGAGGGACAGGACATGCCTGGTCCCTGCCTACTGCCTAATCCCTACTGCCTTACTCCCCTACCGAAGGGTGAAAAATGGCTTCTGAAACAACGGCGCCCGGCTTCTGGGCTCGGGTGCAGCGCGCATCCGTCGAGAGGCTCCACATCAGGCTGGAGTCGCTGCTGGTGCTTGTCTTGCTGAGCGCCGCGATGGCGCTGCTGTCGCCCTTCTTCCTGTCGCTCAGCAACTTTCTCAACATCCTGCTCGCCACATCGACGATCGGTGTGCTCGCGATCGCGGCCACCTTCGTCGTCGGCTCAGGCGGGCTCGATCTGTCGCTCGGCTCGGTCATGGGGCTTGCCGGCGTTGCGGGAGCCTTCGTCGCCGTCAATCTCGGCTGGCCGTCGATCTTCGCGGTGATCGCCTGCATCCTTGCCGGCGCGATTGCCGGCTACATCAACGGACAGCTCGTTACCCGCGCCTTCGTGCCGGCCTTCATCGTCACGCTCGGCATGCTTGGCCTGGCGCGCGGGCTGGCGCTCGTCATCTCGCAGGGCAGGGCGATCTACGGCCTGCCGGCCGAGATCGTCTATATCGGGCAGGGCAGGCCGCTCGGCATTCCGATGCCGGTCATCATCTTCGTGCTGACCGCGATCGTCGCGCACGCGGTGCTCGCCTATACACGCTTCGGCCGCCACACGCTGGCGCTCGGCGACAGCGAGGGCGCCGCGCGCGCCGCCGGCATCCGCGTCGAGCATCATCGCCGCATCATCTACACGCTCTCCGGCGCGCTCGCCGGCCTCGCCGGCCTGCTCTTCACCGCCCGCGTCAATGCCGGTGACCCGACCGCCGGCATCAACTACGAGCTCACCGCCATCACGGCGGCGATCATCGGCGGCACCAACCTGTTCGGCGGCCGTGCCTCGATCCTCGGCACGATGATCGGGGCGCTGATCATGGGCGTCTTACAGAACGGGCTGACGCTGCTCGCGGTGCAGTCCTACTACCAGCAAATGGCGATCGGCGCGGTGCTGATCCTCGCCGTCTTCATCGACCAGTACCAGGTGCGGAAGGAGTCGCGCGTATGACGCTGCTTTCGCTTCATGGCATCCGCAAAAGCTTCGGCGCCGTCGACGTGCTGCATGGCGTCGATCTCTCGGTCGCGGCTGGCGAGGTGGTCGGGCTGGTCGGCGACAACGGCGCCGGCAAGTCGACGCTGATGAAGACCATCACCGGCATCTACCGCGCCGACATGGGCTCGATTGAGTTCGACGGCAAGGACATCCTCGCCCTCGACCCCGGCCAGCGCCGACGTCTGGGCATCGAGATGATCTACCAGGATCTGTCTTTGGCCAAGCAGCAGGATGTGGCTTCCAACATCTTCCTTGGGCGCGAGCCGACGAAACGGCTGTTCGGACTGTTCCCCGGCTTCGTCGACAAAAGCGAGATGGATCGCCAGGCCGCGAAAATGATCGAGCGGTTGGGCGCGCATCTGCCGTCGATAAACCGGTCGGTCGGTTCGTTCTCCGGTGGACAGCAGCAGACGGTGGCGATCGCGCGGGCGCTCACCTTCAATCCGAAGCTCGTGATCATGGATGAGCCGACGGCGGCCCTTGCCGTGCGCGAGGTGCAGAGCGTGCTCGATCTCATCCGGCGGCTGAAGTCGGAAGGCATCGCCGTCATCCTGATCTCGCACCGGCTGAACGACGTGCTGTCGGTCACCGACCGCATCGTCGTTCTGCGGCATGGCAGGGCGGACGCCGATCTCGTCACCGCCAGGACCAATATGAACGAAGTCGTCAGCCGCATCGTCGGCGGCGGCGACATAGCCGCCGCGGCGGCGCATGAACAACGAGGCTGATATGAATACCTTCGGACTGCACACTTTCGCCATCGCGCCGGTCTGGGACCTTGCTCGCATCGAGCCGCAGATGGACCGGCTGAAGGAGCTCGGCATCGGCCTGATGGAAATCCCGCTGCTTCGCCCTGAGGAGATCGACACCAAGCGCACACGCGGCTTCGCCAACCACTATGGCGTCGAGCTCATCCCCTCGCTCGGACTGCCGCGGTCGCTCGACGTGGTCGAGCGGCCGGAGGAAGCGCTGGACTTCCTGCAGCCGGCCTTCAAGGTCTGCAACGAGGTGGGCGCCGAGGCGCTTGGCGGCGTCACCTACGGTACGATCGGCAAGACGACCGGGCGGGCGCCGACGCAAAGGGAGATCGATGGTATCTGCCGCTTCCTCGAACGCGCGGCGAAGTCGGCGAAGTCACGCAGCCTGAAGCTCGGCATCGAGCCCTGCAACCGCTACGAGACGCATCTCATCAACCGCGGCATCGACGCGGCGCGGGTCATCGAGCGGATCGGCGCCGACAACATCTTCATCCATCTCGACACCTATCACATGCATATCGAGGAGGAGAGCTTTGCCGCCGGCTTCGAGGCGGCGGCGCCCTTTCTCGGCTACGTGCATGTGTCGGAGGCCAATCGCGGCGTGCCCGGGCGCGGCATGCTCAACTGGGCGGCCTGCATGAAGGCTATCGCCGACATCGGCTATGAGGGCCCGATCACGCTCGAAAGCATGAACCATGTCGATGTCGACATCGCCGGCGGGCTCGCCGTGTGGCGGCCGGTGGCGGAAGACCCGCGCGACGTCATCGAGGTCGGCCTGCCCTTCCTGCGCGAGGAGGCGAGGAAGGCGGGGCTCACTCTGGGATAGCGGGCGTCCTACTTGCCGGCGCGGCTTGCCAGCCAGCGGCGGCGCGCCTCCTGCTGCTCTGCAAGCTCGGCCTCGTCCCAATAGCCGATGAGCACGCCGGAGCCGACGATCGGATCGAAATGTTCGATCTTGTCGTCGATTTCGGTCAGCCATTCGTCGGGGACGGTGATGCGGTTGTTGGGCAGCGCCAGCCAGCGGATCAGCGCTCTTCGCAGCCGCTCGATCTCGGGCGCCGCCGACGGCTCCCGGCCGAGATCGCGCAGTTCGCCAGGATCGTTCCGGAGATCGAAGAGCATCGGCTCCACACCTTCGCCATGGACGAGTTTGAAGCGGCCGTCGGTGACCATGTAGAGCTTGCAGTCCGACACCGGCATGCCGAGCTTCAGCCGCGCCGCGTCGCCGCTATAGTCATATTCGCTGACGGCAAAGTTGCGCAGGTTTTTCCGTTCGCCGGAGGTGAGCGGCAGCAGCGAGCGGCCTTCGAGGATATGCGGCTTGGCCTTGCCGCCTAGGTAGTCGAGGAAGGTCGGCGCCAGATCGATCATCTCGATCAGCGCGTCCGAGCTGGTTCCGCGTGTGGCGTCGGCTTCCCGGCGCGGATCGTAGACGATCATCGGCACCTTCACCGCGACATCGTGGAACAGGTATTTTTCGCCGAGCCAGTGGTCGCCGAGATAGTCGCCGTGGTCGGAAGTGAAGACGATCAACGTGTTCTCGAACAGGCCGCGCTCCTCCATGAAGTCGAACAGGTGGCCGAGCTGGTCGTCGATCTGCCTGATCAGGCCCATGTAGCAGGGGATGACCGTCTCGCGGACCTGGTCGCGAGAGAAGTTCTTCGAGTAGCGCTCCTGCAGGAAGGCCTCGAAGATCGGATTTGGCGAGGCGCGCTCGGCCTCGCTGCGGATCGGCGGCTGGATATCCGCCTTGCCGTACATGTCGTGATAAGGCGCCGGCACGATATAGGGCCAGTGCGGCTTGATGTAGGAAAGATGCGCGCACCAGGCCTCGCCCTTAGCTTCGGCTTCCTCGATGAAGCGCATGGCGCGGCGGGTCATGTAGGGCGTTTCGGAGTGCTTGTCCGGGATGCGCGCGGGCTTGTCGGCATGGACGAGCAGCCAGCCGCTGAAATTCTCGCCGTTCTCGCCTTCGCCGGAATTGGCCCAATGCTCCCATGGATTTCCGGCGTCGAAGCCGTGCTCGCGCAGATAGCTGTCATAGGCCGGATCGGGGTCGTAACTGGTCGAGGGATGCAGGCCGTCGTCGCGCTCGAACGGCTCGAAGCCGCATTCGGCGACACGCACGCCGATGATGGAATCCCTGGCGATGCCGAGGCGCTCCATGCCTTCCTCGTCGGCTGTCATATGCGTCTTGCCGATGAGCGCGCAGCGCACGCCGATTTCGCGCAGATGATCGCCCAGCGTCGGCTCGCCGACCCTCAGCGGCACGCCATTATGCGTTGAGCCGTGCGAGCGCACATAGCGGCCGGTATAGGCGCTCATGCGCGAGGGACCGCAGACCGTCGACTGCACATAGGCGTTGGTGAAGCGCACGCCGCGGCTGGCGAGCCGGTCGACGTTCGGCGTCTTCAGGCTCTTGTGGCCGGCGCAGCTGAGATAATCGAACCGCAGCTGGTCGCACATGATGAAAAGGACGTTGCGTTTTGAGGTCATTGCTATCCGTGGCTCTCGGACGAGCGGTAATGCCAGAACGGCGAAGTGAATGAAACGCGGCCAAATATCATTTTCTTGAACCGCCAACTGGTGCAATGTCACCTTGGAGGATCGAAAACCGTGCCATTCGTCAGCATAGGCGGCATCACGCTGCACCACCGCGTCATCGATGCGACCGGCACTTCGCGCCCGATCATCTTCATCAATTCGCTCGGCACCGACTTCCGGATCTGGGACGATGTCGTCGCGCGGCTTGCCGGCGAGATGCCGATGCTGGTCTATGACAAGCGCGGCCATGGGCTCTCCGATATCGGCGCCGGCGTACACTCGATCGACGACCATGTCGACGATCTGAGCGCGCTCATCGACCACTTCGGCTTCGACAAGGTGGTGCTCTTCGGCCTCTCGGTCGGCGGCATGGTGGCGCAAGGGCTCTATGCGCGGCGGCCCGAACTCGTCGAGGCGCTGATCCTCAGCGACACCGCGCGCAGAATAGGCACCGCCGAAAGCTGGAACGCGCGCATCGCGACGATCGAGCGCGACGGCATCGAGGCGATCGCCGCCGGCGTGCTGAAAGTGTGGTTCACGCCGGATTTCCATACCGATCGCGCAGCCGAGCTTGCCGGCTGCCGCAACATGCTCGTTAGGCAGGCGCTGCCCGGCTATATCGGCACCTGCATGGCGGTCCGCGACGCCGATTTCACCGACAGCGCGCGCCGCATCGCGGTGCCGACGCTTTGCATCGTCGGCGACCAGGACGGCTCGACGCCGCCCGATCTGGTCCGCGCGCTGGCCGACCTGATCCCCGGCGCGCGCTTCGAGGTAATCCGCGGCGCCGGGCATATCCCCTGCATCGAGCAGCCCGACGCGCTCACCGCCTTGATCCGCGACTTCGTCGCCTCGTTGCCTTCGGAAAAGCATGCCCATGGATGACGACCCCAAGAACACCAGCCGCTACCGGACCGGACTGGAGGTCCGCCGCTCCGTGCTCGGCGACCCGCATGTCGACCGAGCCGGGGATGCGGCGACCGATTTCGATCGGCCGTTCCAGCAGCTGATTACCGAGGCTGCCTGGGGAACGGTGTGGGCGCGACCCGGCCTGTCGAAACGCGAGCGCTCGATCGTGACGCTGGCGCTGCTTGCTGCCCTCGGCCATGACGAGGAGGTCGCCATGCATGTGCGCGCCACCGCCAATACGGGGGCCTCGCGCGACGACATCCGCGAGGCCTTCCTGCATGTCGCGATCTATGCCGGTGTGCCGGCCGCCAACCGCGCCTTCAGGATAGCCAAGGAGGTGTTCTCGCAGATGGACGGAGGCGAGAACACGCATGCCTGAGCCCGGCTCCAACCGGACGCCGGAAACCGGCGCCTTCTTCCAGCGCGACCGCCAATGGCACCCACCGCCCTTCACGCCGGGCTACAAGAGCTCGGTGCTGCGCTCGCCGCAGAAGGCGCTGATCGCCTTCGATAATACGTTGTCGGAACTGACCGGCCCGGTGTTCGGCCATGCCATGCTCGGCGAGCTCGACAACGACCTGATCCACAATTTCGCCAGGCCGGGCGAAAGCGCCATCGGCGAGCGCATCATCGTCCATGGACGCGTGCTCGACGAGCGCGGCAGGGGCATGCCCGGCGTGCTGCTCGAGTTCTGGCAGGCCAATGCCGGCGGCCGCTACCGCCACAAGAAGGATGGGTATCTGGCGCCGCTCGATCCGAATTTCGGCGGCTGCGGCCGCACCATCACCGCCGAGGACGGCGGCTACGCCTTTCGCACGGTTAGGCCGGGTCCTTATCCCTGGCCGAACGGCCCGAACGACTGGCGGCCGGCGCATATCCATTTTTCGGTGTTCGGCCACGGCTTCGCGCAGCGGCTGATCACGCAGATGTATTTCGAAGGCGATCCGCTGATCTGGCGCTGCCCGATCGTCGGCGGCATTTCCAACAGGGCCGCCATCGAAGCGCTGATCGCCGCGCTCGACATGCAGTCGACCATCCCGATGGACGCGCTCGCCTACAAGTTCGACATCGTGCTGCGCGGGCGGCGTTCGACGCTGTTCGAGAACAGGCCGGAGGGCAATTGATGGCGCAGTCGCTCGACCGGCTGAAGGAGAGCCCCTCGCAGACCGCCGGACCCTATGTCCATATTGGGCTGACTCCGAATTTCTGCGGCATCGGCGGCGTCTACGACAACGACCTTGGCTCGACCATGGTCAACGACCAGACCAGGGGCGAGCGGGTCGCACTGCGCATCCGGGTGCTCGATGGCACCGGCACGCCGCTCAAGGATGCGCTGGTCGAGATCTGGCAGGCGGACGCCAACGGGCTCTACAATTCGCCCGCCGAATTGCGCGGCGCGGCCGATCCGAACTTTTTGGGCTGGGGCCGACAACCGACCGACATGGAAACGGGCGTTTGCCGGTTCCAGACGATCAAGCCCGGGCGCGTGCCGTTCCGCGACGGCCGGTTGATGGCGCCGCACATCACGCTGTGGATCGTGGCGCGCGGCATCAATATTGGCCTCAACACGCGGCTCTATTTCTCCGACGAGGAGGAGGCCAATGCCGAGGATCCGATCCTTGCCCGCATCGAGCATCGCGTGCGGGTGCCGACGCTGATCGCCGAGCGCCAGGGCGACACTTACGTCTTCGATGTCCACCTCCAGGGCGAGAAGGAGACGGTCTTCTTCGACAGCTGACCGTGGCCGACATGACTGTTTCGCCTTTCGATCATCCGCTGCTTTCCGGCCTGCTCGGCGACGAGGAGGCGGCGAGGCATTTTTCCCTGGAAGCCGATATCGCCGCGATGCTCGCCTTCGAAAGGGCACTGGCCGAGGCGGAAGCTGAATGCGGCGTGGTTTCGCGTGATACCGAGGCAGCGATCGTCAAAGCGCTGGCCGCGTTCCGGCCCGACACAGCCAAGCTGAGGGCAGGGGTCGCCAAGGACGGCGTCGTGGTGCCGGAACTGGTGCGCCAGATCAGGGCGGCGGTCGGCGGGCAGCACCGCGAATTCGTTCATTTCGGCGCGACCAGCCAGGATGTCATCGATACCTCGCTGGTGCTCAGGCTGCGCCAAGCGGTCGAGCATATCGGTCTACTGCTCAGCGAAAACATCGTGCGCCTTGCCAGCCTCGAACAGGAGTTCGGGGGCAGGGCGCTGACGGCGATGACGCGCATGCAGCGGGCAATCCCAATCACGGTGGCCGACCGGATCGTTGCGTGGCGGGCACCACTCGAGCGCCACCAGCAGCGCTTGAAGCAACTGGCCGGCCGGCTGCTCGTGGTGCAGTTCGGCGGCGCGGCCGGCACACTCGACAAGCTCGGCGACAGAGCGCCGGTAGTACGCGCGGCACTTGCCGCGAAGCTCGGCCTCGGCGATGCGCCGCAATGGCATAGCCAGCGGGACGCGCTGGCCGATTTCGCCGGCTGGCTGTCGCTCGTCACCGGCAGCCTCGGCAAGTTCGGCCAGGATGTCGCGCTGATGGCGCAAGCCGGCACCGACATCGAGCTCTCGGGTGGCGGTGGCTCGTCGGCCATGCCGCACAAGCAGAACCCGGTGAAGGCAGAGGCGCTGGTGGCACTTGCCCGCTTCAACGCAAGCCAGCTTTCCGGCATTTACCAGACGCTGGTGCATGAGCAGGAGCGCTCGGGCGCAGCCTGGACGCTGGAATGGCTTCTGCTGCCGCAGATGGTGGTGGCGACGGCTGCCGCGCTGAGGCTTGCGGCGGAGCTCGCCGGTCAGATCGAGAGCCTTGGGCACTAACGCTGTCGCCCAAAAGTGCGCAGCGGTTTTGGGATAACGACATGTGGGAAGGGACTTGATGCGCTCGCAGGTCGTCATCGTAGGCTCGGGACCGTCGGGCCTGCTGCTCGGTCAGCTTCTCGCGACCATCGGTATCGAGACAATCATCCTCGAGCGGTCGAGCCGCGAGCATGTGCTTGGACGGGTGCGCGCCGGCGTGCTCGAGCAAGGCACGGTCGACCTGCTTGGCGAGGCGGGCGCCGCGGAGAGACTCCATGCCGAAGGTCTGCCGCATTCCGGCATCTCGCTCGCCTTCGATGGGCGTCTGCACCGCATAGACCTCACTGGCCTGACCGGCGGCAAGCACGTCACCGTCTACGGGCAGACCGAGGTGACGCATGATTTGATGGACAAGCGCGAAGGGGTGGGGCTCGTCACCGTCTATGAGGCCTCGAATGTGGCGCTGCACGATTTTGCCGGCGCATCGCCTTTCGTCACTTACGACAAGGACGGCGTCACGCATCGCGTCGACTGCGACTTCATCGCCGGCTGCGACGGCTATCACGGCACAAGCCGCAGGTCGGTGCCGGAGGGCGCGCTGAAGACGTTCGAACGGCAGTATCCGTTCGGCTGGCTGGGCGTGCTGGCTGAAGTGCCGCCGGCCGACCATGAGCTGATCTACGCCAATCACGAGCGGGGTTTTGCGCTCTGCTCGATGCGCTCGCCGCGCCGCAGCCGCTACTACGTGCAGGTTCCCGCCGATGAGCGCGTCGAGGCCTGGTCCGACGACCGTTTCTGGGACGAGTTGCGCCGGCGCCTGCCGCCGCAGTCGGCGGTGGCCGTCACCACCGGGCCGTCCTTCGAAAAATCGATCGCGCCGCTGCGCTCCTTCGTCGCCGAGCCGATGCGCTTCGGCAGGCTGTTCCTGGTCGGCGACGCCGCCCATATCGTGCCGCCGACAGGCGCCAAGGGCCTCAACCTTGCCGCCAGCGATGTGCGCTATCTCTTTGCCGGGCTTCGCGAATTCTATTCCGACAAATCCGAAGCCGGGCTCGACGCCTATTCAGCGAAGGCGCTGGCGCGGGTCTGGAAGGCGGTGCGCTTCTCCTGGTGGATGACGACGATCCTGCACCGCTTCCCCGAGACCGGCGAGTTCGGCCAGCGCATCCAGGAGGCCGAGCTCGACTATCTCGTGCATTCGAAGGCGGCCTCCACGGCGCTCGCCGAAAACTATGTCGGCCTGCCTTATTGATCGGCCGGAGCTGTCAAACCCGTTCCAGCGCGACCGCGATGCCCTGACCGACGCCGATGCACATGGTGGCTAAAGCGAGCTTGCCGCCGCGCTCGCGCAGCTCCAGCGCCGCCGTGCCGGTGATGCGCGCGCCGGACATGCCGAGAGGATGGCCAAGCGCGATCGCGCCGCCATTCGGATTGACGTGCGCGGCATCCTCGGCGATGCCGAGCTGGCGCAGCACGGCGATGCCTTGCGAGGCGAAGGCTTCGTTCAATTCGACGACATCGAACCGGTCGGGCGTCAGGCCAAGACGGGCGCAGAGCTTTTTCGTCGCCGGTGCCGGGCCGATGCCCATGATGCGCGGCGCGACGCCGGCCACAGCGCCGCCGAGGATGCGGGCGATCGGCGTCAGGCCATGTTTCTTCGCCGCCGCTTCCGAAGCGACGATGAGGGCGGCCGCGCCGTCATTGACGCCGGAGGCATTGCCGGCGGTCACGGTGCCGCGCTCGCGGAACGGCGTCGGCAGCTTGGCCAGGGCCTCGACGGTCGTGCCGGCGCGGGGATGCTCGTCCTTCGCGACGACGACCGGGTCGCCCTTCTTCTGCGGGATCGTCACCGGCGTGATCTCCTTCGCCAACCGGCCGTTGGCTTGCGCCGCGACCGCCTTGTCCTGGCTGCGCGCGGCAAAGGCGTCCTGGTCGGCTCTGCTGACGGAAAAATCCTCGGCGACGTTCTCGCCGGTCTCCGGCATGGAATCGACGCCATACTGCTTCTTCATCAGCGGATTGATGAAGCGCCAGCCGATGGTGGTGTCGTGGATCTCGGCGTTGCGCGAGAAGGCGGCGTCGGCCTTCGGCATGACGAAAGGCGCGCGGCTCATCGATTCCACCCCGCCGGCAATCATCAGCTCGGCCTCGCCGGCCTTGATGGCGCGCGCGGCGATGGTGACGGCGTCCATGCCGGAGCCGCAGAGACGGTTGACGGTCGAGCCCGGAATGTCCTGGGGCAGGTCGGCAAGCAGCAGCGCCATGCGGGCGACGTTGCGGTTGTCCTCGCCGGCCTGGTTGGCGCAGCCATAGACGACGTCGTCGACAGCCGCCCAGTTGACACGCGGGTTGCGCTCAATGAGTGCTTTCAGCGGGACTGCGGCGAGGTCGTCGGCGCGCACCGAGGACAGGGCGCCGCCGAAGCGGCCGATCGGCGTGCGGATGTAATCGCAGATGAAGGCGTCAGTCATTTATGCAGCTTTCCCTTTGGCGATTCCCGCATGCGCGGCCTTGGTGCGGGCCTGCAGGTCGCGCAATGTCTTCAGCTCGAGTTCTGTCGGCGCCGGCGTCTCGTCAAGCGCCTCGGCGAACTTTACGACCCAGCCACAGGTCGCCTGCACCTCTTCGCGGGTGACGCCGGGATGCAGCGACACCACGGTGAATTCCTTGCTCACCGGGTCCGGCTTCCAGATGGCGAGGTCGGTGATCAACAAGGTCGGCCCCGCCGTGTCGATGCCGAGGCGCTTGCGGTGGTCGCCGCCTTCGCCGTGGCCGAAGGAGGTGAAGAAGTCGATCTTCTCGACCATACCGCGCTTCGACTGCGCCATGGTGATGTAGACCTCTCTCGACGAGGTGGCGATCTCCGGCGCGCCACCGCCGCCGGGAAGGCGGGTCTTGGGATGCGCGTAGTCGCCGATCACCGTGGTGTTGATGTTGCCGAACTTGTCGAGCTGGGCGGCACCGAGGAAACCGATCGACATGCGGCCGCCCTGCAGCCAGTAGCGGAACATCTCCGGCACCGCGACCGTGGTGACCGCCGTCTCGCACAACTCGCCGTCGCCGATCGACAACGGCAGAACGTCCGGCGCGGTGCCGATCGTGCCGCTTTCGTAGATCAGCGTGATGTCCGGAGCATGCGTCAGCCGCGCGACGTTGCAGGCGGCCGACGGCGCGCCGATGCCGACGAAGCAGACATCGTCGTTTCTCAGCGCGCGGCTGGCGGCGATCGTCATCATCTCGTTGGGAGTAAAGCCCAAATCCTCGCTCATGCGGCTTTCCTCAGATGCTCGACGCGGGCGGCGAAGTCGTCGGCGCTGCTCTCTATGACGTTCTTCCTGATCCATGCCTGGAAGCGGTCGCGGTCGGCGGCGATCTCGTCCCATTCGAGATAGGCGGCGTTGTCGCGCTCGTAATAGCCATGCGTGTAGGAGGGATGCGAGCCGCCGGGCACGACCGCGATCGCGGCGATCGTCCAACTCGGCAGCACGGTGAGGTTGGGGTGGAGGTCGTCGAAATTGTCGACCACTTCCTCGACGGTCACCACGGCGCGCCTGGCCGCGAGCACGGCTTCCTTCTGGATACCGATGATGCCTTCGACCAGCACATTGCCCATCCTATCGGCCTTCTGTGCGTGGATGAAGGTGACGTCGGGCCGGATCGCCGGAACAGCGGCAAGCACCTCGCCGGTGAACGGGCAGGTGACGGATCTGATGTTCGGGTTGACCGCGGCAAGGCCGGCGCCGCGATAGCCGCGAAACACCGCGCAGGGCAGGCCGGCCGCGCCCGCCTCATAGGCGTTGGCCATGCCGGCGTGGCTGTGTTCCTCGACCTCGATCTCGCGCGGAAAGCCGTTTTCGATGGCGTCTCGAACGCGCCTGAGCAGGCCGACGCCCGGATTGCCGAGATAGGAGAAGACGATCTTCTTCGCCATGCCCATGCCGATCATCTGGTCGTAGATCAGGTCGGGCGTCATGCGGATCAGCGTCAGGTCGCGAAAGCCCAGGCGGATCGCCTCATGCGCGGCGGCGGTCGGGATCAGATGGGTGAAGCCTTCGAAGGCGACCGTGTCGCCATCATGCAAATTCTCCGCGACAGCTTCTTTCAGCGGCAGGAACTTGACCATCGTGGCGGCTCCGGAGATGTAAGAAAGTTCGCATTGCGAACATAAGTTTTCTATGTGATATTCTTATCGTGACAACCAGCCCAGAGTCAACGCCAGCCTGGAAACGTCCGTGGAAAAGGAAGCAACTTCGCGCGATCATGTCGGCTCGCTGGAACGCGGCCTGGCGGTGATGGAGATCCTCGCCCGCCATCCGGCCGGCATGACGCTGACCGAGATGGCCGAGGAGGCGGGCCTGACCCGAGCCGGCGCCCGCCGCTTCCTGCTGACGCTCACCGCCACCGGTTATGCGACGCAATCGGGCCGTCTGTTTTCGCTGTCGCCGCGGCTTCTGACCGTCGCCCGGACATGGCTCGGCGGCGCTTCGCTGTGGACCTTTGCCATGCCGATCATGCGCGAGGTGGCGGCGAGGTTCGATGAAGCCTGTAATGCGGCGGTG
Organism: Mesorhizobium dulcispinae; assembly: GCF_033977345.1. Lineage (NCBI taxonomy): Bacteria > Pseudomonadati > Pseudomonadota > Alphaproteobacteria > Hyphomicrobiales > Phyllobacteriaceae > Mesorhizobium > Mesorhizobium dulcispinae. The sequence continues at coordinate 109,650 of NZ_JAVIIY010000005.1, forward strand.
CTGTCGGGCGAGGATGTCGTCTATGTCGCCCGCATTCCCGGGCGCCGCATCTTGAGCGTTGCGCTCGATATCGGCACGCGGCTGCCCGCTTATTGCACCTCGATGGGTCGCGTGCTGCTCTCCGGGCTGGGCGCGGACGAGTTGAAGACCTTTCTTGCCGAGGCGAGGATCGAGCGGCGGACGCCGAAGACGATCGCCAGCCGCGCCGCGTTGGGCAAGGCCATCGACAAGGCGAAAGCGGATGGCTTCGCCATCGTCGACGAGGAACTGGAGCTCGGCCTGCGCTCGATCGCCGTGCCGATCAAGGATCGCGCCGGCCGCACGGTGGCCGCCATCAATGTCTCGACCCAGTCGGCGCGCTTCTCGGTCGAGGCGATGGAGCGCGACATCCTGCCGGCGCTGCTGAAGGCAAGGCAGCGCGTGGAGGCGTTTTTCTTCGTTTGAGAGCGGCCAACACCGCTCGCTGGCAGGTTTGACTCCCTTCCAGCATGATATCCTCAACTCCAGCTACGATGCTGGAGTGAAACCGTCGAGAGACCAGACCGGTGGGGCGGATACATCCGGCGATTTTTCTCTTTGCCGCCCGCGCCCTGCGCGATTTCGGCGACGGCTTCGTGGCCGTGCTGCTGCCCGTCTACCTGCTCGCCCTCGGATTCACGCCTCTGCAGGTCGGGGTCATCGCCACGGCCTCGCTGCTCGGTTCCGCGCTGCTGACTATAGGTGTCGGATTCCTCGGCGCCAGACACGATCATCGTCAACTCCTGCTGGCCGGCGCTGGTTTGATGATTGCTACTGGCGTGGCTTTTGCCGTCGTCCATGACTACGCTTTGCTGCTGGTCGTCGCGCTCGCCGGCACGATCAACCCCTCGGCCGGCAGTGTCAGCGTGTTCGTGCCGCTGGAGCATGCCGTGCTCACGCGCGAGGTCACGGAGCGTGAGCGTACCAGGATGTTCGCACGCTACAGTCTCGTGGGCGCGTTCGCGGGCGCCGCAGGCGGACTCGCAGCGGGGATACCCGACCTTCTGGCGCCGGTTGGCCTCGACCGACTTGCCGGCATCAAGGCCATGTTCGTCCTTTACGCGCTTCTCGGTCTGCTCGGCGGTTCGCTCTACGCGTGCATCCCGCGCCGCCCGGCGTTGGCTATCGGCACAGCCGCCGCGCTCGGTCCCTCTCGCTACGTTGTCTTCAAGCTTGCGGCCCTGTTCAGTCTCGATGCCTTCGCAGGAGGCTTCGTCGTCCAATCGCTGCTCGCCCTTTGGCTTTTCGAGCAGTTCAACCTCTCGCTTTCGCAGGCAGGTGTTTTCTTCTTCTGGTCGGGCGTGCTGTCGGCGCTCTCGTTTCCTGTGGCCGCCCGACTGTCGCGGCGCATCGGCCTGATCAACACGATGGTCTTCACCCACATTCCGTCCAGTGTCGCCTTGATGCTGGCGGCGCTGGCGCCGACGCTGCCCCTGGCGCTGGTCTTCCTGCTGATCCGGGCGGCGCTGTCGCAGATGGATGTGCCGACGCGCTCGTCCTACGTCATGGCCGTCGTAACGGAGGCGGAACGGGCGGCCGCGGCGAGCTTCACGTCGGTGCCGCGCAGCCTTGCCGCCTCGATCAGCCCTGTGCTTGCCGGAGCTCTCTTTGCCGCGTCATTCCGAGCATGGCCGCTGCTGATCTGCGGTACGCTGAAGATCGTCTACGATCTCCTGTTGCTAGCGCAATTCCGCCGCCTGAAACCTCCAGAGGAACGCTGACGAGACCGGGCCGAGCTGCTGAAAGTTCGGCATGACTCACGGGAACCCATTCCGCGATTGACGCCGCCATTCAAATGCAATATTGAACAGGGTTATACAGGTTCACTGAACAGGTATTGATATGGCCCGTCGCGCGACGCAGCTCACTCCCGGCACCGGCAAGCCCGAGCAGATCGCAACGGTGCTGGAGCATGAGATCCGCTCCGGTGTGCTCGGCTTCGGCGACCGCCTGCAGAGCGAACACGAACTCGTCCAGCGCTTCTCGGTCAGCCGCAATACGGTCCGCAAGGGGCTGGAAGAGCTTTCCAGCCGCGGTCTCATCACCACCAAGGTCGGCATCGGTTCCTTCGTCACCTTCGACGGCATGCCCGTTGATGACGCGATCGGCTGGTCGCGCGCGCTGGCCAATGCGGGCGCCAATGCCGAGACGCGGACTTTGCGGCTCGAGATCATCGAAGACGTCGATCTCGCGGCAAGACTCGGCGTCGAGAACCCGTCCTTCATCGCCGTCGACCGTGTGCGCACCAATGCCGATGACGGCCATGCCATTTCGATCGAGCGCAGCCGCCTGCCGTTGTCGCCGGAACTGGAGGAGGTGCCCCTGCGCGGTCTGCGCGAGGGCTCGTTGCACCAGACGCTGCGCGGAGCAGGGCTGGTGCCCGACCATGGCGAGGAGTGGGTCGATATCGAGATGCTGAGCGCCGCCGATGCCGCCATCCTCGACTGCGCGCCGGGCACGCCATTCCTCAGGACGCGGCGGCTGACGCGCGCCGCCGACGGCCGCGCCATCGAATTCGTCACCAGCCTGCTCAACCCGGCGCATTTCGCGCTGCATCTGGAGTTCTGAGCATGGCGGCCGACGCGATCGACCGGGCAATGGGCGCGCTGATCGGCGGGGCGCTCGGCGATGCGCTGGGCATGCCGACGCAGTTGCTGTCGCCCGCCCGCATCGCCGAGCTTTACGGCCATGTCGAGGATTTCGTCGCGCCGGCCGCCGACCATCCGGTGTCGAAGGGGCTGCCGGCCGGTACTATTACCGACGATACCGAGCAGGCGCTGCTGCTTGGCCGCATCCTGGTCAGTTCCGGCGAGCGCTTCGACCATTCGCGCTGGGTGAACGCGCTGCTCGACTGGGAGCGGGATGTGAAGGCGCGCGGCAGCTACGACCTGCTTGGACCTTCGACCAAACGCGCCATCGACGCCATCAATGACGGCGTGCCGGCGGAAGAGGCGGGACGCAGCGGCGACACCAATGGTGCCGCGATGCGGATCGCGCCGGTTGGCATCATGACTCCCCCGGAACCGCTCGATGCACTGGTTGCGAACGTCGCGGAAACCTGCCGGGCTACGCACAACACGTCGATTGCGATTGCCTCCGCTGCAGCAGTCGCGGCGGCCATCAGCAGCGGCGTCGCCGGCAGCGACTGGCGCGCGGCTTCCGAGCAGGCCGTGACGGCGGCGCGGCTGGGGACGAAGCTCGGACATTGGGTCACCGGCGGCGACATCGCCGCGCGGATCGCGTGGACGCGGGAACTCGTGCGCGGTAAGGCGGAGAAGGACGCAATCAAGCTGATCGTCGACCTGGTCGGCACCGGTGTCGCCAGCCAGGAATCGGTGCCGGCGGCGTTCGCAGTGCTGGAGGTGGCGCAAGGCGACGCGTGGCGGGCGGCTGTCATTGCCGCCAATCTCGGCGGCGACACCGATACGATCGGCGCCATTGCCGCCGGCATGGCCGGCGCCTGCTCGGGTCTGGCGCGGCTGCCGCAGGACCCCATCGCGAGGCTGCAGGGCGTCGACCTTGCCGAGGTTCGCGCGCTGGCCGATGATCTGGTCGCCGCGCGAAACGCGAAGGCCCGCTCCGGCAAGGAGGCCGCCGCATGAGCGCGCGGCTCGTCCATGTCGGCAGCGCGGTGGTGGACTATGTCTACCGCATCGACGCCTTGCCGACACCGGGCACGGAAAAGACCGCGTCGAGCTACGCGCGAGTCGCAGGCGGCGGCTTCAACATGGTGGTCGCGGCGAGTCGTGCCGGCATGAAGGTGGTGTTCGGTGGCCAGTTGGGAACAGGACCTGACGGCGACTTCCTGCGCGCCGCTTTCGCAGCCGAAGGCATCGAGACGCTGACGCCGCCATCGCCTGTGATGGACAGCGGCAATTGCGTTGCCATGATCAGCGGCGACGCCGAACGGACTTTCGTCTCCTGGCCAGGTGCCGAAAGCCAGCTCACGCTCGACATGATGGTTCCGGTCGAAGTCACAGCTGGGGATTGGGTTTTTGCTTCCGGTTACACGCTGAGCTATCCCGGCAGCCGCGACGCGCTCGCCGACTGGATCGAGGCGCTGCCGGCGGACATTCCTTTCGTGTTCGATCCGACGCCGGTAATCGCCGAGATTCCGCGGCCGATCCTGGACCGGGTTCTCGCGCGCACGACATGGCTGAGCTGCAACACCGACGAGGCCGCCGAAATCGCCGGCGCGGGCGATGCGCAGACCGTCGCGATCCGATTGCTCGCCGAGCATTGCCCCAAGGCTGCAGGCGTCGTCATCCGTGCCGGCGCGCGTGGCTGCCTGGTGCGGCTGGCAGAAGGCGGCACGCGCGCCATCCCCGGCTTTGAAGTGACGGCGGTCGACACCAATGGTGCCGGCGACACCCACATTGGCGCCTTCGTCAGCGCATTGTCGCGTGGCCTGTCGCCTTACGAAGCGGCCCGCTATGCGAACGCCGCCGCAGCCCTTTCCGTTACGCGTCATGGCGGCTCATCAGCGCCGACGGACACAGAAATCGAGGAATTCCTTGCCCTTCACGATCAAGCGGTGATCGAGCATGGCGAGGAGCAAGAGGCCACAACTTAACAAGCCCATCAACCGGGCAAACAATGAGAGGAAAACAAACATGCGCATGCCCAGACTGACCGCTTTCGTGACGGCAACCGCCGTCTTCGTTTCAGCCCTGGCCGCCCAGGCCGCCGAAGAAGTGCATGTGCTCAACTGGAAGGGCTATGGCGCCGACGAGCCGTGGGCGGTCGCCAATTTCGAGAAGGCGACCGGCTTCAAGGTGGTCAACGACTTCTTCAACTCCGAGCAGGAGATGCTGACGAAGCTGAGGACCAATCCCGGCCTTTACGACGTCGTCATGATCAACGCCGCCTTCAACGACCAGGCGATGGCCGGCAAGCTGATCCAGTCTATCGACGTTTCGAAGCTCTCCAACTATGCCGATATCGCCAAGGACAAGGCCGGCTCGCCGATGCTCAACCATGACGGCAAGGTCTATGGCGTGCCGTGGGTCTGGGGTTTGACGGCGGTCGCCATCAACGAAAAATCCTTCGACAAGCCGCCGACGAGCATCGCCGAAATGTGGGATCCGGCGCACAAGGGCCGCGTCATCATCCGCGACGACGCTGTCGAAGCGGTGCAGTTCGGCGCCATCGCAAGCGGCCAGAACATCAACGACATCAAGGACATGGAAGCGGTCAAGGCGAAGCTCACATCGCTGATGCCGCAGATCAAGACCTTCTGGAGCTCGGAGAACGACTGGAACCAGATGGTCGCCTCCAACCAGATCGACATCGGCACCTATTGGAGCGGCTCGGCCGATCGCGCCAAGACGCATTTCAAGCTGCCGGTCTCGCTTGTCATCCCGCAGGAGGGTGCCGTCGCCTGGCTCGACGCCTTCTCGATCCCTGTCGGCTCCAAGAACGTCGCCGGCGCCGAAGCCTTCATCAACTACATGATCGACCCGAAATTCTACGTCGAATGGGTCACCAAGGTCGGCGCGCCGGTCTCGGCCAACACCAAGGCGGTCGAGGCGTTGCCTGAGGATGCCTTCAACCGCAAGGTCATGGGCAACCCCGAGGTCGCCAAGCGTATCCAGTTCCAGGCGCCGATCACCGACGAGCAGCGCGAGAAATACCTGGCGCTGTGGCAGGAGCTGAAGGTCAACGTGAAGTAACAGCATCGCTCGGGGAGGAGAGGCAAAATGGCTGAGCAGCTCGCGACCGGTTCGCGCCGCGGACTGAAGCCGGCCCTGCCGCTTCTCCTTCCCGCCTATCTGTGGCTGACGGTGGCGATCTTCCTGCCGCTGTCGGCCATGGTGTTCTTCTCCTTCATGACCGACCTGCCGCTGGCCGGCAAGGAATGGGCGTTCACGCTCGGCAACTACGCAGCCTTCTTCTCGCAAGGTATCTACTCGACACTGCTGTTTGCCTCGTTGCGGCTCGGGCTCGAGGTTACGCTGTGGTGCGTGGTCATCGGCTATCCGGCGGCCTATGTGCTGGCGAAGGTCTTGAAGGGGCGCAGCCGCGAGGCGATCTTCCTGCTCGTCATCCTGCCGTTCTGGTCGAACGGGCTGGTGCGCATCTTCTCCTGGGCGATGGTGCTGCGCGAAGGCGGCATTCTCGATACGGCGCTGAATGCCGTGCTGCCGTTCAAGATCAACATCGATCTGATGTATTCCTATCCGGCCGTCATCATCGGCCTGGTGCACTCCTATGTGCCCTACATGGTGCTGACCTGCTATCTAACGCTGCAGGCGATCGACGACTCGCTGATCGAGGCCGGGCGTTCGCTCGGCGCTTCGCGGCGGCAGGTGTTGTGGCGGGTGATCATCCCGCTGTCGATGCCCGGCCTGATAGCGGGCTCAGCGCTGATCTTCGTGCCGGTCGTCGGCTCCTTCATGGAGCCGCGCATCCTCGGCGGGCGCACCGGCACTTTCTACGGCACAATCATCGAGGACCAGTTCGTCGCGGTCTTCAACTGGCCGTTGGGTGCTGCGCTCTCGTTCATCCTGCTCGCCGTCGTGCTGGTGATCCTAGCACTCGCGGCACCGGTCTTGCGGAGGGCCGGCTGATGGCGACGACGCGCATTCTGGAATGGCTCGGGCGCTTCTACATCGCCCTGCTGCTCGCCTTCCTCTATCTGCCGATCATCATCATGGCGCTGATGTCGTTCAATGCCTCGCCTTTCTACCAGCTGCCGCTCGAATGGACGACGGACTGGTATGCTTCGCTCTGGCAGAACGACCAGCTGATCGCGGCGACCTCGAACAGCATCGAGATCGCCGTCATCACCACCGTCATCTCGACGGTACTCGGTTCGGCCGCCTCGCTGTCGCTCTACCGCTACGAGTTCCGAGGCAAGAAATTCCTGCAGGCGCTTCTGTTTCCCCCGATCGCCATTCCGTGGCTGATCACCGGCACTGCCATGCTGATCTTCTTCTTCGGTATCGGCATCGGGCGCGGGCTGGTGGCGATCCTGCTCGGCCATGTGGCGCTGGCGCTACCTTATGTCATCGTCGTCGTCTCCGCCCGGCTGCAGACTTTTGCGCCCGAACTGGAGGAGGCAGCGCGCTCTCTCGGCGCCAACCAGTGGCAGGTTACAAACCGCGTCACGCTGCCCTGGATCATGCCCGGCGTCATTGCCGGCGGGCTGTTCGCATTCGCCGTTTCGTTCGACCAGTTCGTGGTTTCGTATTTCCTGTCGACGCCTGGCCAGACGACGCTGCCGGTCGAAATCTATGCTGCGATCCGCAAGGGATTCACGCCAGAGATCAACGCGGTGTCGACGATCATCATCGTGGTGTCGATGGCGCTGATGCTGCTCACGGCGCGCTTCTTCAAATTCGGCGGAGAGAAATAATGGCAGGCGTCCAGGTAGCGAACGTCTCCCGCAGCTTCGGCGCGCACAAGGCGCTGGACGACGTCTCCATCGATTTTCCCGACGGCGGCTTCTACGCGCTGCTCGGCCCTTCGGGCAGCGGCAAGACAACGCTGCTTCGCCAGATCGCTGGTTTCGACTTTCCCGATACAGGCCGCATCGCCATCGGCGGCGAAAGCGTCGAGCGTGTGCCGGTCGAGAAGCGGCGCATCGGCATGGTGTTCCAGAACTATGCGCTGTTTCCGAACATGAGCGTTGCCGACAATGTCGCCTTCGGCCTTTCGGTGCGCGGGGAATCCAAGCCGGCGATCGCGGCCGAGGTGCAGCGCGCGCTCGATCTGGTCCAGCTCGGCAAGCTCGGCGGCCGCCGGCCGCACCAGCTTTCCGGCGGCCAGCGCCAGCGCGTGGCGCTCGCCCGGGCCATCGTCACCAAGCCGCGCGTGCTTTTGCTCGACGAGCCGCTCGGCGCGCTCGACAAGGCGCTGCGCGTCGACATGCAGATCGAGTTGAAGCGCATCCAGCGCGAGATCGGCATCACCACCATCTTCGTCACCCACGACCAGGAAGAAGCACTGACGATGAGCGACCGCATCGGCATCCTGCGCGACGGCCGACTGGTGCAGGAGGGGCCGCCGGAAGAGATCTATGACAGGCCGCAGAGCGAGTTCGCCGCGACCTTCCTTGGCGACGCCAACATCTTTCGCGGCAATGCCACAGGCAACGGAATCCGGCTGCCCGACGGGACGACGATTGCCGCCGCCTCGGGGCCTTCGCTGGCGGTAGGCGCCAAAGCGAGCTGCGCTGTTCGGCCGGAGCGCATCCAGATTTCGACCGAGTCCGGGAAATCTGCTTCAGGCAATTCCAACACGCTCAAGGGGCAGGTCTCGAAACGCATCTTTGCCGGCAACAACAGCACCTATTTCGTCGATCGCGATGGGCAGACGCTGAAGGTGATCGTGCAGAACACCGGCGCCGAGAGGTTGGCCGAGGGCCAGGAAGTGGTGCTGCGCTGGTCGCCGGAGAGCACGGTTCTGATCGCGCCGAGCTCTTCGACGCCTTCTGGCGGTCATCAAGGCTGATGGGAAATGATGGTGCAGGCCTTGGCTGATCGGCAGGCCATGGCGTTATATCCAGTCCTCGACGGGAGGAATGGATGCCCCGAATGGAGTTCGAGCCGGATGTAAAAGTTCGGGTCAGGGAATACGGGATCGGCTGTGTCGGCGCCGGCATGATCATGGCCGAATGCCATCTTGCCGCTTACCGCGAGGCTGGCTTTCCGGTTGTCGCACTTGCTTCGCGCACCAGGGCGAATGCCGAAAAGGTCGCCGCTCGCTGGGGCATCGAGACCGTTCACGATACGCCGGAACAATTGATCGAGGACGATCGCGTCGAGATCGTCGACCTCGCCTTCCCTCCCGACCAGCAGCCGGCGCTGATCCGCCATGCGCTGAAGCAGCCGCACATCAAGGCGGTCCTGGCGCAGAAGCCGCTGGCGCTGTCGGTCGAAGAAGCAGTGAAGCTGCGCGACGAGGCGGCTGCCTCCGGCAAGATACTCTCGGTCAACCAGAACATGCGCTACGACCAGTCGATGCGCGTTCTGAAGCAGATCATCGACAGCGGCGCGCTTGGCGAGATCGTCTTTGCCGAGATCGACATGCACGCGATCCCGCACTGGCAAACCTTCCTTGCCGATTACGACCGGCTGACGCTCGCCAATATGAGCGTGCATCATCTCGACGTGTTGCGATTTCTGTTCGGCGATCCCGATGAGATTACCACAATGACGCGCCAGGACCCGCGCACACAGTTTGAGCATACCGACGGCATCACCGTCTCGACCTTGCGCTTTCCGTCCGGCGTGCTTGCCGTGTCGCTTGAAGATGTCTGGTCCGGCCCGCGTGAGCAAGGCTATCGGGACGACCAGCACATCAACTGGCGTGTCGACGGCACCAAAGGTGTTGCCAAAGGCACCATCGGCTGGCCGAAGGGCGTCGCCTCGACGCTGACCTACGCCTCGACCGAGACGACAGGCGGCAAATGGGTCAGCCCAAGCTGGGAGACGATGTGGTTCCCGCATGCCTTCATCGGCGTCATGGAGCAGCTGCAATATGCGCTGAAGACCGGCACGCCGCCGGCGCTTTCCGTCGCCGACAACGTCAAGACCATGGCGCTGGTCGAGGCCGGCTATCGATCGATGGCGGAAGGCCGCACCATCAAGCTCTCCGAAGTCCGCGTCGACTGAGGCAGCCAAAAGGCACGACGACAGAATCGCTTACCCGGAGGAGTTCACCTCATGATGCAGGCAGGTATCTTCACAGGCTATTTCCCCTACGAGCTCGAGGAAGTCGCCAGGCGCATCCGCGCGCTCGATTTCAACACCGTGCAGCTCGACCTGCATTTCAAGGATATCGACCTGTCGGCCGGGCAGATCACCAGGGACAAGGCGAAGACGGTGCGTAACACGTTCCGCGACCACAATCTGCCGGTCTGCTGCGTGTCGGGCTACACCAACATCATCCATCCGGACAAAGCCGAGCGCGAGAAGCGGCTCGCCTATCTGAAGGAGATCATCCGCAATGCACGTCATTTCGGCAGTCCTTACGTGATCTCGGAGACGGGCACCTACAACACCGACTCCGACTGGGTGCATCACCCCAAGAACAAGACAGAGGAGGGGTTCGAGGAATGCCGCGCGGTGATCTCGGACCTTGCCCAGACGGCCTATGACCACGGCGCAGTTTTCTTGCTCGAAACCTATGTTAACAACGTCGTCGGGTCGGTCGAGGAGACGGTCAGGATGTTCGCTCAGGTCGACCATCCCGGCCTCGGCCTGCTGATGGATCCGACCAATTATTTCGAGGCGCACAACATCGACCGGATGGACCAGGTGCTGAACCAGGTGTTCGACACGCTGACCGACAAGATCAGGATCGCGCACGCCAAGGACGTGAAGCGCTCGGGCAGCGACAAGACGGAGAAGCATGCCGACATCGGCGACTCGGATGCGCATGAAGGGCTGACCTTCCGCGGCGTAGGCGAGATCGAACTGCCGGCGCCCGGACTCGGCTCGCTCAATTACGACCTCTATCTCAGGAGGCTCAGCGAGAAGCATCCGAATATTCCGGTGATCATCGAGCATCTGACAGAAGACGACGTGCCGCGCGCCAAGACATTTCTGGACGGAAAATTCCGCGCCAACGGCCTTTGAGCACCGACCGGGGAGGCAACCATGACGACGGCTGCCGGGACGAAGCGCGACTACAGCCTTGTCGGCGATAGCACGCGCAAGGCGATCGAGACCGGGCTCGCCTCGGCCGAGTGGTACCACACCGACGTGGCGCGCAAGTCCATGAAGGAGCTGATGCAGCGTTCCGACGGACCGGCAATCCGCGACACCATCATCTGGATCGCGGCGATCCTGGGCTCCGCCGCCGGCATCGTCTGGTTCTGGGGCACGTGGTGGGTCGTGCCGTTCCTGTTCGTCTATGGCGTGCTCTATGGCTCGTCGAGCGACTCGCGCTGGCACGAATGCGGCCACGGCACGGCGTTTCGCACGCGCTGGATGAATGATGTCGTCTATCACATCGCGTCCTTCATGCTGATGCGCAATCCGGTGCAGTGGCGCTGGAGCCACGCCCGCCACCACACCGACACCATCATCGTCGGGCGCGACGCCGAGATCGCGGTTATGCGGCCGCCGGACCTCATCAAGGCGGCGCTCGCCTTCACCGGCATCCTCGACTTCCGCTATTCGCTGCCGACGCTGGTGCGCCAGGCCTTCGGCAAGCTGTCGGACGACGAGAAGAGCTACATCCCTGAGATGGAGCAGCATAAGGCGGTGATCGCGGCGCGCTGGCACATGGTCGTCTACGCCGCGACGATCGCTGTTGCGATCGCGCTTAAATCATGGATACCGCTGGTGCTGATCGGCGTGCCGCGCCTCTACGGCACCTGGCACATGGTGATGACCGGCCTGCTGCAGCATATCGGGCTCGCCGACAACGTCACCGACCACCGGCTCAACACGCGCACGGTCTACATGAACCCGATCAGCCGGTTCATCTACTGGAACATGAACTACCATGTGGAGCATCACATGTTCCCGATGGTGCCTTACCATGCGCTGCCGAAGCTGCATGAGCTGATCAAGCACGATTTGCCGGAGCCGAACCCGTCGATGTGGCACGCCTATCGCGAGGTCTGGCCGGTGCTGCTCAGGCAGCTGAAATACGAGGACTACTACCTCAAGCGCGAACTGCCGCCGACGGCCAAACCTTATCGCGGCGAGTTCCACGAGCTCGATATAACGGCAGCGGCTGCTGAATAGGCGTCGCGCAGCAATCCGGAGAAAGACGATGGCGGAGTGGGTCGAAGCATGCGCGGTGGACGATGTGGATGAGGAGGACGTGATCCGCTTCGACCATGGCGGCCGCAGCTTCGCGATCTACCGCTCGCCCGACGACGAGTTCTTCGCCACCGACGGCTTCTGCACGCATGAAAAGGCGCATCTGGCCGACGGGCTGGTGATGGACGACATCATCGAATGCCCCAAGCACAATGGACGCTTCAACTACAAGACCGGTCAGGCCAAGGGCGCGCCGGTCTGCGTCAACCTCAAGACCTATCCGGTCATGGTCGAGGCCGGTAAAGTCTTGATCGAAATCGGCTGATCAGCCGCCCGCCACGCCAGGAAGGAACTGAATTCGATGAGCCGAAAGAGACCGACCGTCGCCGATCTGCGCGCCATGAAGGGCAAGCGGCAGCTGACCATGCTGCGCGTGCTGACGCTGGAAGAAGCCGAAGCCGCCGAGCGCGCCGGCATCGACATCGTCTCGGTGCCGCCGGAACTGGTGCTCAACCCGCAGTACCGCGACGCGGCACCCAGCCTCTTCACCATGCCGGGCGAGAATTTCTTCGAGATCGGTACGGCGGACGATTTCCTGCGCTGGGCCTTCCGGCTCTACAAGGCCGGCGCCGATGCGGTCTATTGCAGCGCCGGCTACGCCACGATCAAGCGCATGGCCGACGATGCCATTCCGGTCATCGGCCATGTTGGCCTCATTCCTTCCCGCGCCACCTGGACGGGCGGCTTCAAGGCCGTCGGCAAGACCGCCGACACGGCGATCAAAGTGTTTGAGGCGGTTCAGCAGTTGGAGGCAGCCGGCGCGATCGGCGCCGAGATCGAAGTGGTGCCGGTGGAGGTGGCGAAGACGATCTCCGAGCGCACCTCGCTGATCATGCTGTCGATGGGCGCGGGCACGGGCTGCGATGCCCAATACCTGTTTGCCGAAGATATCCTCGGCACCAATCGCGGTCACATGCCGCGCCATTCAAAGGTCTATCGCAACTTTGCCGCCGAATACGACCGGCTGCAGGCGGAGCGCATCGCGGCGTTTTCCGAATACGTCGCCGACGTCAACAGCGGCACCTATCCGGAAGACAGGCATATCGTGCATATGGATCCGGACGAGCTCGCCGCCTTCATGAAGAAGGTGGACGAAAAAGCCTAGAGCGTTGTTTTTACGCAAATCCGGACGGAGGGCTACGGCGAAGTCGCCGAGCCTAACCGTTACGCACTATTCCTGGAATTGCTCTAAACAAGCCGTATCTGGTGCAACGCAGGGCGCCAATATCCATCGGCGAGCACGGCGTGGAGCGCGTCGGCATTGGCTCCGAGCGGCCGGTCTTCCTCGAGCACCGGCACGTGGGCGCGGACAGCCGCGTGGATTGTTGCCGTGGCCGGAGCAAGCTTCAGCCCTTCGCGAAGGTCGGCGGCCTGCGCGGCGGCCATCAGTTCCAAGGCGATCAGGCGCCGCCACAGCACGATCATCTCGGCGCATTTGGCGACGGCAAGCGGCGTCTGTGTGGCGTGATCCTCCACGCCCTCGGACACGGGCAGGAAGTCGAGCATCACCGGATTGGCTTTGTGGCGGATGCCAGCCAGGATCGCCGTCACCGTCTTCTGCAGCGGCACGAAGCCGGCGGAGGCACCGCCGACGGGCGAAAGATATTTCGGCAGGCCGTGGCGGGTCGAGCCGGTGAGCTGGATGAAGCGGGCGGCGGACGCCGCCGCGCATTGGGCGATCGCCAGGCCCAGCGTCTCGAAAGCCAGCGCCAGCGAGGCGGTGTGGAAATTGCCGGTCGACAGCACGAGTGAGTCATCGGCGAGGACCAGCGGGTTGTCGGCAGCGGCGTTTAGCTCGATCTCGACCGCCAGCCTGGCGTGGTCGATCGCCTGGATCAGCGCGCCGTGGATCGAGGGCATGCAGCGGATCGACAGCGGATCTTGAAGCGTCGTCGGCGCGGGCGCCTCGTCGCGCGCGAGCAAGTCGCGCAACGCCTTTGCCGCCACCTGCTGGCAGGCGGCGGGTCGCGCGGCATGGAGGCGGGGATCAAGAATGGTGCGGTTGGCGCCAAGCGCTTCCATGGTGAGCGCCCCGGCCTGCTGTTGCTGTTCCAGAGCCGACAGCGCATCGGTCAGCGCCAGGGCGCCGGCGCCGACGGAGACGGCGGAAGCGTTGATCAGCGACAGGCCGTCCTTGGGCGCTAGGACGACCGGCGCAAGGCGCGCCATCGTCAGCGCCTTCGCCGAAGGCATGCGCCTGCTCTGATAGTCGGCATCGCCTTCGCCGATCAGCGTGTGGGCGACCGCCGTCATCAGCACCAGGTCGCCGGCGCCGATCGAGCCAAGCGAGGGCATCACCGGATGGACGCCGGCGTTGAGCAGATTGACGAGCGCGGTGAAGACATGCGGCGACAGTCCGGAGCCGCCTGCCGCGAGCATGGCGATGCGGGCGAACATTGCCGCGCGCACGAGCTGGGTAGGCAATGCGTTTCCCACCGCGGCGCCGCGTCCATCGAGAAGCTGGCGCTGGAAGGCGCCGGCATCGCCTTCGACCGTCGTGCCGAGATTGGCGCCCAGCCCGGTGTTCAGCCCATAGATCTGCTGGCCGTCGGCAGCGGCGGCGTCGAGGACCTGGCGCGCCTTGACCAGTCTTTCGATGACGGCAGGCGTGACTTCGATCTTACCCGCATTGCGCGCGACGGCGGCCACATCCTCGATGCTGACACCGGCGCCGGTGAGAACGAGCGAGGTCATGCGAAGCGCAACCTCTGGCCGATGCCGTGTTCCGCGGCTTTGGCCAGCATCGCCTTGCCGAGCGCGATATCGGAGAGCGAGAGGCCGCGATGCCAAAACAGGATCGTCTCGCCGTCGCTTTGCCGGCCCGCCTTGCGGCCGGCGGCGATCTGGCCGAGCTCGGCATGCAGCGTCGCCTCGCTCAGCCGTCCCGTCTCGACATGGGCGCGCAGCGAGCCGAACTTGCCGCCCTTGCACTGGCCCCAGTCGTCGACGACGATCTTTTGCATGATCTCGGTGAGCGAAAGCTCGACCGCGCTCATCGTGCCATAGGGTACGACCAGCGCCCCGCGCTTGATCCATTCGGTCTTGAGCAGCGGCTGCGGTTCCGGCAGCCGCGAGGCCTCGACAACGATGTCTGCGCCCTCGACGCAGCTCTTCCAGTCGGCCACGGCCATGACCGGCTTGCCGAGGTCGGCGGCAAGCTTCGCGGCGAAAGCGTCGCGGCTTTCCGGCCGGCGCGAATGGACGCGGATCTCGTCGAAATCGAAGAGGTGATCGAGCAGGCGCACGTTCCAGTAGGCGGTGCCGCGCGCGCCGATATGGCCGAGCACCTTGGACGACTTCTTCGCCAGATGCTTGGCGCCGATGGCGGTGACGGCGCCGGTGCGCATATCGGTGATGACGGTGGCGTCGAGGATGGCGCGCGGCGTGCCGGTGCGCGGATCGAAGAGGTTTAGGATGCCGAATTCGGACGGCAGGCCATGCAGGTAGTTGTCGACATAGTCGCCGACGATCTTCACGCCGGCCGCATCGAGCGGCGCCACATAGCCGCGCAGCACATTGAAATGGCCGTGGAAGGACGGGTCAGGCTCGAGGTGGACGCGCGGCTCGATCACCGTCTGGCCGTTGCCCTGGGCGACGAGCCCGGCTTCGACGGCGCCGATGATCTCGGCATCAGTCATGGCAAGAGCTTCAATGTCGAGAGCATTGAGGTAGTCGATATAGATCGGCTTCATGCATTTCCCTCGGCCGGCCCGCGCTCATCCATAACAGGCGGCGAGGCGACACGAAAGTTTGTTGGTTAAGTTCTGGACTGGTGCGGCCCTATGCTGTTCAACCAGCGCGTCATGACCGGCAGCTCCGACAACGAGGCCGTGTTCCAGCCGGCGACTTCGGCCCGGCGGTCGCGGCGTGTGCCGCTCATCGTCGCCGTTTGCCTTGGGCGCCGGGGCCACTCAGCGGACAATTGACATCGCTCCTGCCGCATTTTGCAGGCGTTAATTCCGTGAAGCGCGCTCGCTTCGAACGCGCTCTTCCGTGGGCCGTGCGATCCCTGCAACGAATTGCCAAAAGCCCAAGAGTTTCCGCCTATTGCGCCAGTTTCGGCAATCGATGCGTCCACTCGGCAAATAGTCGAAGAGGCACGGTTCTTGAACGTGGATTCATTTGACGAGCCGCTGTTGAGCCGATTAGCTTTCGTCCGGGATGGAGGCCCGGCAGGGCCTTTTCCATCGGGGCGAAAGACATAGCGATGAACGCGATCGGCTGGCCGAACTGGAGGCGCCTCAATCAAGAGGGCATCGTCTTTGCCATCGCCATCCTGCTGTTCGCCGCGGCCGCTATCGGCCTGCCGGGTTTCCTGACCGCCGACAACCTGGTCGCCATCGTCCGCTCGGTTTCCGTCCTGGGCATTCTGGCGCTCGGCATGGCCGTCGTCATCATCGGCCGCGGCATCGACCTGTCGGCGGTGGCGATCATGGCGATGTCGGTCGCCTGGTACCTGCAACTGCTCAACACCGGGACGTCCGATGGGCTGGCCTTCGCCTATGTGCTCGCCGGCGTGCTCGCCATCGGACTGCTCAACGGTTTCCTGGTTGCCTATGCCGATGTGCCGGCGATCTTCGTCACGCTGGCGACCGGTTCGTTCGTCTTCGGTTACGTTCGCTCGCAACTGATCACGCAGGATGCGGTGCCGGTGCCGCAAGGCCACTGGGTGGAGCTGCTCGGGGGATTGCGCTTCCTCGACATTCCGGTCGAGGTCTTCGTCTTTGCCGGACTTGCCTTCCAGGTCTTCCTGTTCCTGCGCTACACCAAATGGGGCCGCTTCATCTATTTCGCCGGCGACAACCCCGTGGCGGCACGCAACATCGGCATTCCGGTGCGGCCGATGCTGGTGCTGCGCTACGTGCTTTCGGCTTTTGTAGCGCTGGTCGCCGGCCTGCTGACGGCCGCCAGCCTGCATTCGATCAACACGCGCGTCGTCAATTCGACGCTGCTCTACGACATCGTGCTGGTGGCGGTGATCGGCGGCATCGGGCTGTCGGGTGGACGGGGAGGGGTGCGCAACGTGCTGGTCGGAGCCGCGCTGATCGGCATCCTGCTCAACGCCATGACCATCATCGATATTCCGCTGCTCTACCAGAACCTGATCAAGGCTGCGATCCTGCTCGGCGCCATCATCGTCGACGGCATCATCAATCCGCGCGACGAGCAGACCGCGCAGCAAGGCGACATTTAGAGCAGATGGGCTAGCCCATCTTGCTCTCGGGTACCCGGCCAAGTCATGCCGACCGGCCGGCAACAATCGAAACCAGAGGATGTGACATGAAACTGATCAGGACATTGATGGCGGCGGCCACGGCGCTTGCCGTATCGGCCTTCGTTGCTCCCAGCTTCGCCGCAGATGATCCGGGCCCAGCCGCCTATAGCAAGGCGCTGAACGACAAGCGCGTCATGCTGGTGCCGCTGGCGATGGGCTTCGACCTGGCTCAGGGCTGGGCGCATTACCTCAAGAAGGAAGTCGAGGCCTGGGGCGGCACCTTCGAGACGCGCGACCCGAACTGGGTCGTCGATGCCGGCGCGCAGGCGATCACCGACGCCATCGCTTCGGACACCAGGCCGGACGTGCTGATCATCCACGCCCCTGACCTCAACTCCTATTCCAAGCTGATGAAGAAGGCGCAGGCCGTCGGCACCTACGTGCTGCTCGTCGACAATCCGGCGAACTTCCCGGCCGACGCCTTCGTCGGCAGCGACTGGGACAAGCTCGGCCAGCTCGAGGCCGAGGCGGCGATCAAGGGCTGCGGCGACAATTCCTCCAAGAAGATCGGGCTGGTGCAGGGCGATCAGGCGAACTCGTCCAGCCTCTATCAATATGCCGGCATCATGAAGGTGCTGGAGAAACACCCCGACTTCCAGGTAGTGGCCAAGCCCGACTCCAACTGGGACGCTACGACGTCGCGCAACGTGACGACGACGATGCTGCAGCAACATCCCGACATCTGCTCGATCATCGACTTCTGGGACGGCGATGCCACCGGCGCTTCCGCCGCGATCCGCGACGCCAAGCTCGACGGCAAGGTGTTCCTGGTCACCACCGGCGGCGGCGAAAAAGCCGCCGACTGCGACAAGCTTCAGGACGGCACCTACGGCGCCGTGGTCATGACCGATCTTGCCCGCCAGTCGGGCGACATGAACGCCATCATCAAGTTCCTGCTGCAGAGCGGGCAGCCGGCCGGCACCTCGCACACCTACATCTACACGCTGGAGAAGGCGACGACCAAAGCCGACCTCAAGCCCGACAGCTGCTGGGACCTGAAGGCGTTGCAGGCCGAAGCGGCGGCACAGTAAGGCCGCCGACCAAGCACCCCACGAGGTGGCCGGATGTCCGGCCACCTCTTTCTCTTGATTGACAGCAGCGCCGATGAATTTTCGCGAACGCCTCCAGGCCTGGCGCTACAATCTCGTGCCCGACCATCTGGTCGGAGAGATCCTGACCAAGCGCTGGACCGACAACGCCATTCCATTCCTGGCGCTGGTGGCGACGCTCGGCGTGTTCGGCTCGATCATTCCCGGATTCTTCAAGCCCGTCTCGCTGCAGGAATCGACCCGCCAGCTCGGCGAGTTCTCCCTGGTCGTCATCGGCATGACCGTGGTGATGCTGGGTGGGGGCATCGATCTTTCGGTCGGCTCGATCTTCGCGCTGTCCTGCTTCTCGGCTGTCTATGTCTTCTTCATCCTCGAACAGTCGGTCTGGCTGGCGCTGGTCGCAGCGCTCGCCACCGGGCTCGTCTTCGGCGCCATCAATGGCTATCTCGTCGGGTATCTCAGGCTGCGCGCCTTTCTCACCACGCTGGTCACCTTCATCTTCGGGCGAGCGCTGTTCGACATTCTGGTCAGCACCTATGCCGCCGATGTGCAGCTTTCCCAGGCTTCTTCCGATGTGCTCGACTTCATCGGCGACGGCACATTCTGGGGTCTCTCCGTGTCGGTGTGGCTGGCCATCATCCTTGCCGTCGTTACCCACATTGCGCTCACGCGCTCGCGGCCAGGCTGGCACGTGCTGGCGGTCGGCGGCTCGCGCCGCTCGGCCCACAATGCCGGCATCCGTGTCCGCCGCACCGTCTTCATGACCTATGTCTTTTCGGGTTTCTGCTGCTCGATCGGCGGCTTCCTCATCGCATGCCGCCTGAGCGGCGCCGGACCCGGCACCGGCCTCAACCTCGAGATCATGGCGCTGACGGCGGCGGTGGTCGGCGGCGTCAGCCTCGGCGGCGGCCGAGGCTCGGTGGTCAAGGGGCTGATGGGCGCGATCATCGTGCTCACCATGACCAACGGCCTGATCCGGCTGGGCTACGGCACCGGCACAAACCAGATGGTGCTGGGCATTCTGCTGGCGGTCGCCGTCACCATCGACATCCGCTGGCTGAAGAACCGCCACAAGGTGCTGAACGAGGTCTATGTCGCACCGGTTTATCTCAAGATGGGCGAGACGCAGTCGGCGGCGCCCGGCTCCGGCTCGTCCTATGAGCTCGACAACAGGTTGTCGGAAGCCGAGCATATCGGGCTCGGCGAGTTGGAAGGACCGGAAGACGTCATTCTGGATCGCGACGACCATCTCTATTGCGGCACCCGCCATGGCGAGATCGTCCGCTTCTTCGCGCCGGACTACCGGCGTTCCGAGGTCTTTGCCCATATCGGCGGCTTCCCGCTGGGGCTCGCCTTCGACAAGGCAGGGAACCTGATCAGCTGCGTCGGCGCCATGGGGCTCTATTCGGTCTCGCCGGAGCGCGAGGTCAAGCGGCTGTCGGCCGAGACGACGCGCTCCTGGACGTCGATCGTCGACGACGCGCGGCTGCGCGACCCCAACGATTGCGACATCGCGCCCGACGGCCGGATCTATTTCACCGACTCGACCAAGCGATACGACGCCCACGATTGGGCGCTGGACTCGATCGAGAACCGGGCCACCGGCCGGCTGCTGGTCTACGATCCGAAGGACGGTTCGACCAGGACGCTGCTCGACGGCTACCGCTACACCAACGGTGTGTGCGTGGCGCATGACGGCAAGTCGCTGTTCTTCGCCGAAAGCTGGGCCTGCCGCGTGCATCGCTACTGGCTGGAAGGGCCGAAGGCCGGTACCGCCGAATGCGTCATCCGCGACATGCCGGGCTATCCCGACAACATCAACCGCGCCTCCGACGGCAATTACTGGATGGCCTGGCTCGGCATGCGCACGCCGAGCTTCGACCTGTCGCTGCGCCACCCCGATATGCGCAAGCGCATGACGAGGCGCCTGCCGCAGGACGAATGGCTGTTCCCCAACATCAACACCGGCGGCGTGGTGAAGTTCAATGAGAAGGGCGGCATCGTCGAGACGCTCGGCGACCTCTCCGGCGCCGCGCATCCGATGGTCACCTCGATGCGCGAGCACAAGGGTTTTCTGTTCGTCGGCGGCATCCTCAACAACCGTATCGGCCGCTACAAGATTTCAGGTGCGGACCCGAACTGGACCAGCCCTGTTTCCTATTGGGGGGCGAAGCCATGATCCTCGATCCGCTGCTCGATATCTTCCGCGGCAAGGCCGTCACCATACCGCCGCTTGACGGCGCCTTCCGGCCCAACACGAAGCTCGATGACGAGCCGGTATTCGCCACGCTTTCGGAGCCGGACAATCTGCTCGCCGCCGACGAAAGGCTGCTGGCCTCGAGCGGCAATGCGATCTATTCGATAGGCTCAGCGGCAGAACCTGCTGTGGTCGAGCGCTTTCAAGCGCCGGTGACGGCGCTCGCGCTTTCACCATCGGGCGAGCTTGCGGTCGGGCTGGAAAGCGGCAAGCTGCTGCTCGCGGGCCGGGAGGTTTCGCTTCCGGCCGATGTGCGCTGCGTCACGGCACTTGCCTATGCGGCCGACGGCACGTTGTGGCTGTCCAACGGTTCGGACGACCATGCGCCGTCGCAATGGGCCGCCGACCTGATGAAGAAGGGCGAGTCCGGCTCGCTGTGGCGGTGCGGACCGGGAGGCATTGGCTTCGAAAAGATCGCCGGTGGCATCGCCTTTCCCTATGGGCTCCATCCGATCGGCGGCGACGTGCTGGTCAGCGAAAGCTGGCGCCACCAGCTTGTCCGCTTCGATGGCGCAACCGGCAACCGTTCCACGGTGTTGACGCATCTGCCCGGATATCCTGCGCGGCTGTCGCCGGCCGCGGACGGCGGGGCATGGCTGGCGCTGTTCGCGCCGCGCAACCGGCTGATCGAATTCGTGCTGCAGGAGAAGCGCTATCGCGAGGACATGATCGGCCAGGTGCCGCCGGCCTACTGGATCGCCCCGGCGCTCGCTTCCAACCGCAGCTTCCTCGAGCCTTTGCAATGCGGCGGCATCCGCACCATGGGCATCCACAAGCCGTGGTCGCCCAGCCGCTCCTATGGGCTGGTGGCGAAGCTCGACAAGGACATGCAGCCGCTGTTCAGCCTGCACAGCCGCGCCAACGGCACGCGCCACGGCATCTGCAGCGTGGCCGAACAGGACGGCCGCCTGTTTGTCGCCTCGAAGGGCGGCGACTGCGTGCTGGCGTTCGACGCGATCGCAGGAGGTTTCTGATGGAGCCGATCGTGCGACTGGAGAACGTCACCAAGACCTATCGCGGCGTGCCGGCGGTGAAGAACGTCAGCTTCGACCTCAGGAAAGGCGAGATCCACGCGCTGCTCGGCGAGAACGGCGCCGGCAAGTCGACGCTGACCAAGATCATCGCCGGGGTCGTCGACGCGACCTCGGGGAGAATGTTCCATAAGGGCGTCGAGACGGCCTATGCCTCGCCGCACGCCGCGCTGGAAGCCGGCATCGCAATGGTGTTCCAGGAGACCAGCCTGGTGCCGTCGATGACAGTGGCGCAGAACCTCTATCTCGGCACCGAAAAATTCCTCAACCGGCTGCGTGGCACCTATATCTCGGCGCAGCAATTCCTGCAGTCCTTGAACTTCCCCGTCGATCCGAACGCGATGGTGGCCACGCTGGGCGCGGCCAAGCGGCAGATGGTGGAGATCGCGCGGGCTGTCCACCACAATGCCGAGATCATCATCTTCGACGAGCCGACCGCGACGCTGACGCCGGAGGAGAAGCGCCACTTCTTCGCGCTGATCCGCCGGCTAAAGGCGCGGGGCGTCTCCATCGTCTTCATCAGCCACGCGCTGGAGGAGGCGCTGATGATCGCCGACCGCATCACCATCCTGCGCGACGGCGAGTTGGTGATCACCGACGACACTTCGGCCTTCGACCGCGACAGGATCGTCGCCGCCATGGTCGGCCGCTCGCTGTCGGGGCAGATCTACCGCCAGCGCGACGAGACGAAGCTGCGCAAGGCCGGCCGGAAGGTGCTTTCGGTGCAGGACATCTCGATGAGCAACATCGTGCGCAACAATTCCTTCTCGATTTTCGAGGGCCAGATCACCGGCGTGTTCGGACTGATCGGATCCGGCCGCACCGAGACCTTCAAGATCGTGTCGGGCATCTACAAGCGCGATTTCCTGCGCGGCGGCGCGATCGAGCTCGACGACAGGCCGGTACGCTATCTCGTGCCGGCCGAGGCGGTCGCCGACGGCATCGTCTATGTCACCGAGGACCGCAAGAGCGAAGGCATTTTCGAGACGATGGGCATCGCCGAGAACCTGTTCGGCGGGCTGTTGGCTGCCGGGCGTGAAAAAGCCTGGGTGATCAACCAGCAGGAGATGCGGGCGCTTTCGGCCGAATGGACGAAGACGCTCAACATCAAGGCAATCAACGACAATGCGCGCGTGGTCGAGCTTTCCGGCGGCAACCAGCAGAAGGTGGTGATCGGCAAGGGGCTGGTGCAGCGGCCGCGCATCGTCATCCTCGACGAGCCGACGCGCGGCGTCGACGTCGGCGCGATCGCCGAGATCCACCAGATCATCAACCGGCTGGCCGACGAGGGGCTGGCCGTCGTCGTCATCTCGTCCTACCTGCCGGAGATCATGAACCTTTCCGACCGCATTCTGGTCTGCCGCCAAGGCCGCATCGTCGAAGAGTTCTCGCCGGCGGAGGCGACGGAGGAGAAGATCATGTACGCGGCGGTGCACTAGGGGCGGGGATAGATGGATGATCGCACCCGTTGGATCGAACACCCATGGAGATTGGCCGAGGCGTCTGTCATTTCGTCATCCACGGGCGGAGCAAGGAGCGTAGCGACGCGCGCCGACCCGAGGATCCATGCCGTGACGTTCGAGTGCCGCAACGGTGCAGAATTTTTGCTCCGCTGCACTCCCTGGCTGAGGTCACGGAATGGATCCTAGGGTCTCCGCGACGCCGCTTCGCGGCTGCTTCGCCCTAGGATGACGAAGCTGAGGGGCGGCCCCACGAGTTCTTGCCAGCGCATCAATTGCCAAGTCATCCAAAGCAGTTAGCGACACTTCTGGCGGGTCTGATTCAACAACCTCGATCAACGATTCAAACGAAAGGACCACGCCATGGCAACCACAAGACTCCTGAGCGATGCCGAGGTCGAAAAAATCCCGGCGGTGAAGGCCGTGTTCGACGATATCCGCGCGACGCGCAAATCCGATTTCGTCAACAATTTCTGGCGCGGGCTCGCCAACGATCCGGCATCGCTGAAGCGGGTGTGGGAGCAGCTCAAGGCGGTGATGGTCGCCGACAGCGCCATCGATCCGCTGACCAAGGAAATGATCTATATTGCCGTCTCGACGGCCAATGGCTGTTCCTACTGCATTCACTCGCATACGGCCGCCGCACGGGCCAAGGGCATGACCGACGCGCAGCATGGCGAGCTGGTGTCGATCATCGGGCTGGCGGGGCAGACCAACCATCTGGTCACGGCGATGCAGATCCCGCTCGATCCACAGTTCGAGGTGAAGTGAACTTCCTCTTCTCCCCTTGTGGGAGAAGGTGGCCGAGCGAAGCTCGGACGGATGAGGGGTGTTGGACGGAGTGCAGCGTCAGGATCTAAAATGCTGAAAGCACTTGATTTTTCAACGCCTCATTCCTTCCGGCACCCCTCATCCGTCTCGGCGCTGCGCGCCGATCCACCCCCGGCCCTTCGCATGCTCAGGGCGTTCGAAGCTCGAAAAGCCAAGCAATTGGCTTTTCGTCCGCTGCGCGGACCGCTTCTCACCCCACAAGGGAGAAGGAGAGGCTGCGCTACACCGGCCGATAAACTCGATGTGCCGTATTCCAGAAAATATCCGCCCCGGCCTTCGGCCCGTGCCTGGCCACTGCCGCGCGGTGCGCCTTGATCAGTTTGGCATGGCTGGTCCACAGCTTCTCGATCGGGAAGTTCGAGCCGAACATCAGGCGATCGCTGCCGAGGATTTCGACCGCATTGTCGACGATATAGGCGATGAGGTCCGGATCGTTGCGGTGGACGAAGGTGCCGAGGCCAGACAGCTTGGCGTAGAAATTTGGCGCCACTGCCAGCGTACGCAGGCCGGTCTTCCAAGCTTCAGTCGTTTCCGGTTCCATGCCGGTCAGCATGCCGGCATGAGTGAGGATGAAATTCGTCTGAGGGTTTTCGCCGACCAGCGTCAGACCGTCCTTCATCTGTGCCGGGAAAAGCTGCAGGTCGAAGGAGAGGCCGTAGTCTTTCAGCCGCGCAACATTGGCGCGCACCTTGGGATCGATGACCTGGTCGGCCGAGGCGGCGAAGCGGAAGGCGGGCGTCTCATGCCAATGCAGTTGCATGCGCACGCCGCGCAGCAGCTTGTATTTGATCAGCCGGTCGATCTGCGGGCGGACATCGTCGACCGTCATATCGGCATAGCCGACGATGGCGTGCGGCCAGCCGGTTTCATCCGCGGTCTTCTGCAGGAAGGCGACCTCCTTCTCGAAATCCTCCTTGGCCCAGTTGGTCTGGACATAGACAGCCTTCTCGACGCCCGAACCCTTCTGGTCCTCGAGGAATTCCGTGATCGGATAGTCGCGGCGGATCGGCTCGTAGGGGCCGAAGATGCGCGGCACCATCGGTCCGACCAGCCAGGGCTGGTCCTGCTGGCGCCAGATGTGGAAATGCGCGTCGATCGCTTTCTGCATCACGATACCCTTTTCCAGATGGTTTCGGCCGCCGGAGCGGGGCGGGCGAGCGACAGGATGAAATCGGTGAGGCATCCGACCGACGAGCCGTCGACCAGATCGTCGAGCACCGGCAGGATGGCGCGCAGCGCCGCCGTCGCCGGCCGGAAGCGCGGATCGCCGGCGAGCGGCGTCGCCAGCGAGAGCCGGAAGGCGCGGGCGCTGAGACGGCGCATCGCGGTTTCGAGATCGGCATGGTCACCGCGCTCCAGGCCATCGGACAGGATGACGACGCAGGCACCGCGCGCGAAAGCGGAAAAGCGCGGCACCGAAAGGAAGGCAAGCAGGGTCGGTCCCATGCGGGTGCCGCTGTCCCAATCGTCGACGAGTGCCGCGGCGCGGGCCAGCGCCTGGCCAGGATCGCGGATGCGGAGCGCCGAGGTGATGCGGGTAAGCCGCGTGCCGAAGGTGAAGACTTCGGCGCGGTCGGCGCCTTGCACCACAGCATGCGCCAGCTTGAGGTAGTCGGCAGTGTGCAACTTCATCGAGCCGGAAACATCGATGAGCAAAAGCAGCTTGCGCGGCACGGTCTGGCGACGGCGCAGCAGCGGCGAGGGGATGTCGCCATCGGCGCTGACGATCTCGCTCAGCGAGCGTCTGAGGTCGAGCGTGCCGCGCGAACGGGTGCGCGCGGTGCGGAACGAACGGCGAGCGGGCAGGGCGGAAGAGAGCCGGCGGCGGAACGAGCCGAGGCTATCGCGATCGCGCTGGAAATCTCGGCTGCTCAGCTGTTCGAGCGCCGAGGACAGCTCGCCGCCTTTCTCCCGGCGGAGGGCGCGGCTTTGTTCCTCAAGCGTGCTGCGATCGTCCTTGATCCGGGTTTCGTCGTCCTCCTCACCTGCGATCGAAGGCCTGGCGTCGCCGTAGAAATAACCGCGGAAATGCGCTTCGAACTCGTTGCGGCGATCGGGCGGCGGCGCAAGTGTTGCCAGTGCGGCCTCGCGGATGTCGTTCATCGAACGCGGCCCAAGCAGCGTCACTGCCTGCATGAAACTGGTGACTTGTTCGGGCGCGACGGCGAAGGCGTGGTGGCGAAGCAGTCTCGCGAAGCCCAAGAATGGCTGCGCGGCACTGGGCAAACTTTCCCCACGCATCATTCCTTCGCGCCCCCCTCTGTCCTGCCGGACATCTCGCCCACGAGGGGGGAGATTGGCAGCTTTGGCGCGCCGCTCAATTCTGCAGCGCTGAAGATTGGCGAAAGCCGGCGCGACATCTGATCTCCCCCCTTGAGGGGGAGATGTCCGGCAGGACAGAGGGGGGTTCTGTCCCGCCAGCGTTGCGGGAGAGGCGAGCGATGCCGATCGGCCGCCGGCTCAGTGAGATACCGCATCACGCCAGCGCCTCCTCGACGATCCTCCCCAGTTCCGGCGCGATCGAGGAAAGATCCTCCTCGTCCTTGATCAGCACGCCGATGGCGCGGCGGAAGGCTTCGGGCCACGGGCTGCCGCCCTTTTCGAGGATGGTCGCGGCATTTGCCCATTCGACCGCTTCCGCAATGCCTGGCGGCTTGGCCAGCGGACGCGCGCGGATCTCCCGCACGGCATTCGCCACCGCACGCGCGGTCGCTTCCGCCACGTCGCCGGCACGCAGCATGATGATCTCGGCCTCGCGCGCGGCGTCGGGATAGCGGATCCAGTGGTAGACGCAGCGCCGCCGCAGCGCCTCGGCAAGCTCGCGGGTGCGGTTCGAGGTCAGGATGACGATCGGCTGCATTGCGGCGCGGATCGTGCCGCGCTCCGGAATGCTGATCTGGAAGTCGGAGAGGAATTCGAGCAGCAGCGCTTCGAACTCATGGTCGGAACGATCGATCTCGTCGACCAGCAGCACGCGTTCGTCCGGCGCGCGCAGCACCTGCAGCAGCGGCCGCGCGATCAGGAAACGGTCGTCATAGATGTCGATCTCGTGTTCGCCGGCATGGCGGATGGCGAGCAGCTGGCGCTGGTAGTTCCACTCGTAGAGCGCATGCGCGGCGTCGATGCCTTCGTAACATTGCAGCCGCACCAGCTCGCGGCCGAGCAGTTCGGCAATCGCCTTCGCCGCTTCGGTCTTGCCGACGCCCGGCGCACCTTCGAGCAGCAGCGGCTTGCCGAGGCGGATCGCCAGGAAGATCGCGGTGGCAAGGCTGTCATCCGCCAGGTAACACGAAGCAGCGAGGCGCGCGGCCACGGTCTCGGGCGAGGCGGCGATCTGTTCGGCGTCGGCGCGGGTCATCGTTCCGCTCAGCCCGCGGTCTTCGCCTTCAGGGCGCGCAGGATGCGCTCGGGCGTGATCGGCAGCGTGTCGATGCGAACACCGACCGCGTCGAAGACGGCGTTGGCGACCGCGGGGATCTGCGGGTTGGCGCACATCTCGCCAGGGCCCTTGGCGCCGAACGGCCCGTCGGCGGAAGGGCGCTCCAAAACGATGATCTCGGTCTCGGCGAGATCGCCGGGCCCCGGCATCAGATACTGGTTGAAGTCGGTGCCGCCATGGTCGCGGCTGGGGTAGTAAGGCTCCGTCGTCTCGTAGAGCGCGTGGCTGATACCCATCCAGGAGCCGCCGACAAGCTGCTGCTCGACCATCTTCGGGTTCAGCGCGCGGCCGATCTCGAAGACGTTCTTCACGGTGAGCACCGTCACCTCGCCGGTCTCGTCGTCGACCTCGACCTCGGCCACCGTACAGGCATGGGCATAGCAGGTCGATGGCTTCATCGCGCCGGTCTCCTTCTCTGGATAGGAGCGCGGAATCAGGAACATGCCGCGGCCGGAGATCGAGCGGCCGCGCTTGAAGTGCGCGGACAGCGCGACGTCGAAGATCGAGATCGACTTCTGCGGCGCGCCCTTGACCAATATGTTGCCCTGGCCATCGGTTTCGAGATCCGACGCGTTCACCTCCAGCTCTTCCGCCGCCACTTCCAGCATTACCTGGCGCGCTTCCTTGGCCGCCTGGATGACGGCATTGCCGGCGCGGTGCGTGCCGCGCGAGGCGAAGGTGCCCATGCAGTGCGGGCCGGTGTCGGTGTCGGCGGTGTCGACGATGACGCGGTCGGTCGGCACGCCGATCGTCTCGGCGCAGATCTGCGCCATGATCTGCTTCATGCCTTGACCCAGATCGACGCTGGAGAGCGTCACCATGAAATTGCCGGTCGGCGTCGAGTGCACCAGCGCCTGGGTCGGGTCGCCGCCGAGGTTCATGCCGGTCGGATAGTTGATCGCGGCGACGCCGCGCCCACGCCGGATCGCCATCTCAGGCTCCCTTCCTGTAGGAGGACATCGCCATGTATTTCTCCGCCAGCGGCCAGTTGGCGGCGCGCGCGGCTTCCTGCATGCATTCGATCAGCGCGGCGCCCTCGGTCGGCTGGCGATGCGCCTTCATGTCGCCGTCGCGATAGGCGTTGATGAAGCGGAATTCGAGCGGGTCCATGCCGATGAGCCGCGCCAGCTTGTCCATCTGCACCTCAAGCGCGAAGTCGCCGATGGTGACGCCGAAGCCGCGCATGGCCGACGAAGGGGTGCGGTTGGTGTAGACGCAGTAGGTGTCGATCCAGACATTCGGGATCGTGTAAGGGCCGGGATAATGTGCGGCGCCCTTCTGCGCGCCGTAAGGCGAATGGCGCGAATAGGCGCCAGCATCGGTATAGCCCGTCACCTTGCGCGCCACGATGCGGCCGTCCTTCATGACGCCGTCCTTGATGACGACTTTCTCGGCCGCGCGGGGTGACGAAATCTGCATCTCTTCCTCGCGGCTGTAGATAAAACAGACCGGGCGTCCTGTTAGCTTGGCCCCGAGGATGGCGATCGGCTCGACGATGACGTCGACCTTGCCGCCGAAGCCGCCGCCGACCGTGCCGCCGACGAAGTGCAGCTTGCTGCCCGGCATCTGCAGGATGATCGAGGCATTGTCGAGGGTGAAGAACATCGCCTGCGTGTTGGTGTAGCAGGTGAAGCGGTCATTGCCCTCGGGCGCCACCATGCAGCCGGTGGTCTCGGTCGGCGCATGCTCGATCGGCGAGGACTGGTAGCTCTGCTCGAGGATGTGGTCGGCCTGGGCAAAACCTGCCTCGACATCGCCGAAGCGCACCTTGCGGCACTCGCCGCTGTCGTAAAGATAGTAGTTCTGGCCGTGATATTCGTTGACGACCGGCGCGCCCGGCTTCAGCGCCTCCTCCATGTCGAAGACGGCCGGCAGCACCTCGTAGTCGACCTCGACCTTGGCGGCGGCTTCCTGCGCCGCGCGCTCCGTCTCGGCCAGAACCGCCGCCACGGCCTCGCCCTTCCAGCGCACCTTGCCGTCGGCAAGCACCGTCTCGTCCTCGGGACCGATCTGGATCAGGATCAGGATGATGTAGACGTTGTGCGGCACGTCCTTGGCGGTGAGCACTTTCACCACGCCCGGATGCTTTTCCGCTTCCGACGTGTCGATCGAGCGGATGCGGGCGTGATGGTGCGGGCTGCGCACCATCTTCAGATGCAGCATACCGGGAAAATTGCGGTCGGCGAAATAGGCGGTCTTGCCGGTGACATGTCCGGGCGAATCGAGCCGCGGCCGTGGCTGGCCGATCTCGTTGAGGCCGTCCTTGCGGACATCGGCGAAATAATCCTTGCGCAGTTCCATGGCTCGTTCCCTCAGGCGGCGTTCTGCGAATTGGCGCGCGCGGCGGTGAGCACCGCCTGGATGATCGGCTCGTAGCCGGTGCAGCGGCAGATGTTGCCGGACAGTGCTTCGACCACGTCCTCGCGGCTCGGGTTCGGCTTGCGGTCGAGCAGTGCCTTGGCGGCCATGATCATGCCCGGCGTGCAGAAGCCGCATTGCGTGGCGAAGGCATCGAGGAAGGCGCGCTGCAGCGGATGCAGCACGCCGCCTTCGGCGAGGCCGGCGGTCGTCCTGACATCGGCGCCGTTGCAGGTTTCCGCCAGCGTCAGGCAGGAGAGCCTCAGCTCGCCGTCGATGATGACCGAGCAGGCGCCGCAGGTGCCCTGATGGCAGCCGCCCTTCGGCGAGGTGTCGCCGATCTTTTCCCTGAGCGCATGCAGCAGCGTCGTGCCGCTCTCGATGAATTCGGCTTTTTCGGAGCCGTTGAGCGTGAATTGAACCGGAACCTTCGCCATTCTTCCTCCTTGCGCGCTTGCCCGGATGAACCGGACAGACGCGCGTCCCCCACGGATGTCTAAGCCAGCAACAGCCGCCCGAGATGGACCGGCAGGACCTCGGCGCGATACCAGGCGCTGGCAATCGGGTCGGTGATCGGCGAGATGCCTTCGCCCACCGCAGACAGTGCAGGCGCGATTTCCTCAGCCGTGAGCCTGCAGCCAAGCAGCGCCTTCTCGGCCGTCTTGGCCCGCATCGGCCGATCGGCCATGCAGCCAAGCGCGATGCGCGCGGAAGTTATCGTGCCGTCGGCGGTGTGCTGCAGGTGCGCTGCGATGCTCAGCACCGAAACGCCTTTCGGTTTGACCCGCGAGACTTTGAGGAAGCGGAAGCTTTCTGGCTTGGGCAACGAAAAGCCGACAGCGGTGACGACGGCGCGGCGGGTGTCGCGGTCCGCCAGGAAAATCTCGATCGGCATTTCGCCCGCCTCGGCGGCGACGGCGGCGTCCAGCGCCAGCAGCGCAACCGCGAAATCGCCGTAGGGGGCGGGGGCGAACAGATTGCCGCCGACGGTCGCCATGTTGCGGATCGCCGGCCCGCCGACGGCGCGCGCGGCCGGCGCGAGCGCGGCAAGCTCGGGGTGCCGGGCAATAGCAGCCATGGTGACGGAAGCGCCAAGCCGGGCCCTGTCGCCGGAGACGGCGACCTGCGAAAGGTCGGGATCGGTGACGCGCACGAGGCTGGAGACAGAGACATCGCCCTCATTGGCGGCGCGAACGACCAGCGTGCCGCCGCCGAGATAGCGCGTGCCCGACGCCTGCAGCGCAGCATTGGCGTCTTTCACGGAGGAGAAGGTCTGCAGCGCAAGCGACATGGCGCGCTCCCCTGTCTAGCTGTTGCCGGCGAAATGGCTCTTCAGGGCATTGAAGCCGCCCTGGAAGACATTGGCGCCCATGCCCTCGGCCAGCTTGTCGGCTTCCTCGGGCGCGGCGTCGAAGCTCGCGCTCCATTCGGCGTAGGTGCGGTTGCCGTCGGTCACGCGGCGCAATTGCAGCGTCGCCTTATGGTTGGTGATCGGCTGCGGCGTCTCGAGGATCGAATAGCTGACCAGGAAATTGTCGTCGGAGAAGTCGAGCAGCTTTTCGCGCAGCCGCGCGCCGCTGACTAGCTTGAAGTTGCGCACGCAGCCGATCGCGGCGGCGTCCTTGCCGTCCTCGATATGGCTTTCCACCATGCGCGGGTGCCAGCTCGGCAGGCCGTTGAAGTCGCGGATGCGTGCCCAGACCTGTTCGACCGGCGCGTCGATGATGCTGGAGATGGTGACTTTCGCCATGAACCCGTTCCCTTCGCAAAGATGAGAAGGAGGCTAGGGCAGCGGACCGGGGTTGCGCTTATCAACGCGTCTTGCGCGCCTATCAATCAGTCTGAAAAAGCGGCGACGGATCAGCCTTTAAAGGCGCTCAGGACATCGCTCGAGCAGCTTCGCGGTAGAGCGTCGGCGGCACGCCGACATGGTCGCGGAAGAAGCGCGAAAAATTGCCCTGGGTGGTGAAGCCGAGATTGCAGGCGACCGAGATCAGCGGCTCTTGCGACCACTGCAGCTGGCGCACGGCTTCCTCCATACGCAGCGTGTTCCAGTAGACGTTGGGCGTCAGGTTGGTCTGTTCCTTGAACAGCGCGAAGAAATGCGGCCTGGACAGGCCGACGCTGCGCGCCACGTCGTCGAAGGAGATGCGCTCGCAGACATTGGCCTTCATCAGTTGGATCGCCTTGCGGACGCGGAAATCCAGCATCGTGTTGATGCGAGCGCGCGGTGCTTGCGGCGCCGAAGCATCGGCGGCGTCGAGCACGCTGTCGATGAAGCGCTCGATCTCGTAATTGGCGACGTCATCGATGCTTTCGTTGTCGGTCAGGTGATCGAGCAGGTTCGCCGCTGCCTGGTGCAGCCACGGCTCCAGCGTAACTGCCGCCTGCGCGAACAGCGGCGCGGACGGCGGCAGGTCGCGGCGCCGGCGCGCCCAGTCGGGATCGATATAGAAGGCTAGGAAAAGGCCGGGCTTGCCGTCGTGGGAAAGGGCATGGCTGTGCGGTTGAAAGGAGTTGATGCCGGCAGCGGTCTCCGGTCCCAGCCGCACCGTCTCGCGGCCGATCGTCATTTCGCCGGCCGTGCCTTCCAGCCAGATGATGAGATGCGCCTCGCCATGGGCATGGGTGACGAAGTCGTTGGCGACATTCAGGACAGAGACATGTCCGAACCGGCCCCAGTAGAGCCTGATCGCGTCCGTCAGGTATAGTTCCTCCCGCAGGCGACTGGCCTCCCTTCGCCTGCCGGGAGATTGTGCGACCGGCGTCCGGCCTGCGTCAAGGCGTGGCGGAGCGGCGGTCATCTCGCATCGCCCGTCCGGGCCGATTTTCAGACTGAGCGATAGGAGCGTCCCCTTCTCCACAAGGGGCCCACAAGGGGAGAAGGGGAAAGCAAGGAGAGAAGGGGAAAGCTAGTCGCTGCGCCGGAAGTTGCGGATGCGGTCGAACAGCACGGCGAGCAGGATGGCGCCGCCGATGAAGGTGCCTTGCCAGAAGGCGTTGATGCCGAGCAGGCCGAGGCTGTTGCGGATCACCTCGATGAGCGCGGCGCCGACGATGGCGCCGAATGCGGTGCCGACGCCGCCGGCGAGATTGGCGCCGCCGATGACAGTGGCGGCGATCACCTGCAGCTCCATGCCGGTGCCGATATTGGTGGTGACTGCACCCAGCCAGCCGGTCTCAATGATGCCGGCGAGACCCGCCGAGAGCGCCGAGATCATATAGACCGCGACCTTGATCTGACGCACCGGGACACCGGTCAGCGTCGCCGCATGCTCGTTGCCGCCGATAGCGAAGATGTGCCGGCCGAACTTGGTCCAGCGCAGGATGAAACCGGTGATCAGAGCCAGGATGATCATGTAGAGCACCGGGTTGGCGATGCCGAACAGCCAGGCGCCGCCGCCCAGCGACAGAAGCTTGTCGTGGTCCGGCCCGAACTGGAAGACGACGGTGTTGTTCGAGGCCACCATGGCGAGGCTGCGGGCGACCGACAGCATGCCGAGCGTCACCACGAAGGGCGGGAAGCCCAGATAGGCGATGAGCACGCCGTTGAAGGCGCCGATGGCGAGCGCCGTCACGATCGTGGCCAGGATGCCGACCTCGATCGAATAGCCGGCATGCATGGTGACGGCGAGCACCATCGAACACAGGCACAGCACAGAGCCGACCGACAGGTCGATGCCGCCCGTGATGATGACGAAGGTCATGCCGAGCGCGACGATGGCGACGAAGGTGATGTTGCGGGTGATGTTGTAAAGGTTCTTCTGCGTGGCGAAGGCGTCGGTGGCGAAGGACAGGAACAGACAGGCGAGGATGACCGCGATCACCACCCAGAAGGTCTGGCTGGACAGAATGCGCGACAGGACAGTGTGCTGCTTCTGCGCGATCGTCTGGTCAAGGGTGACTGCCATTATCGACCTTTCCTGCCGGCATTGAAGGCGCCAAACGCCAAGAATTCCAGTGCTTTCATGCTACCTGTTCGATGGCGCCGGTGATCAGCCCGGTGACTTCCTCGGGCGAGCTCGAGGCGATCTTCTTGTCGGCGACCTTCCTGCCGCGCCGCATGACGATGACCCGGTCGGCGACGTCGAAGACGTCGGGCATGCGGTGGCTGATCAGCACGACGGCGATGCCCTGGTCGCGCAGATGGCGGATCAGGTTCAGCACTTCGGCGACCTGCCTGACCGAGATCGCCGCCGTCGGCTCGTCCATCAGCACGATCTTGGCCTGCGACAGCATGGTGCGGGCGATCGCCACCGCCTGGCGCTGGCCGCCCGACATCTGCTTGACGAGGTCGCGCGGGCGCGTCTCGGATTTCAGCTCGGCGAAGAGCTGGCCGGCGCGCTTGTACATCGCGGCATAGTCGAGAATGCGGAACGGGCCGACGCCACGGCGCAGTTCCCGGCCGAGATAGACATTGGCGGCGGCCGTCAGGTTGTTGCAGAGCGCCAGGTCCTGGTGGACGATCTCGATGCCGTGCTGGCGGGCTTCCGCCGGCTTGTGCAGGATCAGCTCCTTGTCGTCCATGCGCATCGTGCCGTGGCTTGGGCGGAAGTTGCCGGCGATCATCTTGACCAGCGTCGACTTGCCGGCGCCGTTGTCGCCCATCAGGCCAACGACTTCACCGGCCTGCAGCGTGAACGAAACGTCGTTCACCGCCTGGATGGCGCCGAAATGCTTCGAGATGTTGGCGAGTTCGAGAACCGACACTAGCCTTAAGCCTCCCCGTTTTCGTCCCGCGACCGCCTTGCCATAGCTGCCGGCGCCGCATGGTCTCGCGCCTCCAGCTCCTCCCGAGCAGGTGCGATGGACTCATTTAGGCAAATGCGGACATGGGCGTCAATCAACTGTCGGGCGATTTATTTCGGAACTCGTCGAAAAATCGGTTTTGTAGGACAAATAGGAATTGACGTCGGCGGCGAGCCGATATTAGCTAGCGTCGGAGGAAGAACCTGCCCGTGCAAATCGCCGTTCGGCGGAAGCGGCGGGCAGGGGATTTGATCCGGCAACGCCAGCGTCCATTCGACCTGGAACGGATCGGCAAATGCTTATCGGTCCCGGCTTGAGACACGGACGTTCGAGGAAATTCCCGCGTCCCCATTCATCCGGGCCGATCGGTGTGGCGGGCACGTCGTGTCCGTCTGTTTTCAAGGGAGGACTGATATGAGGAAATCACTTTTGCTCGCCGCCGTCGCCGCAATGGCGTTGGGCGCCGGGCCGGCTTTGGCCAAGAAACAGCTCGTCATCGTCGTGAAGGGTCTCGACAACCCGTTCTTCGAAGCCATCCACCAGGGCTGCGAGAAGTGGAACAAGGAAAACGCCAGCTCCGAGTATGAATGCTTCTACACCGGTCCGGCCTCGACCTCGGACGAGGCCGGCGAAGCCCAGATCGTGCAGGACATGCTGAGCAAGCCGGACACGGTCGCGATGGCGATTTCACCGTCCAACGCGCCGCTGATCGCGCAGACGATCAAGAGCGCCAACCCGTCGATCCCGATCATGACGGTCGACGCCGACCTGGCCAAGGAAGATGCAGCGCTGCGCAAGACCTATCTCGGCACCGACAACTATCTGATGGGCAAAAAGATCGGCGAATACATCAAGAAGGCCAAGCCGAATGGCGGCACGGTCTGCCTGATCGAAGGCAATCCCGCTGCCGACAACATCCTGCGCCGCGCCCAGGGCACACGCGACGCGCTCTCGGGCAAGGACGGCCTGTCGGCGCTCGCCGGCGAAGGAGGCTGGACCGAAGTCGCCGGCTGCCCGGTGTTCACCAATGACGACGGCGCCAAGGGCGTGCAGGCGATGACCGACATCCTCGCCGCCAATCCAAAGCTCGACGCTTTCGCGATCGAGGGCGGCTGGCCGCTGTTCGGCGCTCCGCAGCCCTATCGCGACCTGTTCAAGCCGATGGCCGACAAGATCGCCAGCAACGATTTCGTCATCGGCGCCGCCGACACGATCGGCGACGAGGTGGCGATCGCCAAGGACGGTCTGGTGACCGCGCTGGTCGGCCAGCGGCCGTTCGAAATGGGCTACAAGGCGCCTTCGGTGATGCTCGACCTCATCGGCGGCAAGAAGGTCGACGATCCGGTCTTCACCGGCCTCGACGAATGCACCAAGGATACGGTCGACACCTGCATCCAGAAATAGGCTTCGATCCCGGGGGCGCCTTTTACGGGCGCCCCTTCACCTTTCCGCTCGGACGCTGAACGCGGCCTTTGCCCCGGCAGGAGGCGACAGGCTTCGCGCGCCCGAATTTCTGGCGGATATTTTGCGGGCGACTTCCGCCTGCGTCGGGAGGCACCGGAACGCGGATGCCACGGGAAAAGTCAGGGAAGCTGCTGCGAGAAAAGTCAGGGAAGCGCCTGGCAGAGCCAGCGCAGCCGGCCACGATCCGCAGGTCTGAGGCGACGCGGATTGCCGGTCTCAGCGTGCATGCGTCGCTGGCTGGCGAGATCGGCCTCAGGATCGTACGCGGCGACTATCCGCCGGGCGCCATCCTGCCCAATGAAGCCAAATGGTCGGAGACCTTCAATGTCAGCCGCTCGGCGGTGCGCGAAGCGATCAAGATGCTGATGGCCAAGAGCCTGCTCGCGTCGCGCCCGAAGATCGGCAGCTGGGTCGAGCCGAGGGAACGCTGGAACCTGCTCGACCGGGACGTGCTCGCCTGGTACGCGACCTCGCCCGACCGGGAGGTGTTCCTGAGGACGGTGCAGGAGTTCCGCCACATCATCGAACCGGAAGCGGCAGCCTTCGCGGCGATGCGGCGCTCCGACGAGCAGATGGTCGAGATCAGCCGGGCCTGCCGGGAGATGGGGGAGGCGGCGCATATCCAGGAGCGCACGCGCGCCGATACGCGGTTCCATCTCGCCATCCTGCGCGCCTCCGGCAACGAGCTGCTGGTGCCGCTCGGCGTGCTGATCGAATCGGCGCTGGACCATCTCTTCGTCTTCGTCACGCGCGAGCACAGCGATCAGCGGCGGGCCCAGTCCCTGCACGAGGCGATCGAGCGCAACATCCGCCTGCAGCGCCCGGCCGCCGCCAGAAGCGCCGTACACAAGCTGCTCGCCAATACCGACGAGGTGATTGAACGGTCGCGGCGGTGAGCGGGCCTGCCTGCGGCTGTCAGATCGTCTGCTTCACGCCGTCCTTCGAAGGCATCAGGTCGACGCCGTTGAGCTTGCCGATATGCGTGGCCAGCATCGGCACATACTGTTCGGCCGGCCCCGCGGCGAAGGCGGTCGCGAATGAGTTCTTGGTGGCGTTGCCGAGCGGATTGGCAATGCCTGCCGCGCCCGCCATCGATTCCAGATAGGTCAGATCCTTGAACGCATTGGCGATGGAGAATTTGTGGGCGTCGCGGTCGCCCTCCAGTGTCCAGCGCATGAAGGTCTGGTAGAAGCCGCAATCCATACGGCCGTTGCGGATCACGCTGTCGAAGCGCGGCGGCGAGATGCCGACCTTCTGAGCGAGTGCCAGCGCCTCGGAATAGATCGCCGCATAGCCAAGCGAGATGAAGTTGTTGAGGAGCTTCATGCGGTGGCCATCGCCGGTGTCGCCGATATGGACAATGCGGCCGGCCCAGGTGTCGATCACCGGCTTCAGCCTGGCGAAAACCGCGTCGGCCGCGCCGACCATGGCGTCGAGCGTGCCTTCCCAGGCTTCCTTCGGCGTGCGGCTGAGCGGCGCGTCGACATAATCGACGCCGAGCGCCTTGAGTTCGGCGGCCAGCGCGACGGTGGAGACCGGGTCCGAGGTCGAGCAATCGACGACCACGGAGCCTTTCCTCAAGCCTTCCTTCAGGCCACCAGGACCGCGGATGATCGCCTCCACCTCGCGCGAGCCGGTGACGCAGATGAAGACGATGTCGGACGCCGCCGCCACTTCCTTGGATGTGGCCACTTCCTTCGCGCCGCGTCCGAGCAGGTCTTCCGCCGGCTTGCGGTTCTTGCGGCCGAGGAAGGTGAGCGGATAGCCCTTGTCGACGATGTTCTTGGCGATGCCGTGCCCCATCAGGCCGAGGCCGATGAAACCGATGTTTTCGCGGGCAGCGGTGGTGGTCATGTCGTTTCGTCCCTGTCTTTGTTGATGATCGGCGCCGGCGCGACCGGTCGGCGGGCGATTGCTGGAGAAGGTTTTCGCGGATCGCGGTTGGCAAGCGATTGCGGAACGCCATATTGTCCGACAATACACATAATCCCCAAGCGATGTGGAGAGCAAAATGACGAAGCGGATCATGTTCACCGGCGGCAGCGGCAAGGCCGGCCGCCATGTCGTTCAGTATCTGGTCGAGCATGGCTGCCAGGTGCTCAACATCGACACCAAGCCGCTCGACAACCCGAAGGTGCGCACTTTGATCACCGACATCACCGACAGCGGCCAGGTGTTCAACGCGCTGTCGAGCTATGCGGGGCTGCACGAGTTCGACCCGTCGCTGCGGGCGCAGCCGGTCGATGCCGTGGTGCATTTCGCCGCCATCCCGCGCATCATGATCACACCCGACAACGAGGTGTTCCGCATCAACGCGATGGGCACCTACAACGTCATCGAGGCGGCGGTGAAGCTCGGCATCCGCAAGGCGATCATTGCCTCGAGCGAGACGACCTACGGCCTGGTCTTCGCCAACGAGCCGCGCAATCCGACGCATTTTCCGCTGGACGAGGACTATGACGTCGATCCGATGGACTCTTACGCGCTGTCGAAGATCGTCAACGAGAAGACGGCGCGCGCCTTTGCGCTGCGCAGCGGCTTCGACATCTATGCGCTGCGCATCGGCAACGTCATCGAGCCGCATGAATATGCGCTGTTCCCGAAATGGTTCGCCGATCCGGGTTTCCGCAAGCGCATCGCCTGGAGCTATATCGACGCCCGCGATCTCGGCCAGATCACCTTGCGCGCCATCGAGAAGGATGGGCTGGGCTATCAGGTGTTCAACGCCGCCAATGACGACACCTCGTCCGACCTGCCGACGGCGGAGCTGCTGAAGCGTTTCTATCCGGGCGTGCCGGTGAAAGCCGAGCTCGGAGAATTCGAGACTCTGCTGTCGAACCGCAAGGCGCGCGACGTGCTCGGCTTCCAGCCTGAGCACAGCTGGCGCAAATACGTCAAGACGGCGTAAAGGGAGCTAAATCCGGCTGAGCTGTGCACATCCCGGTGCGTAGCGGCAAAGCTGGCGTTGCCGGTGCTTGACAGCTTCTGAAAACCGGACTTTCTGGATATATGCGGGACGCAAAGCCGAATAACGAGAAAAGGCCGACGAAAGCGGCATCCGCCGAGCGTATGGCTGGCGTTCGCCGGTCCGATGCGCCGCGCATCCCCGGCGCCAGCGTGCATACGTCGCTGGCGAGCGAAATCGGCCTTCGGATCGTGCGCGGCGACTATCCGCCGGGAACCATCCTGCCCAACGAGGCGAAATGGTCGGAAACCTTCGACGTCAGCCGCTCGGCGGTGCGCGAGGCGATCAAGATGCTGATGGCCAAGAGCCTTCTGGCGTCGCGACCGAAGATCGGCAGCTGGGTCGAGCCGAAGGAGCGCTGGAACCTGCTCGACCGCGACGTGCTCTCCTGGTACGCGACGTCGCCGGATCGCGAGGTGTTCCTGAAGACAGTGCAGGAGTTCCGCCACATCATCGAGCCGGAGGCGACGGCCTTCGCGGCGATGCGGCGCACCGACGAGCAGATGGCGGAGATCAGCCAGGCCTGCCGCGAGATGGGCGAGGCGACCAATCTGCAGGAGCGCACCCGCGCCGACACCCGCTTCCACCTCGCCATCCTCCGGGCCTCCGGCAACGACCTCCTGGTGCCGCTGGGCGTCCTGATCGAATCCGCCTTCGACCATCTTTTCGCCTATACGACACGCGAACTGGACGATTTGCAGCACGCCCAGAAACTGCACGAAGCGATCGAGAGGAATATCCGGCTGCAGCGGCCCGATGCGGCGCGCAACGCGGTGCGCAAGCTGCTTGCCAATACAGACGACGTCATCCGGTCGCGTTAGGGCCTGGCGATATTCAGGTGAGGCCGGCCTGCGAACCGGCGGCTTCCGGTGCTCACGTACTTTAAGTACGCTCCGCTCCGGCCTTCGCCGGCCGAAGCCCTCGTAAGTGTCTCCGCTCTATGAAGGCTACGGCCGGCGTAGGCCGGCTCTCGGAAACCACCATTCTCGGCTCGGCCTGACCTGAATCTCGGCAGGCCTCAATCCTGCTTCTCGCGGCCGAAGGCGACGCGCAACTCGTCTTTCGCCTTTTCCAGCACCCGCTTACGCTCCTCCGGCAGGTTCCTGCCGGCGCGGTTGATGTAGAAATTCAGCATCGACATCGCGGACCGGAACGGCTCCGCCTTGCGGCGGTGGCTGAGCTCGGCCGAGCGCTTCAACGAGGCGGCGATCTTCTTGGCATCGTCGGACTCGAAGACGTGCTCCTCGAGATCCAGCGCGTCGCTGTGCTCGGTCACTTCGGCCGACCATTTCTTCCTGGCGGTCATGGCGAAACTCCTTCCTTGGGGCACAACTCCCTCTTGGACACAACTTTGGGCGGCGTGGCCGGTTCCCGATTGCTGGAGTCACGGATTTGTCCCTTGTGGCGCTGCTCGGCACGGGAAATGCGCCGATATTGGGCGAGACCGCCCGATCACAACAAGCGCGGATAGGAAACGCCGTGACGACAACCGTCTCCAGCCGGGCCGGTGGCCCAGGCATCGACAGCGCCTATGCATGGATGCGGCTCGGCATCTCGATGCTATTGTCGACGATCGGCGGCGCCGGCATGTGGACTGTGGTCGTCGTTCTGCCCGCCGTGCAGGCCGAATTCGGCGTCGACCGCGCCGCGGCTTCGATGCCCTATACCGCGACCATGGTCGGCTTCGCCGCCGGCAATGTGCTGGTCGGACGCGCTATCGACCGCATGGGCTACTGGATCCCGGCGCTTGTCTCGGCGATGGCGCTCGGCGCGGGCTTCCTGCTCGCCTCGCTGACCACCTCGATCCTTGCCTTCACGCTGGTTCAGGGACTTCTCATCGGTCTCGGCACATCGGCGATCTTCGGCCCGTTGATCGCCGACATCTCGCACTGGTTCAACCGCCGCCGCGGCGTCGCGGTGACGGCGGCCGCATCCGGCAGCTACCTTGCCGGGGCGGTCTGGCCGACGGCGATGCCCTTTATCATGCAAGGCGAAGGCTGGCGCTTCACCTATGCTGCGATCGGCATCTTTTGCCTCGCCACCATGGTGCCGCTGGTGCTGATGCTGCGCCGCGGCGCGCCGCGCGAAGCCGCGCATGGCTCGCCGGGAAGCCGGCCGGCGCAGCCGATCTCGCTGTCGCCGGCGGCGCTGCAGATGCTGCTGGTGGTTGCCGGCTTCGGCTGCTGCATGGCGATGTCGATGCCGCAGGTGCATATCGTCGCCTATTGCATGGACCTCGGCTATGGCGTCGCGCGCGGCGCCGACATGCTGTCGATCATGCTGGCGGCGGGCGTCGTCAGCCGCATTGGTTCAGGCTTCCTCGCCGATCGCATCGGCGCGGTGAAAACCTTGATCATCGGCTCGGCGCTGCAATGCCTGTCGCTGTTGTTCTACATCCCCTTCGACGGGCTGGCCTCGCTCTACGTGGTCTCGCTGATGTTCGGCCTGTCGCAAGGCGGCATCGTGCCCTGCTATGCGATCATCGTGCGCGACTACATGCCGGCCAAGGAAGCCGGCCAGCGGGTCGGCATCGTCTTGATGGCGACGATCTTCGGCATGGCGGTCGGCGGCTGGATGTCGGGCTGGATCTACGATCTCACCGGCTCCTACGCCGCCGCGTTCCTCAACGGCATCGCCTGGAACCTGGTCAATCTCGCGGCGATCTTGTTGCTCATGTGGAAGGCAAGGCGAAGCGTGGAAGCGCTGGCCTGATGTTCGCCAGCAACCTGGCCGTTGCAGGTTGTCATCCGGCGCAAAGGGAGGGGCCAGGTGGGGCGGCCGAACTCGTCCGTGCTCTTTCGCATGACGTCGCGCCCGAATACTGGATGCAGCAGGCTATTTACTTGGACAGGCTTTGGGCGGAAAATTGGGAAGTGGGAGGAAGCACTCGGAAAATCTCCTGAATAAATGCGCTCGAACGGCTTCCGCCCGTTGAATGCAAGGGAGGATAATCATGAGACGTACTTTCCCGCTCGCGGCATCCGCCGCGGCGTTGTTGCTCGGCGTGCCCTCCGCCTTCGCGCAGTCCGGCGGCGTCGAGAAAGCAGTCGGCGGCTACAGCTTCGAGGAAGCCGCAAAGGAAGCCCCCACCACCAAGGATTTCCATTCGGCCGATGGCCATCTCACCTTCGCCATCGTCACACATACGGCCGGCAACGGCTTCTTCGATCCGGTCTATGTCGGCGCAACCGCCGCCGGCAATCTGATCGGCGCCAAGATACTGCTGCTCGGCTCGGAATCTCCGACCGACGACCCGGCCCGCGAGATCGAAATCCTGAATCAGATCGTGCAGGATCCGACGATCGACGGGCTGATCATGACAACGCCCCAGGTCGGCGCCTATAACGACATCGTCAAGGCCGCCGAGGCCAAGGGCATACCGGTAGCCACGACCAATTCCTTCGACGGCACGATCCTCGACCGCAGCGGCATCAGCCACACCGGTCAGGACGCCTCCGCCGCTGCGATCGCCGGCGAGGCGCTCGTCAAGTGCCTGGCCGACAAGGGTATCGAGAAGGGCTCGATCGTTCTGCCGTCATCGACCGCGATGGGCAACATCGAGGTGAACAATCGCGTCACCTCGGCCTTCAACGCGATCGTCAAAGGCCTGAAGGCCGCCGGCAAGCTCGAGGCCTTCAAGGTCGACGCGGGGCCTGAGAACACCGGCATCGACACCAATCCGAACGATCCGGTCAACGGCATCGTGACGCTGTTCGAATCGCGCGGTGACGTCGTCGGCGCCTTCGCCGGCAACA
Source organism: Mesorhizobium dulcispinae (assembly GCF_033977345.1). Taxonomy (NCBI): domain Bacteria; kingdom Pseudomonadati; phylum Pseudomonadota; class Alphaproteobacteria; order Hyphomicrobiales; family Phyllobacteriaceae; genus Mesorhizobium; species Mesorhizobium dulcispinae. The sequence continues at coordinate 152,081 of NZ_JAVIIY010000005.1, forward strand.
ACGTGTTCACGCCGGCGCTCGCCAAGGCCGTCGCCCAGACCGGCAAGACCGGCAAGATCTGCGCCTACGGCTTCGACATCGGTCCGGCCCAGCAGGATGCGCTGAAGAGCGGCGACCTGACCGGCGCGCTCGGGCAGCAACCCTTCCTGCAAGGCTTCTATCCGGTCATGCAGCTCTATCTTCAGATCGACCGCGGCATCTCAGCCGCCAATCTCGACACGCGCGCCCAACTCGTGACGAAGGAGACTGTGACAAAGGTAGGCAAGCGCTTCGAGAACTGAACTGAGAAGCGATTCTGAATCCGTAGCGGGAGGGCGGCCATCCCATCCTCCCGCGCATTCGCCCTTCGGACCCGCGTACATATGACCGCCGAAGCTCTCTTTCGCCGCCTCCCACCCCAGCTCGTTGGCGGCTGGGAAATGGGATTGCTTACCCTCTTGGCGCTGATCTATCTCGGCGGCGCTATCGTCAATCCGACGTTCTTCGGCTCGTCGGAGGCGTTCCATGCGCTGCTTCGCGACACCTCGCGGGTCGCCATCATCGCCGTCGGCATGACCTTCGTCATCATCGACAAGGACCTCGATCTTTCGGTCGGCTCCATCTACGGCCTTGTGGCCGTCGTCTTTGCCAGGCTGTTCGCGCCGAGCTTTGCCGATCTCGACATCGTCACATCGGTGATTGTCTGCGTCCTTCTCGGCATGGTGATCGGCCTCGTCAACGGCGTGCTCGTTACCATCCTAAAAGTGCCGGCGTTCATCGCCACCTTGACCACGCTTTTGATCGGCCGCGGCTTCGTCCTTGCCCTGACCCACGGTCAGGCGATCTACTATCCAGGCAAAGCGAAGGAGGCCCCGCTCTTCTTCCATCTCGGCGAGACTAACGTCTTCGGCTTCAACAACCAGATCGCGATCTTCGCGGTCGTTGCCGTGATCGGCGCCTACGTGCTCGCCAACACACGCTGGGGCTACGAGACCTTCGCGACCGGCGGCAACGAGCAGGCGGCGGTCTATGCCGGCATACCGACGAACTGGGTGCGCATCCGCGCCTATCTGCTCTCCTCGCTCTGCGCCACCGTCGCCGGCCTCTTGTCGGCCGCCCAGGACAAAGGCGTAACCCCGCTTTACGGCGTCAGCGGCGAACTGACCGTCATCGCAGCGGTGATCATCGGCGGCGCTTCCATTCTCGGCGGTCGCGGCCGCGTTGCCGGATCCTGCCTCGGCGCCATGCTGGTCGTGCTGCTCGACAAGGTGCTGCGCGAGGGTTTGCCGATCACGCGCACCATCAAGATCGGCGAGGAGGAGGTGACGGTCAACGCCATCTACTCCCTGCCGGTGGGCGCGGTGCCAGTCTTTCTCGGGCTGCTGCTCGTCATCGCCGTGCTGATCGAGCCCTATCTGATCCGCCGCCAGGTCGCGGCGCGGCTCTGGGCATGGCTGCGCGGAAGGCCGCCGCCGCCCGCCTTCGAGATCGGCGGCGTCGCGCTCGAGGGCGTCGTGACCAAGGGCGCGATGGCGACTGACATCGCGCTGTCGGCAACCGGGTTCGGCAAGTTCCTCGCCCGGCGCGATGCCCTCGCCGTCATCCTGACGGTGGTGCTGTGGCTCACGGGTCTGTTCCTCAGGCCGGATTACTGGTGGAATCTGTCCAACACTTTCGCGATCCTGCTCAACTATACCGAGCTGGCGCTGATCACGGTGGGACTCACCTACGTCATCGCGGCTGGCGACATCGACCTCTCCGTCGGAGCGGTGCTGGCGCTCGCCGGCAGCGCCGCGGCCTATTTCCTGAAGGTTCTGGGCGCCGACCCCGTCACTGCCGTCGCGATGGGCCTGCTTGCGGGAATGATCGCCGGCCTCGTCAACGCCACCGTCGCCGTCGGCTTGAAGCTGCCGGCCTTCATCGCCACGCTTGGCATGTTCTACATCGCCCGCGGCCTCGCTGCATGGTTCGTCGCCGGCCAGCAGCTTACCGGCTGGCCGGAAGGCTACAACCTGCTAGGCCGCAAGGTGAACGACATCCTGCTTCACTTCGGCATCCTGCTTCCCGACGGCATCCTCAGGACGGTAGCGGAGGTGGTCAGCGTGCAGACAATCTGGATGGCCTTCGTCGCCCTCATTGCCGGCATCGTTCTCGCCTACACGCCATTCGGTCAGAAGGTCTATGCGACCGGCGGCAACATCCGCGCCGCCGCCTATGCGGGCATCAACACCAACCGGGCGCGCTTCATCGCGCTGATGCTGTCGGCGCTCTGCGCGACAATGGCGGGGATCATCAACGTCGCCTACTTCCGAAGCTTCAACCCTGTAGCGGGCCAGTTCCGTGAGCTCGACGCCATCGCGTCGGTCATCATCGGCGGCGGGTCGATCTTCGGCGGCTACGGCACCATGCTGGGTTCTCTCGCAGGCGCTGCCGTGATCACCTTGGTTCGATCGCTCCTGCAGCTCAATGTCCAGGGCTTCAGCATGCCGCAGCATTGGATAAACGTCTTCATTGGCGTCATACTCATCGCGGCGGTGCTGATCGACATCTGGGTACGCCAGGCCAACCTTTTCGGTCGCCTGCGAGCCCGCCTCGCGCGACGCGCACGAACCCGGGAAACCGTCGATGCCTGATGCTGCCCTGCCTCAACCGATCGTGGAAATGCGGGGCATCGAAAAGGCCTTCGGCGCCGTGCAGGCGCTGCGCAAGGTCGACCTGGTGCTCTATCCCGGAGAGATCCTTGGCCTGGTCGGCGACAACTCGGCCGGCAAGTCGACGCTCATGAAAATCCTGACAGGCGCCTATCAACGCGATGCCGGCGAAATCGTCGTTGCCGGACAACCGGTGCACTTCAAAAGCCCGCATGAGAGCCGCGATGCCGGCATCGAGATGATCTACCAGGATTTCGCGCTTTGCGGGAACATGGATGTCGGCCAGAACATCTTTCTCGGCCGCTGGCCGCGCAAAGGACCCTTCGTCAATCGCCGCAAAATGTACGCGGAAGCCGACAGCGTGCTGAAGCGGCTCAAGGTCGACGTGAATTCCGTCTTCCAGAAGGTCGAGAGCCTGTCTGGCGGTCGCCAGCAATCGGTGGCGATCGCCCGCGCTATCTCGTTCGAGCCACGCGTCGTGATCCTCGACGAACCGACCGCCAACCTCTCGGTGATGGCGACCGATCGGCTCCTCGAGACCATGTTGGAACTGAAAAAGCAGGGCGTCGCCCAGATCATCATCTCGCATCGGCTGGTCGACATTTTCGCCGTAGGCGACCGTGTCATGGTGCTCAAGCGCGGCGAGAATGTCGGCGACCGTCACGTCCGGAACACCGACGAGCACGAGGTCCTTGAGATCATAGTCTCCGGCACGCAGGAGCAGGCGCTTACGGCCGATCAGGCGAGGGCGGTCTGACCACCGAGGCGTTGGCCTGAGAGCTTATCGCCTCTACCGGGGTGGGCTGAACCAATATTCGTCGGCTTGACAATGGCCATGGCCTGCGCGACCCAGACCGGAATGGGACGGGCTGCGAAACATGGCTGCTGTGGCTAAACTATTGATCCTCAACTCGCCGCTGCGCTCCTTTCGTGCAAAAAGGGCAAGGCGGTGACGAGGCCGCGCTCGCGGCGCGGCGGCGGCCGCCCGACCATCGCCGACGTGGCGCGCAAGGCCGGTGTCGGCGCGATCACCGTGTCGCGCGCCCTGCGCGAGCCTGGGCGGGTTTCTGAAGATCTGCGCCGGCAGATCCAGGCCGCCGTCGACGAGCTCGGCTATGTGCCGGATCCGAATGCGCGAGCCCTGGCCTCGGCGCGCGCCGAGGTCTTCGGCGTGCTGGTGCCGTCGCTCACCAACAATGTCTTTGCCGAAGTGGTGCGCGGCATCTACGACAGCCTTTCCGACAGCCCGTTCCGCATCCAGCTCGGCAACACGCATTACTCGGGCCTGGAGGAAGAGCGGCTGCTGCAGGTGTTCGCTCCACAGCGCCCGGCGGCGCTGATCGTGGCCGGCATCGACCAGACCCCGCTGTCGCGAAAGCTGTTGGAGACGGCAGGCTGCCCGGTGGTGCAAGTGATGGAAACCGGACCCGATCCGGTCGACATGCTGGTCGGCTTCTCGCATTTCGACGGCGGCCGCACGGCGACCGAGCACCTGATCGAAGCGGGCTATCGTCGCATCGGCTTCATCGGCGCACGCATGGATCCGCGCTCGCAAAGGCGCCTTGCCGGCTATCGCGCGGCCATGGAAGCTGCCGGCCTGTTCGATCCCCGCCTGGTCACGACCACACCGCTGCTCTCCAGCGTGACGCTCGGCCGCGAGCTTCTACGCGATGCGCTGGCCAAGATGCCGTCGCTCGACGGCGTCTTCTGCAACAATGACGATATCGCGCTTGGTGTTCTGTTCGAATGCCACCGCGCCGCGATCGCAGTGCCAAAGACGATCGGCATTATCGGCTTCAACGATCTCGACATGATGCAGGCGGCGTTCCCATCGGTCACCAGCGTTCGCACGCATCGCTACGAAATCGGCCGCCGGGCGGTCGCGATGGCGCTTGCCGAGATCGCCGGCCAGAGGTCGCAGCAGCGGGTTGTCGATCTCGGTTTCGAGCTCATCCGGCGCGAGAGCACCGCACGTTGAAACACGCAGAGGCGACTGTGCTAATGCCGGTTTACACTCATTTATGGTAGCGCTACCATCTTTTCCGTGAAGTATGCGATTGGAGCGAACAAGGCTGTTTATTATACATAAGCAACAGCTCATGCTTGTTTATTATGTATAATATGATAGTTTTGTAAGCCGCCTGGAGGGGCGTGAGGGGAGGAAAGAGGGGCGACGCAAGTCACCTCGGAAGCATCGGGGCTGGCAGGAGGGTGCTCGCCGCCGGTGCCGGGACTTCATCAACAAGCAGAACTGCAACTGGGAGGAATACCGATGATCAAGTCACTCGTTGGCGGCGTCATTGCCGCCACTGCATTCGTCATGCTGAGCTCGTCGGCGATCGCCGGGCCTGAGGTCGTCAAAGGGCCGGCGGCCGAGCCGGACTGCTTCGCGCCCTGGGCCGCCGACACGCAGTTCTTCAAATATCCGAAGAAGGATGGGCCATACCGCATCGCGCTCGCCAACGGCTATATCGCCAACACCTGGCGCATCCAGATGATCCAGACGGCCAAGGCCTATGCCGCACAACCGGACGTCGCCAAGAAGCTCAAGGAATTCAAGGTGGTGTCGACCGGCGAAGACGTGCCGGCGCAGATTTCGGCGATCAACAACTTCATCGATTCCGGCTTCGACGCGATCGTCGTCAACGCCCAGAACCCGACCGCGTTCGGGCCGGTCATCAAGCGCGCCAAGGAGGCCGGCGTCATCCTCGTCGCCTTCGACAACATCCTCGACACCAAGGACGCCATCAACGTCAATGTCGACCAGAAGGGCCTCGGCGAGCTTTGGGGCAAGTGGCTGGTCTCGCATGTGCCGAATGGCGGCAAGGTGCTCGAGGTGCGCGGCGTTGCCGGTACCTCTGTTGACACCGACCGTCACAACGGCATCCATGAGGTTCTCGACGGGTCCGGCAAGAAGTGGGAGGTCACCGAGGTCGTCGGCAAATGGGACGACGGCGTGGCGCAGAAGGCGACGGCCGACGCGATCGCCACCAGCGGACCGTTCGACGGCATCACCGGGCAGGGCGGCGACACCGGCATCGTGCAGGCGATGATCGACGCCAAGCATCCCTTTGTGCCGTTTGGCGGCGAGACGGAAAACGGCTTCCGCAAATTCTGCGCGGCGCATGCGGCCGACGGGCTGAAGTGCTCATCTGCCGGCACCGGCCCGGCCCAAGTCGCGGTCGCCATCAAGACGGCGATCGCCGCACTTGAAGGCAATGTCGTGCCGCAGTCGGTCAAGCTGCCTCTGGCTATCGTCGAGGATCCGAACTTCAAGGCAGGCCAGGATTTCTTCCCCGACCAGTCCGACAATTTCTTCGTCGGCAATTCCTTCCCGACCTGCGGCATCAATTTCACCGCGCAGGAAATCATGGGCCAGACCAAGGAAAACAAGTAGCCTTAAGCAACCGGCGCCGCGGGCGAGCCGCGGCGCCGGCCTTGTGATGCCAATCGCAACCGGGCCTGGGGAGGGCTGATGGACAGCGCGGCTCCGCTCTTCCGCATGGAGGGCATATCCAAGCGCTATGGCGGTGTGCGGGCCTTGGAAAAGGCCGACCTTACGGTCACGGCCGGCAGCATCCACGCCATCCTCGGCGAAAACGGCGCCGGCAAATCGACCCTGATCAAGGTCATGGCCGGTGTCGTCGCGCCCGACGAAGGCCGCATGGCACTGGATGGCCGCGATGTGGCCTTCGCGTCGCCGGCCGCCGCAAACCAGGCCGGCATCGTCTGCATCTTCCAGGAGCTGTCGCTCATTCCGGAGCTCAGCGTCGCCGACAACATCGTCATTTCCGATCCGCCGAAACGCTTCGGCATGATCGACCGCAAGGCGCAGCGGCGCATCGCCGAAGAGGCGCTGGCGCGCGCGGGCGCTTCCGACATCCATCCTTGCGCGTTGGTCAAGGACCTGCCGCTGTCGCGCCGGCAGATGGTCGAGATCGCCAAGGCACTGGCCAGGAAGCCACGCATCCTGATCCTCGACGAAGCGACCTCGGCCCTGACGGCGGCCGATGTCGCCAAGGTCTTCGAAGTGCTGAAGCGGCTGCGGTCGGAAGGGTTGGCGCTGCTTTACATCTCGCATCGCATGAACGAGATCGCCGAACTCGCCGACCAGTGCACGGTATTCCGCAACGGCCGCAATGTCGCCAGCTACGCGGCTGGATCGAAGAGCGACAACGAGGTGGTCGAGCTGATGATCGGCCGGGAATACAGCCACATCTTTCCGCCGAAGCCGACCAGGCCCCAGTCCGGCGCGGCTCAGGTGCTGGAGGCCCGGAATCTGTCATGGGGCGACCGGTTGCACAACATCTCCTTCTCGATCGGCGTCGGCGAGGTCGTCGGGCTGGGCGGGCTGGATGGCCAGGGCCAGCGCGAGCTGCTGCTTGCGTTCTTCGGCGTGCTGCGGGGCCTTTCCGGTCAGATCCTGGTCGACGGCAAGCCGGTCTCGATTGCCAGTCCCGCAGCCGCGAGCGATGCGCGCATCGGCATGGCGCTGATTCCGGAAGACCGCAAGACGGAAGGGCTGATGCTGCCGATGACGGTGCGCGAGAACCTGTCGTTCGCCGCGCTCGACAAGCTGTCCAAGGCCGGCGTCATCGACCGCGTCGCCGAGCAGCGGCTGATCGATGACATGGTCGGGCTGCTGGCCATCAAGACGGCGGGCCTCGACATTCCGGTCGGCGCGCTGTCCGGCGGCAACCAGCAGAAGGTGGTGATCGCCAAATGGCTGATGCGGCAGCCGCGCATCATCCTGCTCAACGACCCGACGCGCGGCATCGACGTCGGCACCAAGCAGGAGCTCTACCAACTGATGCGCAAGCTGGCCGAGGCCGGCGCCGCGATCCTGTTCTATTCGACCGACTATGACGAGCTGATCGGCTGCTGCGACCGCGTGCTGGTGCTCTATGACGGCGCGGTCAAGCGTGAGCTCGTCGGCGCCGAGATCACCGAGCACGCGCTGATCGCCAGCGCGCTCAACATCCACGGTGAAGGTTCCGGGCCGAGGCAGGGAGAGGGCGCGTGAAGGACTGGCGCTACTGGCTGGCCGAACAGCGGGGAACATTGCTTGCCTTCGGCATCTTCATCGTCATGTTCGCGATCTACAGCGGCAACCATCCGGCGGGCTTCACCGCCAATGTCGTGCAGACGGCGGCGAACAAGGGCGTGCTGCTTGCCTTCGTCGCCATGGCGCAGACGCTCGTGGTGATCACCGCCGGCATCGATCTGTCGGTCGGCATGATCTTCACGCTGACCAACTGCATGGCCTCCTGGCTGGTGATCGGCACGGGGCTCGAGACTGCATTTGGATTGGTGGCTGTGCTTGGCACCGGGCTCGTCTGCGGGGCGATGAACGGCGCCATCGTGATCTACGGACGCCTGCAGCCGATCGTCGCCACGATCGCCACAGGTGCTGTCTATTTCGGCCTTGCGCTGCTTTTGCGGCCGGTTCCCGGCGGATCCGTCAACGAGGACCTCGCCGATTTCCTGACCGGGCGCTTCTTCGGCGTCGTGCCGGCGAGCCTGGTGGCATTGTTCGTCGTCGTGATCGTCGTCTGGGTGCCGTTCAGCCGCTCCGAACTCGGCCGCGCGGCTTATGCTGCCGGCTCGTCGGAAACCGCGGCCTATATGTCGGGCGTGCCGATCCGCAGGGGCAAGTTCCTCGCCTATACGCTGGCCGGCCTGCTTGCCGCGATCGGCGGCCTGTTCCTAACCTTCTTCACCTACACGGGCGAGGCGGCCTATGCGAGCGGCAATGCCTACACGCTGTTCTCGATCGCGGCGGTCGTGCTCGGCGGCGTCTCGCTGTTCGGCGGCAAAGGCAGCGCCATCGGCGCGATCTTCGGCGCGCTCGCCTTCCGCACCATCGGCGACCTCTTGTTCGTCTTCGATTTCGATCCGCTCTGGCAGCCGCTGTTCCAGGGCATTATCCTGTTGATCGCGGTGAGCCTCGGCGCTTTCGCGCTGTTTCGGGTGCGCAACCGGCTGGAGTGGTTCCTGTGAGCGAAACGACGCTTGGCGGCATCGCCAGCCGCATGCCGAAATTCATCCGCCGCGCCGATCCGGCGGTGGCGACCGCCTTTGCCTGCATCGTGATCCTGCTTCTGGTGGGCAGCCTCTATTCGCGCAGTTTTCTGTCGCCGGAATATCTCCTGCAGCAATTGAAGGTGGCTTCGTTCCTCGGCGTCATCGCCACCGGCATGATGCTGGTCGTCCTGCTCGGGCAGATCGACCTCTCCGTGCCGTGGGCCGTGGCGACCGGCGCGATGATGGCCTGCGCGGCCGCGGCCTACGGGCCGGCTGGTGTTGCTCTTGCCATCCCGTTCGGCGTCCTGTGCGGGGTGGCGATCGGCATCGTCAACGGCATCGGCGTCGCCTACCTGCGCATTCCTTCGATGATCATCACTCTAGCCACCAACGCCGTCGCGCAAGGGCTGATGGTGGTCTATACGGGCGGGTTCTCGCCGCAGGATTCGGCGACGGCGGCGATGCGATATCTTGCGACCGGTTTTACCATTCCGGGGGTGCCGAACGCCGTGATCATCTGGGCGCTGATAGGAGCGGCAATCGTCTTCGTGCTGACCCGTACCAGCTTCGGCCGCGCCGTCTACGGCATAGGCAACCGCGAGCGCGCCGCCTATCTTTCCGGCATCGACACGCGCCGCGTGGTGCTGATCGCCTTTGCCGTGTCCGGCGGACTGTCGGCCTTCGGGGGCGTCCTGCTCGCCGGCTATGCCTCGAAAGCCGCGCAGTCGATGGGCGATGCCTATCTGCTGCCGTCGATCGCCGCGGTGGTGCTTGGCGGCACTTCGATCCTCGGGGGCCGCGGCTCCTATCTCGGCACGGTCGCCGGCGTGATCCTGATCACGCTGCTGCAATCGATCCTGTCAGTCATGCAGATGCCGGAGGCGGGGCGGCAGATCATCTATGGCGTCGTTATCGTCGCCATGCTTTTGCTCTATGGCCGCGCGCCGGCAAGTCGCTGATCGTGGATGAAGGATCGGCAAGGTCACAGCCGTCGGAGGCTCGATTGAACGACATCCGGTCAGCGCCGGCCATCGTCGTGATGGGGGTTGCCGGCTGCGGCAAGACGGTCGTCGGCGAAGCGCTGGCCGAGGCGCTGGGCGCGGTCTTTATCGAGGGCGACCGGCTGCATCCGCCGGAAAACGTGGCGCGCATGGCGCGCGGCGAACCGCTGACGGACGCGTTGCGCGAGGGCTGGCTCGACGCCATCGGCGAGCGCATCGCCAGCGCCGTCGCCAACGGACACAAGGCAGTGGCGGCCTGCTCGGCGCTGAAGCGCAGCTACCGCGACCGGTTGCTCGGCTTCTGCCCCGGCATCGTTTTCCTCTATCTGAAGATCGATCGCGAGACCGCGTGGCGACGGGTCGTGGGCCGCAAGAGCCATTTCATGCCGGCAAGCCTTGTCGACAGCCAGTTCGCCACCCTGGAAGAGCCGGGCCCGGACGAGCCGGCGGTAACGGTGGATGCGGCGCGGAGCGTCGCCGGGATCGTAAAGGACTTACTTGGTTAGAGCAATTCCAGGAAAAGTGTGTAACGGTTAGGCTCGGCGACTTCCCCGTAGCCCTCCGTCCGGAATTGGGTAAAAACAAAGAGATAGAGCGGTTCGCCGTTTCCATGAAACGGTGAAACGCTCTATGCGGCGTCGCCACCGATCGCGGGTTGATCCTGCTGCCCGGTCAGCCGATTGGCGCCGGACCAGGCCATCATCTGGTCCGGATATGATTTCACCGCTTCCAGCAGACGGTCGCGCTTGAGCAGGATGTAGCCCGCCTGCAGGACGAGGTTCTTTGCCGCCACGTCCTTTGCCGGCAGGGATGCCGGCTGGGCAGCGTTGGGCTTCAGTTCCGGGCTGACGATCGCCCGATATTCGCGGAAGGGCACGGTCTCCAAGGTCGACATGGCAAACAGCGCGGCACCTGCGCGCGCCGCGAAATTCGCCGGCGCCGAGGCGAGGTGGGTCCAGCCATGATCGCCCATGGCGATCTCGATGAAGGTGGAACCGGCATGGATGGTGTTGGTCATCAGCACGACGCCGTTCTCCTTCAGCGTCTTCTGGATGCGCGCCGTGACCTGGTAGGCGTCGGCGCGCTCGAAGACGATGCGGCTTTTCAGGAAGCGGTTTTCGACCTCGACCAGCGGCCTGTTGATCACATGCAGGCCGAATTTGCTTTCCGAGAAGCCGTGGAAGTTGACGCTAACCTGATGCGCCTCGATGCCGGCTTCGAAGAGGGCGCGCTTGCCGATGATGGTCTGGGCGATGAACTGATCGCACCAGACGATGGCGCCGCGGCCGCGCTGCAAGGCCTCGCGCAAGCCGTCGAGCCCTTCCAGCCGGATCGTGGGCGACCAGCGCCTGCCAGGCACCAGATGAGCGGCAAGCATCAGGCGACGGCGGTGCGCGGCGGCGAGATGGCCCTTGAAAAGGCTTCGCGTGTCGACGTCATCGCCAAGCACTGCTTTGATCGCGACGTCATAGCGCGCGAATTCCTTGCGAAAATGGCGCTTGCGCCGAAGCGTCGAAACCCAATCGCAGACCAGGCCCCACCAGGCGACCGGCAGGACCGCCGCCACGCCGAGATAGAACAAGGAAAGCAGGCTTTCGCGCAGGTCCTTGTTGGAGACGCTGCGCAATTTGCCGGGGCGGACGAGCTTGCGGCTGAAGAAGCGGACGGTCTCGCCGCGCTCCGGCACTGCCACGTCGGCGATGATCTCGGTATGATAGATGTTGGCGGATGACGGTTGCCGGTTGGCCCTGCGGGACTTGCCAAGCCAAGGCCGCCACATGCGTCAGATACCCCCAAGACCTGTTTGCGTCCGTCAGCCGCTTTACTGCGTCTGTCGCGGATAGACAACTACGGTATGGCGCCGTGGCGGGGCGGTTAGAGCGAGACGCGTCGAAACGGAATCAGCCGATGCGCTTCAAATTTTGTTTGATGCATGTCGTTCGCCCAAAACCGCTGCGCGCCTGTGGGCGACATGTATCAGATCTGCGAGGTCAGCTCGGCCGGGAAATCGTCGTTGTCGGCGTCGCGCATGGCGGCCAGGCTGCGATTGTCGAGCACCTCGGCGATCGCCTGGCGCACTTCCAGCATCATGTGGCGGACCTGGCAGGTTGCCTCGTCGCAGTCCTCGCAGCGCTGGTATTGCGTGCGGCTGGCGCAAGGGATCGGCGCCAGCGGTCCGTCGAGCACGCGCACGACATGGCCGATCTTGATCTCGGATGCGGGCCTGGCAAGGCGATAGCCGCCATCCTTGCCCTTGCGGCTCTGGACAAAGCCGGCGTTGCGCAATTCGCCGAGGATCGCATCCAGGAATTTCTTCGGGATGTTGTTGGCGACCGCTATGTCGTTGACGAATGCAAGCTGGCCAGCCGGCAGGCTGGAAAGATGCACGAGGGCCTTGAGGCCGTATTTGCCTTTTTTGGTCAGCATGCCCGATTCAGTTCATCAAACCCCAATCGCCCTGCATCTGGCGGTTGTTTGTGTGCAAATCATGACAGTTTGGCCGAGCATCGCGATTTGGCACAACAATTCGTCAACACAGGTTTAGGCACAAACGCGTTGATTCTTCGTAACGTTTTTCACAATGGCCGCGATGGTTTCGCCGGGGAGGCGATGCCGGTTCCAGATATGAAGAAAGCCGGCAAAGCCGGCTTTCCAGTTCTTTTCGATCGAGGGTCAGCGGCTGCCGTAAGCCTGGTCGAGCAAACCGCCTGCCGCGAAATGCTCTTTCTGCACCTTGTCCCAGCCTCCGAAGACGTCCTCCACCGTCACCAGGCGGACGTCCGGGAAGTCGGCCTTGTACTTGGCGGCGACCGCCGCGTCGCGCGCCCGAAGGCCATTGCGGGCGGCAATGTCCTGGCCCTCGGGCGAATAGAGGAAGTCGAGATAGGTCTTGGCGAGATCGCGGCTGCCGTGCTCGTCGGCGACCTTGTCGACGATCGCCACCGGGAATTCGGCCAGCAGGCTGACCGAGGGCGTGACCTGCTCGAACTTGTCGTCGCCATATTCCTTGCGGATGCCGCGCGTTTCGGATTCGAAGGTGATCAGCACGTCGCCGATCTCGTGTTGCACGAAGGTGGTGGTGGCGGCGCGGCCACCGGTGTCGAAAATCGGCACGTTGTTGAACAGTTTGGTGATGAACTCCTTCACCTTGGCGTCGTCGCCCTTGAAGGCTTCCTTCGCATAGGCGGTCGCCGCCAGGTAGGTGTAGCGCGCGTTGCCCGATGTCCTGGGGTTCGGGAAGATCACCTGGACGTCGTCGCGCACCAGATCGTTCCAGTCCCTGATGTGCTTGGGATTGCCGGCGCGCACCAGGAAGGACGGCAGCGAATAGAAGGGCGAGGCATTGTGCGGGAAACCCTTCTGCCAATCGGCGGAGACGAGGCCCTTCTTGACCAGGAAATCGACATCGGTGACCTGGTTGAAGGTGACGACGTCCGCACCCAAACCATCGGCGACGGCGCGCGCCTGCGCGGAGGCGCCGGCGTGGGACTGGTCGATGGTCACACCGGGGTGCTCGGCGATGAAGGCTTTGTTGATGTCGGCGAACAATTCGCGGCCAACGTCGTAGGAGGCGTTCAAGAGCCTGTCAGCCGACCAGGCTTGGGGGGAGGCGAGGACGAGGCCGGCGCACGTGGCGATGCCAAGCAGTAGGCGCTTCATGGAAACGGGTCTCCTTCGGAATAGTCAGAAACTATGATGCGACCATAAAAAGGAAAGCCTGGCTCGACGAGGCATTTGCTCCGAGTGAATGACAGGCACCAGGAAAACGCGCCGCCCAAACAGCTGTTCGGCAGGATTTTCTTCCAGACCGGATCGTCTCTGCGCCACGCCTGTCGCCGCAGGAAGCCACAGCAGAAATGTGCGTCAGGTAGCCGGGAAAAGCTTCCAGCGCCTCGGCCTGAAAGCCACCCGGCTCTTCTGTGCCGCCGGATGGTCGACCGGCAGCTCGATCTCGACGCGCTGACGCTCGCCGCCGACCTCGAGCTCCACCCGCCTCGTGCCGGCGACGCGGCGGCTGGCGGCGACCGTGCCGGCGATGCAGCCGCTGCAGCCGTCGAGCAGCTCGACATCGTGCGGACGGAAGTAGAGCAACGCTTCGCCCGAAGGCGCTCCCTGCGGTGCCGATAGCCCGATCGGCCGATCGGCGATCCACAGTTCACCGCCCTCGACCTTGACCGGTAGCGTGCTCGATTCGCCGACGAAGCTATAGACGAAGGGCGAGTTTGGGATGTCGTAGATCTCGTCGGCCGAGCCGACCTGCTCGATGCGGCCCTGGCTCATGACGACGACGCGGTCGGCAAGCTCCAGAGCCTCTTCCTGGTCGTGGGTGACGAAGACCGTGGTGTGGCCGGTGGCGTCATGGATCTCGCGCAGCCAGCGGCGAAGCTCGCGGCGCACCTGTGCGTCGAGCGCGCCGAACGGCTCGTCGAGCAGGAGCACCTTGGGCTCGATCGCCATGGCGCGGGCCAGCGCCACGCGCTGGCGCTGGCCGCCGGAAAGTTGCGCCGGATAGCGCTTTTCCAGCCCCGACAGCTGGACGAGGTCGAGAAGTTCCGAAGCGCGGCGGCGGATCTCCTGCGCCGAAGGGCGGGATGCTCCGTGCCGGACCTTGAGGCCGAAGCCGATATTGTCGGCGACCGTCATGTGGCGGAACAGCGCGTAATGTTGGAAGACGAAGCCGACATTGCGCTCCTGGATCGACTTCTGCGAAGCGTCCTCGTCGCCGAAGAAGATTGCGCCCTTGGTCGGCCGTTCCAGCCCGGCGATCAGCCGGAGCAAGGTGGTCTTACCGGAGCCGGACGGCCCGAGCAACGCAATCAGTTCGCCGGACTTGATGTCGAGCGATACGTCGTGGAGGGCCGGAAACCGCTCAAACTCCTTACGCACGTTGACAACGCGAACTTCCATACAGATCCCTCAGTTAGTAGATGTATGTCGCCCAAAACCGCTACACACTTTTTTGGGCGACATGCATCTAGTGTCCGCGCGTCGCGGCGATCTCGGCGCCGTAGCGCATCTCGAGCAGTGTTTTCAAGACCAACGTCACCAGCGCCAGGCCGGCAAGCAGCGAAGCGACCGCGAAGGCGCCGACGGCGTTGTACTCATTGTACAGGATCTCGACATGCAGCGGCATGGTGTTGGTGAGGCCGCGTATGTGGCCCGAAACCACCGACACCGCACCGAACTCGCCCATGGCGCGCGCGTTGCATAGGAGCACGCCGTAGAGCAGCCCCCATTTGACGTTGGGCAGCGTTACATACCAGAAGGTCTGCCAGCCATTGGCGCCGAGCGAAAGGGCTGCCTCCTCGTCGCCACTGCCCTGTTCCTGCATCAGCGGGATCAGCTCGCGGGCGACGAAGGGGAAGGTGACGAAGATGGTGGCGAGCACAATTCCCGGCACGGCGAACAGAATGACGATGCCATGGGCCTTCAGCCATTCGCCGAGCAGGCCCTGCGCGCCGAAGAGGAGCACATAGACCAGGCCGGAAATGACGGGCGACACCGAGAACGGCAGGTCGATGAGGGTGGTCAGAAACGCCTTGCCCTTGAACTCGAACTTGGCGATCGCCCAGGCGGCCGAGATGCCGAAAATGACGTTGAGCGGCACCGAGATCGCCGCCACCAGCAGTGTCAGGCGGATCGCCGAGCGGGTATCGGGGCTGAAAAGCGCTTCCGTGTAGGCGCCGAAGCCTTTGGCAAGCGCCTCGTGGAAGACAACGATCAGCGGCAGAAGCAGGAAGACGGCGAGAAAGGCGAAGGCAATTGCCATCAGCACAGCCCTCACGGGCCGGCTTTCGGTCACCGCCGCCGACTGGCTCGCGCGATGCGGTTCGTGGGATTTGACCTCGGAGTCAGCCATAGCGCTTGCGGCTCCATGTCTGGACGAGATTGACGACCAGAAGCATCGCGAAGGACAGCGCCAGCATGATCGCCGCGATTGCGGTCGCCGCGGCGTAGTTGTACTCCTCCAGCCTGATCACGATCAGAAGCGGCGCGATCTCCGATTTGAAGGGTAGATTGCCGGCAATGAAGATGACCGAGCCGTATTCGCCGACACCGCGCGCGAACGCGAGCGAGAAGCCGGTGATGATGGCTGGCGCCAGCCCCGGAAACAGGACGCGGGTAATGATCTGGAAACGGCTGGCACCGAGCGAGGCCGCTGCTTCTTCCACTTCCCTGTCGATCTCCTCCATGATCGGCTGGACGGTGCGCACGACGAAGGGCAGGCCGATGAACACCAAGGCGACGACAATGCCGAGCGGCGTGTAGGCGACCTTGATGCCGAGCGGCATCAGCAAATGGCCGATCCAGCCATTCGGCGCATAGAGCGTGGTGAGCGCGATACCGGCGACCGCGGTAGGCAAGGCGAAGGGCAGGTCGACCATCGCGTCGGCGATGCGGCGGCCGGGGAAACGGTAGCGGACCAGCACCCAGGCGACGATGGTGCCGAAGACGGCGTTGACGGCAGCGGCCAGGAAGGCGGTGCCGAAGCTGATCCTGAGCGCGTTGAGGGTGCGCCGGTCGACGGCGATCGCCCAAAAATCGGTCCAGCCGAGCGCGGCCGAACGCCAGATCAGCCCCGAAAGCGGGATGAGGATGATGAGCGTGAGGTAGGCAAGCGAGAAGCCGAGCGTCAATCCGAAACCCGGAATGACGCTCGGCTGTCTGAACCGCCACCCCGCCTTGGCGGGTGCTAAGGTCATGCTGTTCTGGATCGTCCCTTCTTATTCGGACCAGTCCGCCCCGCTACATCGACTTGGGCGGTCGTACAATAGACCCAATCAGGTTTCATCCGGCCCATGGCCGCCATGCCTCATTGGGCGGGCTTGTAAATCTGGTCGAATATACCTCCATCGCCGAAATGATAAGGCTGCGCCTTCTTCCAACCGCCGAATTGCGGATCGTCGATGGTGACGAGCTTGATTGCAGGCAGCTTGGCGAGATCCTCGGCAGGCACCAGGTCGGGCTTGGCCGGACGATAGTGGTTCTTGGCGATGATTGTCTGGGCTTCCTTCGAATAGAGCCAGCCCAGATAAGCTTCGGCGACCTTGCGGGTGCCCTTGGCGTCGACATTGGCGTCGACGACCGCGACCGGCGGCTCGGCCAGGATGGAGGTCGGCGGATAGACGATGTCGAAATTGTCGGCGCCGAATTCGTCGAGCGCGAGATAGGCTTCGTTCTCCCAGGCGATCAGCACATCGCCGAGCCCCTTCTGCGCGAAGGTCACCGTCGAGCCGCGGGCGCCGGTATCGAGCACCGGGACATGCTGATAGAGCTTGCCGACGAATTCCTTGGTCTTGGCTTCGTCGTTGCCGTCATTGGCGTTGGCATAGGCCCAGGCGGCAAGATAGTTCCAGCGCGCGCCGCCGGAAGTCTTCGGGTTCGGCGTGATCACCTGCACGCCGTCCTTGACCAGATCGCTCCAGTCGTGAATGCCCTTGGGATTGCCCTTGCGCACCAGGAAGATGATGGTCGAGGTGTAGGGGGCTGAGTTGTTCTCGAACTTCGTGCGCCAGTCCGGGTTGATCTTCTTGGTCTTCGTGGCGATGGCGTTGATGTCGCCTTCCAGCGCCAGCGTCACGACATCGGCGTCGAGGCCGTCGATCACCGCCCGGGCCTGCGCGCCCGATCCGCCATGCGACTGCTGGATGGTGACGGTTTCGCCGGTCTCGGCCTTCCAGTGCGCGGCGAAGGCCTCGTCATAGGCCTTGTAGAGCTCACGTGTCGGGTCGTAGGACACGTTCAGAATGGTCGTATCGGCAAACGCGAAACCGAGCGTGCCGAACTGGACAGATGTGGCGACCAGCGCGCCGAGCAGTTTCCTGAAATGAGGGTTGGTCATTTCCGCCTCCATTGATGACGGCCGAACTCTAGCGAATTTATAGAAATTAGATGCATTGAATGTTGCCTTTTTCACCTCCTTGCAGCAATTTTTCGCCGAGCTTCGGGCAATCGAGGAAATATCTTCCTCACTTGGCGGCAGCGCGGCTTCCCGTCCGCGGCCTAACTAGAACCAGTCGCGGTGAGAGCAAGTCCTGGGACTAGTCGGCGGTCACCGGAAAATCGAAGCGCTGTTTCGTAAAGGGCTCTTCGGCAAGCATGAAATGCCACCATTCGCGCGCGTAATTGCGGAAGCCGGCGGTGCGCATGACGGAAAGAAGAGTCTTGCGGTTCGCCGCCGCCTCGGCGGCGAGAGGTTGGTGGGCCGTCTCGCTCGCCGGATCGAAACAGTCGAACCCGGTGCCGAAGTCGAGCGTGCCGGTGTCCGGTGCGCCACAGGCAGGACGAACGGTGCTTTTCTTGCCGGGCTCGGCGATGGCGAGATCGACCGTCGAACCGCGGGAATGGCTGGATAGCTCGCCGACATAACCTTTGGCGATGAGGTCGCCGCGCTCGACATTCGGATACCATTGCGGGTCGGGCGGGCCACCCTCTCTTGTCCATTCGCCCATGTCGGCGACGGCGCGCGCCGGGCGATAGCGGTCGAAGACTATCAGCGTGAGGCCTCTGGCCGTCATTGCTTTCTGGACGCTGGAGAGTGCCTTCGCCGCCTGCTCGGTCAAAATGCAGACCGGCGCTTCGTAGCCGTCAACCTTGCGGCGAAGGAAGTTTTCGGATCCGGCATAGCGGATGTCCTGGCGAATGGTCGGGTCGACATCGTCCAGCCGGACGAAGCCGGCGGGCAGGGGATCGGCGGCGGCAGGGAAGGAGATTGTGGTCAGAAGAGTCAGCGTTGCGAAGATTGTAGTCAGCAAGGAATGGCGCGAGGCACCCCCCTCTGCCCTGCCGGGCATCTCCCCCGCAAGGGGGGAGATCGGCGGCTTCGGCGCAGGCTCTATCTTTCTAACGTTGAAGATTGGCGAAGGCAGCGAAGCGAATAATCTCCCCCCTTGCGGGGGAGATGGTCGGCAGGCCAGAGGGGGGTGCCTCGCGCCCAACATACAGGGAAGGGTGCTTCCAACTAAGCCACGAAGCCCAATCCCCTGAATCGCTTGCCGGATCTTACTCAACGAAAACCTTCACGCTGGCCGCGCGTCCGGCGGCATCGATCACCGTCAGCGTCGAATAGCCGGTGCCATCGGGCTGCCAGGTCGCGGTGCGTCGGCGGTCGACGCCGGCGAGCGGCTTGCCGTTGGCGAGCCAGCGGAACGGCGCGCGGCCGCCCTGCAGCTTCAACACCAGCGGCGTGGCGGCAGCCGAATTGGTGCCGAGATCGACGCGGGCGCCGTCCGGCGGGAAGACGATGGTCGGCGCCGGCTCGGTCGGCGTTGCCTGTACCAGCCCGTCCGAACCGGCGCCAAAGCGGGCGAGGGTCACCGGCAATTCCTCGCGCTTGGGGTTGAAGACGCCCGGCGGCCGGCTGGGCAGAGGCACGCCGGCCAAACCCGAGCGCACAAAGCCTTCGAACAGGATCGGCGCGGCCGAGACGTAGCCGGAGAGGCCGGGGATCGGGCTGGCGTCGGCACGGCCGACCCAGACGCCAAGCACGTATCGGCCGTCGAAGCCGACCGACCAGGCGTCGCGATAGCCATAGGAGGTGCCGGTCTTGTAGGCGATGCCGCGCTGCATGGCGCCTTCCGGCGGCTTCACACCGGACAGGATGTCGTCGATCTGCCAGGCGGCCTGGTCGTCGAGCATGGTGGCGGTGGTGCGCTCGGCATTGGCTGGCTCGGTGCCGTCATGCAGCGTGTGCATCTTGCCGCCATTGGCGAGCCCCGTATAGAGCTGCACGAGATCGCGCAGCGTCAAGCCGGCGCCGCCGAGGCCGATCGCCAGGCCCGGCGCCTCGTTGAGCGGCAGGACCAGATTGACGCCCGCCTGGCGGAAGCGCGCCGTGAGCCGCGCCGGTCCGACGGCGTCCAGCACCCGGATCGCCGGCACGTTGAGCGACAGCTGCAGCGCCTGCCTGATGCTGACGTCGCCCTGGTAGCCCATGTCGAAATTCTTCGGACGGTAGCCGCCGAAATCGGCGGGACTGTCCTCGATGATCGTCTCCTGCGCCACCAGGCCCTGCTCGAAGGCAAGTCCATAGATGAACGGCTTCAGCGTCGAGCCAGGCGAGCGGACGACCTTGGTCATGTCGATCCAGCCGGAGCGGCTGGCGTCGAAGAAATCAGCCGATCCGACCTCGCCCAGTATATCGCCGGTGCGGGCATCGGCCATCACCATGGCGATGGAAAGCTTGGGGCCGAGATTCCTGGCGGCCTCCCTTGCCACCTGCTCGAGGCCCTGCTGGACGCTTCTGCGGATGGTGAGCTGCAGTGGCTTGCCGGGCTCCGCCTTGGGCAGCATGGCATAGGAAGCGTGCGCGGCCAGCGCCGGCAGCTTGCGGCGCAGGCCGGAGACATCGTCGAGCGCGGCGCGCGCGGCCTCTCTTTCGCCGAGCAGGCCGGCCGAAACCATGCGGGTCAGCACACGGTCGCGCGCGGCATGGGCGATGTCGAGGTTGCTGTCGGGCCGACGTTTTTCCGGCAGTTGCGGCAGCGCCACGAGCAGGGCCGATTCCGACACGGTCAGCCGCTTCGGTTCCTTGCCGAAATAGGCGAGCGAAGCGGCGCGCACGCCTTCGAGATTGCCGCCATAGGGCGCCAGCGTCAGGTAGCGCTCGAGGATCTCCTGCTTTGAGAGCCGCCGCTCGATCTGGACCGCGCGCAGGATCTGCTTGAGCTTGGAGCCCAGGCTGCGGCTGTCGCGCGGCTCGATCAGCCGGGCAAGCTGCATCGACAGTGTCGAGCCGCCTGACACGATGTGACCACTGGTGGCGAACTGGCCGGCGGCGCGGCAGAGCGCCAGCAGGTCGACGCCACGGTGGTCCCAGAAGCGCTTGTCTTCATAGGCGACCAGCATGTCGACGAACTCTCTGTCGACCTGGTCGAGCCGGGTCCCGAGCCGCCAGTAGCCGTCCGGCGTGGCGAAGGCGCGCAACAGCTGGCCGTCGCGGTCCTGCACCTCGGTCGACACCGTCAGCGTTGCCGGCAGTGGTGGCGGAAAGGCGCGGTCGAGTTCCCAGAGGGCGGCCGAGGAAAAGGCTGCGAAGCCGGCGAGGCATGCGCCTGCAACGGCCGTTCGCTTGAGGATTTTTTTGGAGAGCATGGTGCTGCCCCTCATCCGCCTGCCAGCGCCTTCTCCCCGTAGAGTGACGGGGAGAAGAGGATTTCTGGCGACGTCTTCATCGCTATTCCGCCTTGACCTCCATCATGCCGGAGGCGGTGCGGGCCGAATATTGTGGCCGGTACATGTCCTCCACCGACGCTGCCGGATGGGCATAGGTGCCCGGCGTCACGGCGCGCACGACATAGGCCAGCGTGATGTTGCGGTCGCCGTCGCCCTCGTTCGGATTGAAGGCGGCGACGAAGCGATCGTCGCGGAACTCCAGATGCGCGGCGTCAGTCTGCGCCAGCCAGGAGAAGTTCGACAATTGCGCGCTGGACACCAGGCTCGGATTGTCGATCTCGAAGCCGGCCGGCAGCAGGTCAGTGACCAGGACGCGCGAGGGCCATTTGTTCTGCTCATAGATCTTGAGCACGACCACATAGCGTTCGTTCTGCCTGGCCTCGGTGACGTTGGCTTCGGTGCCGTCGAGCCTGTAGTAGGTGCGATCGATGGTGAAGCCGTCGCCGCCTGCCGGCAGCGGTTCGACCGGCGCCGCCACCGCGGTGACCACCGCCTGCAGCGGCGTCTTTCCGGTGTTGGCGATGGTGAGCGGGCTGTCCTCGAGGTCGCTGCCGGAGACACGGTCCGAATAGCCGCCGGCATGCGGCGCGCCGTTGACGGAAAGCGTGATGGAATCATTGCCTTCCTTCAGCGCCCGAGCCGCCAGCAGCATCCAGGATTCGTCCTGCGTGCTCATCCAGCCGGCGTCGGCACGTTCCCTGGCCACCAGCCTGACCAGCTGCGGCACGATACTCGGCACCGGCTTCGATTCCGCGGCCAGCGCCAGCATCGCGGCACCGTCGCGCAGCGGCGAACCGTAGTCGGAGCGGTAGTAGTCGTACTCGGTGCTGCCTTGCGCCAGCCGCAGCGCCGTCTGGAAGGTCGATTCCGAACGCTGCGTGTCGCCGTAGAGCGCGAGGCTTGCCGCGAGCTGCGCGACCGCCATCGGGCTGGAGAAGGCTTCAAGCTGCGTATCGGTGTAATAGCGCAGATCGCCGATTGAGGCCTTCTTGTTGCGGGCGAGCACATAGAGCGCGTAAGCGATCTCGCTGCCGCGATCCTGGACGTCCTGGTCGTAGCCCAGCGAGTTCTGCAGGTTGTTCAGCGCCTGGTTCATCGCCTGCGCCGGCACATCGTATTTCTGCTCGCGCGCCCGGGTCAGGAACTCCGTGACATAGGCGTCGAGCCAGAGATCGCCGGAGCCGGGCCCCCAGAGGCCGAAGCTGCCGCCGGAGGCCTGATAGCTCAGCACCTTGTAGACGGCGTCCTGGATGCGGCCGTGCAGTTCGGGGTCGCTTTCCATGCCGATGCTGGTAGCCATGTCGTTGACATAGAGCAGCGGCATGGCGCGGCTGGTGGTCTGCTCGGCGCAGCCATAGGGGTAATGGTCGAGGCTCATCAAAAGCGAAGGCACGTCGAAGGCCGCCGCCTGCGAGACGCCGACGCTGACCGAGGCGCCGTCGAGCACGCTTGCCGCGAGCAGCTCCTTGTCGACGCGAAGCGCGCCGCCATTGGGTTTCAGGTTCACCACCATGCGATTGGTGACCGGAAGCTGAGCCGGGCGCACCGGCAGGTAGAGCGTCTGCTCGACTTCCGTTCCACTGTCATGCGCGAGCTTGACGGTGATCGAGGCATCGCCCGCCGTCCGCGCGATCAGCGGGAAGGAGAGCGTCTGCCGCTTGCCTTGGCTGAGCGTCAGCTTCTCGGGCAGGGGCTTGTCGCCGGTCGAGAGGTCGCCGGTCGTGGTCACCGAGAGCTTGTAGTCGCCGGCGGGGCCGTCGGTGTCGGCAATGTCGAGGCGCATGGTCGCTGTATCGCCGGGCGCCAGGAAGCGCGGCAGGCCGGCGGTGATCACCACCGGATCGCGCACGATGACGTCGGTTTGAGCATGGCCGACGGCCTCCTTGGTCCAGGCGACGGCCATGACGCGCACGGTGCCGTTGAACTGCGGGATGTCGAAATCGATCCGTGCCTTGCCGTTGGCGTCGAGCTCAACCGGGCCTGAGAAGAAGGCCACCAGCTTTTCGGTCGGCGGGCTGCCTTGCGACTGCATGTTGGCGCCGTCGCCGCCGGTCCTGAGCTTGCCGGTGGTGCCGAGCGAGCCGTCGATCAGGCGGCCGTAGAGGTCGCGGATCTCGAGGCCCAGCATGCGCTGGCCGAAGAACCAGTCCTCCGGGTCGGGCGCCTTGTAGTTGGTAAGGTTGAGGATGCCGACATCGACGGCCGCGACCATCACATAGGCATTGCTGCCGGCCTGCGCGCCGCTGACGGCGACCGGGATCGACAGCTGCTGGCGCGGCGCGGTCTTTTCGGGCGGCGTCAGCGTGACGGCAAGCTTCTTCGAGCCCGGATCGACGGTCAGCCATTTGACGCCGATGGCGCGGGCCGGCATGCGCGATTGCTCGGCATCGCCTGGCCGGAACAAGGTCGCCGTGACATAGGCGCCGGCGCCCCAGTCGTCGCCGACCGGGATGTCGACCGTGCCGCCGCCGGCCGGCACCGAGGCGGTAACGGTCTTAAGCAGCTTCACGGCGCCGATGGTCACGAGCAGTTCGCCGGCAAAATGCGGTGAGACCTTCAGCTTGGCGACTTCGCCGGCGGCATAAGTATCCTTGTCGAGGGCGACCTCCAGGCCGTCCGGCGTTTCGGTGGTGGTCGAAGCGACATACCAGCCGGCGTCGAACTCATAGCTGGTCGCCGGCCCGTCCGGGTCGGCCGTCTCGACTTCGAGCCGGTAACGGCCCCAGTCGACGGGAAGCGACACGGTCGCGTCGCCGTCGGCGTTGAGGTCGATCTGGCCGTTGGCAACCGCCTTGGTGAGATTGACCGCTTCATAGTTCCAGGAATTGTTGGAGCGGTACCATTGGTAATTGCGCTCGACCTTGACCAGCGACCACTGGGCGCCTTTCAGTTCTTCGCGCTTGCCGTTCGGGTCGACGGCGATGATGCTGAACTTCGCCATCCCGCCTTGCGGCACCTCGCCGCCTTCGAAATCCGGGCGGATGCCGATCATTTCCTTTTCCGGATGCGCGGCGATATCGAGCGAGCGCTCGACGGCGCGGCCGCCGGCTTCGCGCATGCGGACAGTGACCTTGGCGTTGACCAGCTTGGTGGTCGAAGGCAGCTGGTCGATCGAGACCGGGAAGGTCGCCTTGCCGTCATCGCCGACGACGGGAAGGTTGGCCAAAGGCGTCACCGAGGGCTCGGCCGACTGCTCGTCGGCAAGACCGAAGGTGAAGTCCTTGAACCGGTCCCAGCTGCTCGTGGTCGACAGCGTCATCTCGCCTTCGAGCGCGAGGCCGGCGGCCGGCGCGCCATAGAGGAAACGGCCGTCGACGCTGACATTGGCGGTTTCGCCCTGGGCGATCTCCTTCCTGTCGGCGGTCAGGTCGAATTCGATGCGATCCGGGACGAAGTCCTCGACCAGGAACATCTGGCTCGCCACCGGCGCCTGCTTGGGGTCGGTGTAGATCGACACCGTCCAGGTGCCGCGCATGGCGTTGGCCTCGAGCGCCAGGTCGACGGCATGGCCGCCGGCCGACGCGCCGTCGCTGACGATGCGGCGGTTCTCGACGCCGTCGGGACGGGTGAAGATGAAGGTCAGCGGCAGGTTGTCGACCGCCTTGGCCGCGCCGTCGCGAGCAAGGGCGGCCACATGCACGTCCTCGCCGGCGCGGTAGATGCCGCGCTCGGTCCAGGCATAGACGTCGAGCGCGCCGGGCGCGGCACGCCCGGCAACGCCGCGATCCGACAGATCGAAGCCGGCGCGGCCCATGTCGAGGAAGACGAAGTCGTTGTCGCCCTGCTTGGCCATCAGCACGGCTGGCACCATGCCGCCTTCGCCGCGCGTCAGGCCGGGGTTGAAGACGGCGTGGCCTTCGGCGTCGGAGGTCGCGGTGCCGAGGATTTCATTGTTCTTGGCGAGCAGCGTCAGTTCGGCGCCGGCGATCGGCTTGGCGGAGCCGAGCGAACGGGCAAAGACATTGAGGCCGTCCTGGCCGGCATAGGTGGAGAGGCCGATGTCGGAGACGACGAACCACTGGGTGGCGAGCGAACCATAGTCGTCGCTCTTGTCGTCGACCGCCTGGGCGGTCAGCACATAGACGCCCGGCTTGCGCTGCGGGATCGCCTCGTCCACCGGAAACGAGGTGGAGACCTCCTTGTTGAGGTCGTTGGCGATGTCGAGCGTGCCTTCCCAAACAGGGGCGCCCATCTGGTCGGAGATGGTGGAAATGTCGTAGCCGTCGAGCTGCTTCAGGAACTGGTAGCCGGACAGAAGCTGCGCCAGCGAGCGGTCGCCGATGCGGTAGAGCTTCATCTTGGCGGCGTTCATGTTGACGGTGACGACGGGAATACCGCGGCGGGCGCCGGCCGGCAGAACAAAGCTGTCGCCGGTGAAGCGGGCCGACGGGGCGCGGTCCTGGATATAGATCGACAGCACGACCGGGGCGGCGATCGTCTCGCCGATCGCGGCCGGCAGGCCGGCGCGGAAGGTCACGTCGTAGTGTTGGCCGTGTTCCAGCCCCTCGACGCAGATCTGCTTGTCCTTGGCCTCGACGGCCTTGGGGGCGGCGTTGTCGACGGTGACGAACTGCGAATAGTCGACGCCGGTCTTGACCAACTCCTCGGAAAACTGGGCGCAGATGCGCGGGGAAGTCGAATCGGCGTCGACCGAGTGATCGATGACGCGGAAACCCTTGCGCGCCTTGAGGTCGGCGTAGTCGGCCTGCACGGCGGGCGAGCTCACCAGCGCGAGGCTCGCCTCATAGGCTTGAATGGCCGGCCGGAAGAGGTCGCGCTTGTCGAGGCCGGCGGCAAGCAGCGCCAGCGCTTCGGCGCGGGTCTTTGCCGTGCGCACCAGCTTGTAGGCGTTGAAGGCGGCCGAGGTGACGTTTGCCGGCAAGATCGAGGGCTCGGAGGTGTTGGAAGCCGGCTGCACGCCGAGCGTCTCGCGCGCCAGCGCCAGCCAGAGCGCGCCGTCGTCCGGCAGCACGGAAAGGGCGTCCTGGTATTTCTGCATGGCGAGACGATGGTCGCCGGTCAGCGCCGCCTGCTCGGCCGCGGCCTGAAGCGCCGCCAGCCCTTCGGTCGGCTTGTCGTAGGCCGGATCGGTGAGCTTGTTGCGGAACTGCTGGGCCTGGTCGGCCATCCAGTTGGGGAAGAAGGCAAGCGCCGGCGGTGCGCCGATATCGGGGTCGCCATCAACATTGGCGATCTTGCCGGCGACGGCGCCGGTGAAGGGTTTGAGCTGATTAAAGTCGGATTTGAGAAAGCACCATTTGGCCTTCGTGTTGTAGGTGAAGGCGCGGCAGGCAGGATCGCCGAGGCATGTGGTCTTGCATTGGTCGAGGCTGACATTCTGGTCGGACCTGAGGTCGAAACCGAAATAGTCCGAATTGTCGGTCGTCACGATTCGCCGGGCTTCGGCCGCAAGTGCCGCGCCGCCCAGGGCGAAAAAGATAAGGAGAAGGAAAGAGAGACCACGAGCCGCGCGCATTGCCACATCACCCTCCAGACATCGCCAGCGTCCGGGCATGATCAAGCTTCGGTAAGGCTTGTCAACGCCGGAACGCGGCAGGTTTTCAACCCGCCAACGGTTTCCAAGCCGGCCAAAGGCCGGTATTTCGACAGAACCTCTATGAGATGGATCACACTTTCTTGCGAAGATGCAAAAGGTGTGAATTCCAAGCCCTGTCTATTTCAGACAATTGGATTGTGGCCCCTTTACGAGCGTTTCAGAACTTCATTCCAATTTTAGTTTTGTCGACTAGGTTGTCTTAATGCCGGCGCATGAAACGCAGATGTCAGGAGGGATCGCGCCAGGGCGCGGGCTTCCGCGCGCCCTGCTTTTCGCGCTTGTCTGCTCGACAATGCTCGCCTCCGAAGCGCGGCCGGCGGCTGCTTTCGAAATTTTCGGCATAAAGCTCTGGGGTTCGTCCAAAGACGAGGATGCCGACATCGTCGACCCGCTGCGCTATTCCGTGACCATCGATGCGCCGGATGCCGACAAGGATCTGGTCAAGAAGCTGGAGAATGCCTCGGCGCTCAAAAATGACGAGGAGCATCCGGTGTCGGGGTCGCTCGGCCTGATGGCCAAGGCGCGCAGCGACCGCGAGCAACTCGTTGCCGCGCTTTATGCGGACGCGCGCTACGAAGGCGTGGTCACCATCACCATCCAGGGCAAGTCGATAGACGAACTGCCGCCGGACGCCGAATTCAAGGGGCCGCAGCCCATCCCGGTGGTCGTCAGCATCGCCGCCGGGCCGAAATTCACGCTGGGCGACATCAGGCTGAAAGGCGATGCAGCCGGGCTGGCGAGTGCGGATTTCGGCTTGATCGCCGGCGGCGATGCGGGATCGGGCGCGGTGCTCAAGGCGGAAGCGGCGATCGTCCGGGCGCTCAAGGAAGAGGGCAGGCCGCTCGCCAAGGTGACGGATCGCGAGATCGTCGCCGATCATGCCACCTCGACGCTCGACGTCACGCTGACGGTGGCGGCCGGGCCGGTTGCCGGCTATGGCGACACCACGGTCGAAGGCACGGAGAAGGTCGATCGCGACTTCACGGAGTACATGACCGGGCTCAAGCGCGGCCAGCAATATTCGCCGCAAGAGATTGACGATGCCCGCGATCGCCTGCTCGGGCTCGAGGTCTTCAACAGCGTGACCATCAAGGAAGGCGACAGCCTCGACGCGCAAGGCAATATTCCAATCGACGTCCAGGTCAGCGAACGCAAGCCGCGCTTTTTCGGCGTCGGCGGCACGTTTTCGAATACGGAAGGCTTGGGGCTCGAAGGCTATTGGGGCCACCGCAACCTGTTCGGCAAGGCGGAGAAGCTGCGCATCGACGGTTCCATCAGCGGCATCGGCAGCAACAGCATTTCCGCGCTCAACTACAATGCCGGCATCATGTTCGAGAAGCCTGGCGTGCTCGGGCCGACATCGAAGTTCTTCACCGGCATCAAGACCGTGTTCGAGCACCCCGACGCCTATGACCATTTCTCGGTCAAAGGCAATATCGGCGTCTCCTACGACCTCGACAAGAAGCAGAGGGTTTCGGCGGAATTCGCGCTCGACTATTCGCGGATCACCGACGTCTTCGGCAAGCACACCTATCTGATCGCCAGCGTTCCGCTGCAATATGTCTATGACAGCCGCGACAACAAGCTCAACCCGACCAGGGGTTTTCGCGCACTCGCTTATGCCGAGCCGAGCTACGATATCCTGAACGGTGCGACCTTCCTCAAGCTGAAGGGCGAAGGCTCCGCCTACCAGTCGCTCGATACCGCCAGCAAATTCGTGCTCGCCGAACGCGCTGCGCTGGGCTCTATCGTCGGCACCGGCCTTCAGAACGTGCCCGCCGACCGGCGCTTCTATTCCGGCGGCGGCGGTTCGGTGCGCGGTTATGCCTATCAGGGTATCGGCCCGAAAGACATCGACGGCCAGCCGATCGGTGGCCTGTCCTTCTTCGAGACCTCGGTCGAGATGCGCATCGCCGTCACCGACACGATCGGCATCGTGCCTTTCGTCGACGCCGGCACGGTCTCGACCAAATCCTTCCCCGATTTCTCGGACGTCAAGGTCGGCGCCGGCGTCGGCTTGCGCTATCTTACGCCCTTCGGGCCGCTGCGCATCGATGCCGCCGTGCCGCTCAACCGCGATCCGAGCGATCCGCATTTCGGCATCTATGCCGGCATCGGCCAGGCGTTCTGACGATGAAGATCTTCTGGCGCATCCTTCGCATCTGTCTTTACGCGCTGCTCCTGCTGCTGGTCGTGGCGATAGGCGCGCTCGTGGTTCTGACCGGGACCGAAGGCGGCCGGCAAAATCTCGCCGGTCTGATCTCGAAAATGGCCTCGACCGACGACCGAAAGGTCACCGTCAGCGGCATCGAAGGCATATGGTCCGGCGCGTTGCGGCTGGACCATGTCGTGCTGGAGGATCGCGCCGGACCCTGGCTGGTGGCGCGAAAGGTGGCGCTCGACTGGTCGCCGACCGCGCTCTTGTCGCGCAATTTCAATGCCGACCGCATCGCGGCCGAACGCATCGAGCTGGCGCGGCTGCCGCAAGCCAGCCAACAGCCCTCGCAGGGCGGCTCGACCGGCCTTCCGGTCTCGATCGACGTCAGAGCGATCGACCTGCCCGAGATCGCGCTCGGGCAGGAACTCGCCGGTAGCGGCATTGCGGAACTTGCCGCCAAGGGCTCGCTTAAGGCCGATCCGTCGCCGCTGGCGATCGACACGGTGCTCAAAGTCGCCCGCCACGACGGCAAGCAAGGCAATGTCGACGCCAAGGTCCATTTCGCGCCGGCCGACAACAAGCTCGACCTCGATCTCAAGGCCTCGGAGCCGGCCGGCGGCATCATCGCCAACCTGCTCAAGCTGCCCGATGCGCCGCCCGTCGATATTGTCGTTTCCGGCACCGGGCCGCTCGCCAATTGGAGCGGCATAGGCACCTTCGTCGTCGACCGCCAGATCGTCACGCAGCTCACCGGCCGCCACCAGCTGAACGACAAGGGGCACTATATAGAAGCCAAGGGCGACGGCGAATTCGAGCGCTTCCTGCCGGAGAAGTTCAAGTCGTTGTTTGCCGGCAAGACAAGCTTCGACGTGGCCGGGACGGCGACCACGGCCGGCGGGATTGATATCGAGCGCGCCATCATAGAGAGCGATGCCGTGCACGGCACGGCCACCGGCAATGTCGACCCGAAGGGCGCCAGCGACCTTGCCGTCGAGCTCTCGGCCAAGGGCAAGCCCGTCACCATCGATGTTGGCACCAGCGCGGTCCCGATCCTGGTCGCGGTCGAGAAGGCGACCGCGCGCGCCTTTGGTGACGGCAAGGCGCCGATGGTCGATGTCGGCACCTCGCTGGCTTCGATCGCTGTCGGCGGCACGCAGCTCAACAATGTGACGGGGGAAATCCACTCCGACGGCTTCGATGTCGAGACCCGCAGCGGCCCGGTCGGCGTCAAGCTCGCCGCCGCCGGCCTGAAGACCGACGTGGCGACGCTGGCGCCGCTGGTGACGGGCAAGCTCGCCGCCGACCTCGCCGGTTCGATCAGCCGCGATAGCGTGACCGTCGACAAGGGCACGCTGCGCAGCGATGCGCTCAATGCCGCGCTGACGGCGAGCGTCTCGCTCGCCGATCTGTCGATGACGTTGAAGATGAACGCCGACGCCGTATCGAAGGCGCTGCCGCCGCAGATCAGCTCGCTGCTTGGAGAGCGGGTGAGGTTCTCGGCCACCGCGACCCGCGATCCGGAAGGCGCCTTCGCGGCCAACGAGCTGGAACTCAGTTCCGGCTCGCTCAGCGCCAGCGGCACCGCCAGCGCGCAAGGCTCGGACATCCAAGCCAATGTCAAGGGAACGCTGGGCGATGTCTCGGCGCTGTCTTCGCTCGCCGGCACACCGCTTGCCGGCGGGGTCAATTTCGCACTGACAGCCAGCGGGCCGCGCTGGGCGCCGGATTTTTCGGTTTCGGCCGACAGCGCCAGCCTGACGGCGGCGGGCCGCACGGTGAAGGACATCAAGCTCTCGGCAAAGGGCAAGGCCGACGTCGCAAACCCCTCGGCCGACGTTTCGCTGACCGGCAGCGCCGAGCAGCCGCTCGACATCAGAGCGTCGCTGGTGACCGCCGACGGCAAGCGCTCGATCAGGGGACTTAGCCTTGCGCTTGGCGATAACAAGGTTTCGGGCGACCTCGCGCTCGACGATCAGCTCCTGCCGCTCGGCACGCTGACGTTGGCCGTGCCCGATATCGGGCCTTTGGCGGCGCTTGGCGGTCAGACGGCGACCGGCGACATCAACGGCACGATCGCCTTCGCCAAGGATGGCGAAGCGCCGAGCGTCACCATCAATGCGGCCAGCACATCGATCGCGCGCGGCGATCTGGCGGCAAGGACCATCACCGTCAATGCGCTGATCGCCAACTACCTCAAGGGGCCGGCGATCTCGGGCACGATCAAGGCCGACAGCGTTGCTTCCGGCGCTACCGTGATCAGCGCCATCGGCATCGATTTGAAGCGCGATGGCGACTGGACCAACTTCTCCGGTGGCGCAACGGCATCCGGCATTCCGGCCACCGCAACCGGTCGCGTGAAGATCGCCGACGGCAAGACCAGCGTCGAGATCGCGTCCGGCGAAGCGACGGTGCGCGGCATCAAGGCGGCGATCGCCGAGCCATCGAGCCTGTCGATCGCCAATGGCGTGACCAGCATCGAGAAGCTCGCGCTCAATCTCGGTGGCGGCTCGGCGACGGTCTCCGGCAGCGCCGGTCAGGCCCTCGACCTGACGGCCAATCTCGCCAACCTGCCGGCAGCGCTCGCCAATGATTTCGTGCCCGGCCTCGACGCCGCCGGTTTGCTCAACGGCACGGCGCGTGTCACGGGCGCTTCCGCCAATCCCGACGTCCAGTTCGACGCTAAGCTCGCCGGCGCCGAGACCAGCCAGACCCGACAGGCGGGGCTCGGGCCGCTCGATCTGGACGCCGCCGGCAGCTATACGATGGCGGGCGGCATAGCCCTGGACCACGCCACGCTTTCGGGTGACAAGATTTCAGGCAAGGCCGCCGGCACCATCAATCCCAATGGCGCCAGCGACTTCTCGCTTGACCTTACATCGTCCGGACCCAGCCTGCCGCTGACGGTCGGCAGCGCCGAGAGCCCGGTCAGAATAGAGGTCCAGTCGTTGTCGGCAAAGATGGCGGGCGAAAGCACGCAAGCGCGGCTGGATGTGTCCGCTATTCTACCCTCCATTGCCGCCAGCCAGACGAAGGTGGACGGTCTGGCGCTGACGCTGCATTCGGATGCCTTCGACCTCAAGGGGCGGGCAGGTCCGGTTTCCGGCACGGTGTCAGTGGACAGGATCGGCCTCGACAATCCCATGCTCGCGCCGCTGATCGCCGGCAAGGTCACGGCCAAGGTCAACGGCCGCCTGACAACCGATGCCGTGGCCGTCAACAGCGGTTCCTTCAAGAGCGATGCGCTCAACAGCCAGGTCGCCGGCCGGATATCGTTGGGCGACGGCGCCGTCGATCTCAATTTGAAGGCCGATGTTGCTTCTTCGGCTTTGCCGGCGGCAGTGCGCGGCATGCTTGGCGAGAGCGCACAATTGAGCGCCGCGCTGAAGCGTGATGCCAATGGCAATGTCAATGTCGAGGGCCTGAAGCTCAATTCGGGCGCGCTCAGCGCCGACGGGCAGGCGAGTCTCGCCGACGGCCAGCTGGCCGCCGATATCAAGGGTGCGCTAAGCGATGTTTCACGGCTTTCGCAAGACGCCAAGGGGGCCATCGCCTTTGTTCTGAATGCGCAAGGTCCGGTCACCGCGCCCGATCTGTCGATGACGGTGAACAGCGACCGGCTTTCGGTGGCGGCGCGAGAGATCACCGGGTTGAAGCTGACCGCCACCGGCAAGGCCGATGCCGCCAATCCGGCGGCCAATGTCGAGCTCACCGGCAATGTCGCCGGGCAGAACCTGCAAGGCAGCGCGGTGCTCGCCACGACCAATGGCAGCCGCGCGATCAACGGGCTCTTGCTGTCGCTCGGTCCGAACAAGATTTCCGGCGATCTGGCGCTCGACGATGCCTTCGTGCCGGTCGGCACGGTTACGCTCGACCTGCCCGATATCGGACCGCTCGCCGCGCTCGCGCTGGAAAAGGCCGAGGGCAATGTGCGCGGCACGATCGCCTTCTCCAAGGCCGCCAGCGGACCCAACGTCGTGGTCAAGGCAAACACCTCGGCCATCAAGCGCGGCGATCTCTCCGCCAAGAACGTCGCCATCGACGCGCAGATTACCAACTACCTGGCCGCACCGGTCATCTCCGGCAAGATTCGCGCCGACGGCGTGAATTCGGGCGGCACCGCCGTCACCGGCATCGATGTCGACCTCAAGCGCGATGGCGACTGGACCGGCTTTTCCGGCGGCGCCACCGTCAAGAACATTCCAGCGAAGGCGGCCGGCCGCGTGAAAGTCGCGAACGGCACGACGACAATCGAGCTCGCGTCGGGTCAGGCGACGGCGCAAGGCATCAAGGTGGCGATCTCGCAGGCCTCGACCGTGACCATCGCCAACGGCGCGACGACGCTCGACCGGCTGGTGCTCAATCTCGGCGGCGGCACGGCAACGGTGACGGGCAAGGTCGCGCAGACGCTCGACATCAACGCCAATCTGGCCAGGGTGCCGGTCTCGCTCGCCAACAGTTTCTCGCCGGGCCTCGATGCGGCAGGCTCGATCTCGGGC
Organism: Mesorhizobium dulcispinae; assembly: GCF_033977345.1. Lineage (NCBI taxonomy): Bacteria > Pseudomonadati > Pseudomonadota > Alphaproteobacteria > Hyphomicrobiales > Phyllobacteriaceae > Mesorhizobium > Mesorhizobium dulcispinae. Next base: position 185,122 of record NZ_JAVIIY010000005.1, read on the forward strand.
ACGGTGAAGGTGTCGGGCGCCCCGGCCACTCCGGCGGTCGCCTTCAAGGTCGACGCTTCCGGCGTGCAGAGCTCGCAAACGCGCGGCGCCGGGCTCGGCGGCATGAATGTGTCGTCGTCGGGAACCTTTGCCGGCAACAAGCTCACATTCGACGCCAATATCAGCGACGGTGCCGGCCTTGGCCTCAAGGGCGGCGGCATGGTGACAACGGCAGGCACGCCGACCCTGGCGCTGGACTTCAACGGCAAGGTGCCGTTTTCTTTCCTTGCCTCAAGACTTGCCGCGCAAGGCCTGGCGCTCAACGGCACCGCGGATGTCAATGTGCAGGTGCGCGGTCCCGCTAACGCACCGGTGATCAGCGGCAAAGTCACCACGTCCGGCGCACGCCTCATCGACGCTCGTTCCGGGCTTGCGGTCAACGACATCGCGGCCGACGTCTCGATCGGCAGCGGCGTCGCCAGGATCAATCGCCTGACCGGCACGCTGTCGACGCGCGGCAGTCTTTCGGCCAGCGGCACGGTCGGCATCAATCCGGCGCAGGGTTTTCCGGCCGACCTCTCGATCAAGCTAACCGACGGCCGCTACACCGACGGCAGGGTGGTGACCGCCAATCTCGGCGGCGACCTGACCATCAAGGGGCCGCTGGTGTCGGCGCCGGTGATCGCCGGCACCATCAACCTGGCACGAACGGTCATCACCGTGCCGGAAAAGCTGCCGGGCTCGCTCTCGGCGTTGGACGTGAAGCACAAGAACGCCCCGCGCGCGGTGCGCGCGCAGGACAGGGCGCTGAACCCGCCGACATCCGGCGGCGGCAACAGCGGCAGCGGCCTCGCCCTCGACGTGACGGTCAACGCGCCGAACCAGATCTTCATCCAGGGCAGGGGCGTCGACGCCGAGCTCGGCGGCTCGCTGAAGCTGACCGGCCCGGCATCTTCGCCGCAGGCCGTCGGCAGCTTCACCTTGCAGCGCGGACGGCTGACGATCCTTGCCAAGCGGCTGACCTTCACCGAGGGCACGGTCGGGTTCCAGGGCTCGCTGGTGCCCTACCTCAACCTGACGGCGACCACGACGACCAGCAGCGGCACCGTGACGATCGTGGTCTCCGGCGAAGCGACCAACCCGAAATTCACCTTCTCCTCGGTGCCGGCGCTGCCCGAGGACGAGGTGCTGGCGCAATTGATCTTCGGTCGCTCGATGTCGAACCTGTCGCCGCTGCAAATCGCCCAGCTCGCCGATGCGGCCGCGCAGCTTGCCGGCGGCGGCGGCACGACCTCGCTGCTCGACAATCTGCGCAGCGCGATCGGCGTCGACGATCTCGACGTGACGACGGACGAGAAGGGCGGCACCGCGGTTTCGGCCGGCAAATACCTCAACGACCGCACCTATGTGACGATCCAGAAGGGCGACAAGCCGGGCTCCGGCAAAGCGACGATCGACCTCAATGTCGGGCGGGGCGTGAAGCTGCGCGGCGAGGCCAACGACGCGGGCGAGGCCAAGGGCGGCGTCTTCTACGAACGCGAATATTGACGGCGCGGTGCTCGCCTCGGCGGGCTCAAGAGGACTTTTGCCGCGCGCGCAAGGCCGTTATCCGCCTAAAATGTCTTGATTTAATCCGCCCGTCGATTTTTTCAGAAATGTGCGGTGCACTAACAAATTTGCGTCATGACTGTCGCTATCGCGCGAACCGGTCTCATTCCAAAGTTGCACATTCGCCAACATGTTCCCATTCCACACCGTCTTTTGACATCACGGTCCGGATGCGGAATGTTAAAAGGCAGAAAGCCAACAATGGGAGATAGTGATGGCAATCTATAAAAGTAACGGTGACCGCGTTCCGGACCACATCCTGGCCATGGCCGAAGAAGCCAAGGCAGGAAAGGTGGATCGACGCGAATTCCTGGCCTTGGCCAGCGTCTTCGGCGCATCGACGGCAATGGCCTACGGCATGCTTGGCCTGGCCGACCCGACACCGGCAAAGGCCGATGAAGTGAAGGGCAAGAAGGGCGGCACGCTGAAGGTCGCGCAGTGGATCAAGGATCCGAAGGATCCGCGCAAGGCCGACTGGTCGGAAATCGCCAATGCCGAGCGCCAGGCGCTCGAGCCGCTGGTCAAGTACACCACCGAATATACGTTCCGCCCCTATCTGCTGGAAAGCTGGGACGTGAACGATGACGCTACCGAATACACGCTGCATGTGCGCAAGGGCGTGACCTGGTCGAACGGCGATGCCTTTACCGCCGATGACGTCATCTTCAACCTCAAGCGCTGGGCCGACAAGAAGGCCGAAGGCAATTCGATGCCCGGCCGCCTCGGCACCCTGGTCAAGGACGACAAGCTCGACGAGAGCGCCGTGACCAAGGTCGACGACATGACCATCAAGCTCAAGCTCGGCAAGCCCGACATCGCACTGATCCCGAACATGTGCGACTACCCGGGCCTGATCGTCCACAAGAGCTTCGACGAGAAGGGCGGCGATTTCAAAGCCTGCCCGATCGGCACCGGTCCGTTCGAGCTCGTCTCCTACGATGTCGGCCAGAAGGTGGTCTACAAGCGCCGCGAAGACAACAAATGGTGGGACGGTGAGGTGTTCCTCGACGGCATCGAGTTCATCGACTACGGCACCGACCCGGGAGCCATGGTCAGCGCCTTCGAGGCTGGCGAAGTCCACACCAATTTCGAGACCTCGGCCGACTATGTGTCGATCCTCGACGGCATGGACCTTGTGAAGTCTGAAGTGGTGACGGCCTCGACAATCGTGTGCCGCACCAATGTCAACAACAAGCCCTATGACAACCAGAAGGTCCGCAACGCGTTGCAGCTCGCGGTCGACAACAATGTCGTTCTCCAGCTCGGTTACGGCAATGCCGGCACGGTTGCCGAAAATCACCACGTCTGCCAGATCCACCCGGAATACTATGAACTGGCGAAGGTCGCTCGCGATCCGGCCAAGGCAAAGGCGTTGCTGGCGGAAGCCGGCCAGGCCGACTTCGAACATGAACTGATCACGGTCGACGAGGACTGGCACAAGAATACCGGCGATGCGATCGCCGCGCAGATGCGCGACGCCGGCATCAAGGTGAAGCGCACGGTGCTGCCGGGCTCGACCTTCTGGAACGACTGGACCAAGTATCCGCTGTCCATGACCAACTGGAACATGCGGCCGCTTGGCGTCCAGGTGCTGGCGATCGGCTATCGCTCCGGCGAAGCCTGGAACGAGACGGCCTGGTCGAATCCCGATTGGGACGCCAAGCTCAACGCCGCGCTGGCCGTCGCCGACGCCGCCAAGCGCAAGGAGATGATGAAGGACATCGAGCAGATCCTGCAGGATTCCGGCATCATCATCCAGCCTTACTGGCGCAAGCTCTACAGCCACTCGGTCAAGGCGGTGCAGAACTACAAAATGCACCCGACCTTCGAGCGCGATTACGGCAAGGTCTGGCTCGACCAGGCGTGATCGAACCGTCGGGGAAGGGCCTTGCCCCTTCCCCTCAATCCCCGCACAATGCCGGAACCGGAAGCCGACGCCGCAAAGGGCGTGGGCTTTTCCGGTAACGGCATGCAACGAAAAAACAGGGTTGATCGCATTCGAGGGTCCGTTTGACAGGCAACCTGGTCGCTGGCGGCCGGATTGGTTTCCAGACAGGCTCCAACCCCAACCAGACCGGCAGGGGCTGCCATGCTTTCTTTCATCCTCAGGCGTCTTGGCACGATGGCATTGACGATGCTGTGCCTGACGTTGGTCGTCTTCTTTCTGATCAATCTCAACCCGAATTTGAAGAAGCTGGCGATCAGCCAGACTGAAATGCATACGTCGGCCGAGCAGCTAGAGGACTGGCTGGTCAACCATGGCTACCGGCAGAACTTCTTCGTTCGCTACGGGCAGTGGCTTGGCCTGCTGCCCAAGCAGCCGGCGACCGATCCGGCGACGGGCAAGCCGGCGCAGCGCTTCTCTTTCTGCAACGACCCGGTCGAGCCGAAATTCTCCGGCGTGCTGCAGGGTGATTTCGGCTGTTCGACCAAGTTCAAGACGACGGTCGCGGCCAAGCTGTTTCCGGCGCTCGGCGCCACGGGGCTTTTGATGTTCTGGGTGCTGGCGGTGATGGTGCCGATCTCGCTGCTCATCGGGATACTCGCCGGCATGCGCGAGGGCTCGCGTACCGACCGCACGCTGTCGGTCGCCTCGATCGCCTCGACGGCGACGCCCGAATATGTGTCGGGCGTCATCTTCACCGTTATCTTCGCCTCGTGGCTCGGCTGGCTGAACGGCTCGGCCGCATCGGCAAGTCAGGGCCTCACCTTCTACAATTTCACGCTTCCAGTGATGACGCTGGCCATCTACGGCACCGGCTACATAGCGCGCATGACTCGCGCCTCGATGGTCGAGGTGATGACGCAGCAATATATTCGTACGGCCCGCCTTAAGGGGCTCTCCTTCAGCAGCGTCGTCGTCAAGCACGCACTACGCAACGCGCTGATCGCGCCGTTCACCGTGATCATGCTGCAGTTCCCCTGGCTGCTCACCGGCGTCGTCATCGTCGAGGTGATGTTCCGCTACCAGGGTTTTGGCTACACGCTGGTCGAGGCCGCTGGCAACAACGACATCGACCTTCTGCTTGGCTGCTCGCTGGTCTCGGTGTTCATCGTGCTGATCACGCAGCTCATCTCCGATGTCGGCTACGCGTTTCTCAATCCGCGCATCAGGGTTCAATAGGGGGCAGGGCGGATGCAGATCGAACATATCAGCGCCTTCGATGTCGTGGTCGGCGTGCTTTGGCGCTTCTGGCCGGTATGGGTCGCGCTCGTCCTGTTGATGGGCGCAAGCTTTGCCTACAAGAAGAAGCTCGGCCTCTACGGCCAGCTCTTCGACAGCGGCGTCGGCATTGCCGGCGTCGGCATCTGCCTGTTCTGGCTGTTCACGGCAATCTTTGCCTCGACCATCTCGCCTTTCGATCCGCTGGCGCAGGTGTCGATCATGAAGGATGCACTGCCCGGCGCGATCGAGCCGACTTCGAAGCTCATCTACTATTTCGGCGGCGACAAGCTGGCGCGCGACGTGTTCTCGCGCATGGTCTATGGCAGCCAGATCGTGTTGATCATCGCGCCGGCGGCGACTGGTTTCGCGCTGATGGTCGGCATCACGCTGGGCCTGCCGGCGGGCTACTATGGCGGCAAGATCGACACGCTGCTGTCGTTCCTCGCCAATCTGGTGCTGGCTTTCCCCGTCATCCTCCTGTTCTACCTGCTGGTGACGCCCGGGATCATGGACACGCCGATCCCCTATGCCATGGCAGGGTTGTTCTTCCTGTTCCCGATCATCTTCTTCAGCGTGCTGTTCTGGACCCGTTTCAAGAACCGGCCGGACCGGCTCTACATCCTGCTCGGCCTGACGCTCGTCATCGGCGGCTGGATCTATGCGGGCCTCGTCTTCGACGCCGACCCGCTGAAGATCGTCCACATCGATCCGAACCAGCTCAACATTTTCGTGGCGGTGGTGTTCGCTTCCAGCCCCGGCGTGTTCCGCATCGTGCGCGGGCTGACCATGGACATCAAGACACGCGACTATGTGGCGGCGGCGCAGACGCGCGGTGAATCGCCCTGGTACATCATGCTGTGGGAAATCCTGCCCAACGCGCGCGGACCGCTGATCGTCGATGCCTGCCTGCGCATCGGCTACACGACGATCCTGCTGGGCACGCTCGGCTATTTCGGTCTAGGATTGGCGCCGGAGAGCCCCGACTGGGGCACGGCGATCAAGGATGCGAGCCGCCTGCTGCGCTCCTTCATCCATCCGGCGCTGCCGCCGACGATCGCGCTGATGTCCTTTGTGCTGGGGCTGAACCTTCTGGCGGACTCGCTGCGCGAACAGTCGATGAAGGATTGATGGCGGGGTCTTCGGCCCTACTTGAAAAACAAGGATTGGAGCGACCCATGAACGAGGCAGTTCGAAATCCGGCTCAACCGATCATCGAGATCGAGAACCTCTCGATCTCCTTCTTCACCCGCAAGGGCGAGATCCCGGCGGTGATGGACTTTTCCTGCACGGTCATGCCCGGCGAGGCGATGGGCATCGTCGGCGAATCCGGCTGCGGCAAGTCGACCGTGTCGCTCGGCATCATGCGCGACCTCTCCAACATCGGAAAGATCGTCGGCGGGCGGATCAAGTTCCAGGGCAGGGACATGGGCGAGATGTCCCAGGAGGAGCTTCGCGCCATCCGCGGCAACAAGATCGCCATGATCTACCAGGAGCCGATGGCGAGCCTCAATCCGGCGATGAAGGTCGGCCAGCAATTGATGGAAGTGCCGCTGATCCACGACAAGGTCTCGAAGGAAGAGGCCTACAAGCGGGCACTCGAGATGGTTCGGGCCGTGAAACTACCCGATCCGGAGCGCATGATGCGCTCCTATCCGCACCAGCTTTCCGGCGGCCAGCAGCAGCGCATCGTCATCGCCATGGCGCTCTTGTCGAAGCCGGCGCTGCTTCTGCTCGACGAGCCGACGACGGCGCTCGACGTCACCGTCGAGGCCGGCATCGTCGAGTTGGTCAAGGGGCTTGGCCAGAAGTTCGGCACCTCGATGATCTTCGTGTCGCATAATCTGGGCCTCATCCTCGAGACCTGCGACAAGATCACGGTGATGTATTCCGGCGAGGCGGTGGAGACCGGCAAGATCGAGGACGTCTTCGACCGCATGCGCCACCCCTATACGCAAGGGCTGTTCCGCTCGATCCCGCTGCCCGGCGCCGACAAGAATTCGCGGCCGCTGATCTCCATTCCCGGGCAGTTGCCGCTGCCGCATGAGCGGCCGAGAGGCTGCAATTTCGGACCCCGCTGCCACCATTTCGTCGAGGGCGTCTGCAACGCCGCCGAAATCCCGATGGTTCCGGTCGAAGGGCACGAGGGTCATTTCTCGCGCTGCGTGCGCTTCAACGAGATCGACTGGGAAGCGCTGCCGCCCGGCGCCAAGAAGGTCAACGAAAAGGTCGAGCCCGGCGCGCCGGTGCTCAAGATCGACGACCTCAAGAAATACTACAAGGTCGGCGGCAGCGAGGTGTTCGGCTCCAGCGAAGGCCGCGTCGTCAAGGCCAACGAGACGATTTCGTTCACCGCGCGCGAGTCCGAGACGGTCGCGATCGTGGGCGAGTCCGGCTGCGGGAAGTCGACGCTCGCCAAGGTGCTTCTGGGTCTCGAGACCGCAAGCTCCGGCACGGTGACGCTGGGCAACAAGGAGATCCAGTCGACCGGCATCGAGAGCCGCAATGTCGAGACGGTGTCTTCGATCCAGATGGTGTTCCAGAACCCGTTCGACACGCTTAATCCCAGCCATACGGTCGGCTCGCAGATCATCCGCACGCTGGAGAAGTTCAATGTCGGCAAGACGGTCGCCGAGCGGCGCAAGCGCATGCTGGAGCTGCTCGACCTGGTGAAGCTGCCGCGGGCCTTCGAGACCCGCAAGCCGCGACAGCTCTCGGGCGGGCAGAAGCAGCGCATCGGCGTGGCGCGCGCCTTTGCCGGCGATGCCAAGGTGGTGGTGGCCGACGAGCCGGTCTCGGCGCTCGACGTCTCGGTGCAGGCGGCGGTGACCGAGCTGTTGATGGACATCCAGCGCAAGAACAAGACGACGATGCTGTTCATCAGCCACGATCTGTCGGTGGTGCGCTATATCGCCGACCGCGTCGTCGTCATGTATCTCGGCTACATCGTCGAACAGGGCACGACGGACCAGATATTCTCGCCGCCCTATCATCCCTATACGGAGGCGCTGCTCTCGGCGATCCCGATCGCCGACACCAGCGTGGTCAAGAAGCACGTCGTGCTCGAGGGCGACATCCCGTCGGCGATGAACCCGCCGACCGGCTGCCCGTTCCAGACGCGCTGCGGCTACAAGAAGCTGGTGCCGGACAATCTGTGCGAGACGAAGGTGCCGCCGGTGAAGAATCTCGGCGACGGCCATATGAGCCTTTGCTGGCTGGCCGACGATGTGCTGGCCAAGATGGAGCCGGTCATCAAATTCGACAAGGAGCACGCAGCGCATGAGGGCGTGCCGGATGACGCCCCGCACGTTCCTGGTCCGGGCTTTGCCGGTTCGCCGCCGAAGCGGCCGAGCGGCAAGAAGCCCAAACCGAACTAAAGGGCGGCGCGGTTCCGCGCCGCCATCAGCTGCCGCACTGCCGCAACTGCTGGGCGTAGTCGCGGGCCATCTGGTCGGTGGCGCGCGCGTAGTTCTGCACGCCGGCGTCGCCGCGATTGCCGCGGCCGTAGGCCGACCAGCCGAGATAATAGGCGAGATAGAGATTGTAGGTGTCGTTGCGGGCGACGCCGAAAGTGTCGACGGTCTTGGAGTGGTACCAGCCGACGAAATCGATGGCGTCGGCGAAACGACTGCGGCGCGCCGCCCAGTTGCCGGTCTCCATCTGATACTGCGACCATGTGCCGTCGAGCGCCTGGGAATAACCCGCGGCGGTGGAGACATGCTTCCAGGGAATGAAGCCGAGCAGCTTGGTGCGTGGCGGCCGGGCGTTGCTCTTGAAGCCGGATTCCTTGCGCACCGTCGCCATCAGCACCGGCACGGGAATGCCGTATTTCTGCTCGGTGCGCTCGGCGGCGGACTGCCAGTTGTCGAACCAGCCATCATTCTGGTCGAAGACGGCGCAGACATTGTTGATGTGACTAGGCGCCGTCGCGCAGGCCGAAAGCGCCAGCAGCACAGAGACAGCGACAATTTTACTAAAACTCGACCTACGCATCGGAAGACGAATAGGCGTAAATCATAAAAGGAGTCTTTCGAGCTTCCTTAACGCCGGCCGGCACGGGGCGATCATGGGTCTATCGATAATTCGACCGAATGCGTCGCATTTCTTTTCGTCGATTTGAGAAAATGCCGCCGTGGCTAAAATCACGCCGGCAAATGGCGAATTCCTGACAGCCACCGCGCCCGGCCAGCGCTCTGATGCGCGCATGACCGAACCAAGACGAAAACGCGGCGCCGAGCGAACCAGCAACCGGGGGCCGTCCGCCATCCCGCAGTTGCCGCCAAGGCGCGTGATGAATCCCTACCCGCCGATGGCGGTGCTTTCGGCCGACCAGATCGAGGCCATCCATCAGGCGTCGATGCATATCCTGGAAAATTTCGGCATCGAGGTGATGAGCAAGAGGGCGCTCGCCCTGTTCGAACGCGCCGGCGCGAAAGTCGACCACGGCTCGATGAATGTGCGCCTCGATCGCGGCATGGTCGATGAGGCGCTGAAGACGACGCGCGCCAGCTACACGCTTACCCCGCGCAACCCGGCCCGTGCCATTCATCTCGGCGGCAACATCATCAACTTCACGCTGGTCGCCGGGCCGCCCAACGTGCACGACATGGAGCGCGGCCGCCGCGCCGGCAATCTCGCCGACTACTGCGACCTCGTCCGGCTGGCGCAGCATTTCAACTGCATCCACATGCTGGGCAACGAGGTCTGCGCGCCGATCGAGCTGCCGGCGAACTCGCGCCATCTCGACACCTATTTCGCCAATCTGACGCTGACCGACAAATGCTTCCATGTCTCGGCGATCGGGCGGGGCAGGGCGCTCGACGGCATCGAGATGATGGCGATTGCACGTGGCTTGACGCTCGACCAGATCGGCCAGGATCCCGGTGTCACCACGATCATTTCCGTCAACTCGCCGCGCCGCTTCGACGAGATGATGGCCGAAGGGCTGATGACCATGGCCGAATACGGCCAGTCGGTGGCGGTGACGCCGTTCACGCTGATGGGTGCGATGAGCCCGGTGACGCTGGCCGGCGCGCTGGCGCAGCAAAATGCCGAGGCGCTGTTCGGCATCGTGCTGACCCAGTTGGTGCGTCCCGGCGCGCCGGTGATGTACGGCGCCTTCACCTCCAATGTCGACATGAAGTCTGGCGCGCCGGCCTTCGGCACGCCGGAGAATACGAAGGCCAACATCGCCTCCGGGCAATTGGCGCGGCGCTACAATCTGCCGTACCGCACGACGCCGGGCTCGGCCTCCAATGCCGCCGATGCGCAAGGCGCCTATGAGACGCTGATGGCGCTGTGGGGCGCCGTGCTCGGCCACGGCAACCTCGTCTACCATGCCGCCGGCTGGCAGGAGGGCGGACTGACGGCATCGTTCGAAAAGCTCATCATCGATGTCGAGATGATGCAGCACATGATGGAATTCCTGCGGCCGATCGTGGTCGACGAAGAAGAGCTCGCGGTGGAGGCGCTTGGCGCTGTGCCGACCGGCGGCCACTTCTTCGGCGAACCGCATACGCTGGAGCGCTACGCCACGGCCTTCTATCAGCCGATGCTGTCCAACTGGCAGAATTACGAAGCCTGGCAGGAGGCCGGCGCGCTGGACACGACGGCCCGCGCGACGCGGCTCTGGAAGAAGGCGCTGGAGGAATATGTCCAGCCGGCCATGGACCCCGCCGTGCGCGAGACACTCGAAGCCTACATGGCGCGCCGCAAGGAAGCGATCGGGCAGGGCGAGCCGTGAGTTCATTGGCGTCGGCGCGAGGCACCCCCCTCTGTCCTGCCGGACATCTCCCCCTCAAGGGGGGAGATTGGCTGTCACATCTGCCTTCGCCAATCATCAGCGTTGAAAAGAATTCGGCGGCGTTGCCGCTGCCGATCTCCCCCCTTGAGGGGGAGATGTCCGGCAGGCCAGAGGGGGGTGCTTGGCGCCTCCCGTGCCGATTCATCTCACCAATCCAACTCCCTGAAATAACGAGAAGAACCCATGAAGTCGCATGCAAAGGTCGTGGTCATCGGCGGCGGTGTCGTCGGATGCTCCGTGCTGTTCCATCTTGCCCGCCACGGCTGGACCGACGTCGTGCTTTTGGAGCGCGATGAGCTGACTTCCGGCTCGACCTGGCACGCGGCCGGCGGCATGCACACCATCAATGGCGACCCCAACGTCGCCAAGCTGCAGAAATACACGATCTCGCTCTACAAGGAGATCGAAGAGCTTTCCGGCCAGGCGACCGGCGTGCATCTGACCGGCGGCGTGCTTTTGGCCGCGACCGAGGCGCGGCTCGACTGGCTGCGCGGCGTCGTCTCGAAGGGCCGCTATCTCGGCATCGACCTCGAAGTGATCTCTGCGAAGGAAGCGGCCGAGCTGATGCCGCTCATCGACCCAAAACAATTCGTCGGCGCGGTGCGCAACAAGGAGGACGGCCATCTCGACCCGTCCGGCGTGACGCATGCCTATGCCAAGGCCGCACGGAAACTGGGCGCCGAGGTCGAACGCTTCACCAAGGTCGAGGACATCGTGCGCCGGCCGGACGGCCTGTGGCGCGTCATCACCAACAAGGGCGAGGTGGTGGCCGAGCATGTCGTCAACGCCGGCGGGCTCTGGGCGCGCGAGGTCGGCCGCATGATCGGGCTGGAGCTGCCGGTGCTCGCGATGGAGCATATGTATCTGATCACCGAGGACATGCCCGAGGTCGCCGACTGGAACAAGAAGACCGGCACGGAGATCATCCATGCTGTTGACTTCGACGGCGAGCTCTATCTGCGCCAGGAGCGCGGCGGCATGTTGATGGGCACCTATGAGAAGGCGAACAAGCCGTGGTCCGAGTTCCAGACGCCCTGGAATTTCGGCCATGAGCTGCTGGAGCCGGACATCGACCGCATCGCGCCTTCGCTGGAAGTCGGCTTCCGCCATTTCCCGGCCTTCCAGAAGACCGGCATCAAGCAGATCATCAACGGCCCCTTCACCTTCGCGCCGGACGGCAATCCGCTGGTCGGCCCGGTGCGCGGCCTGCCGGGCTTCTGGGTCGCCTGCGGCGTCATGGCGGGTTTTTCGCAGGGCGGTGGCGTTGGGCTGGCGCTCTCCAACTGGATGATCGAGGGCGATCCTGGCGCCGACATCTGGGCTATGGACGTGGCGCGCTACGGCGACTGGGCGACGATGGCCTACACCAACGCCAAGGTGCGCGAGAACTATTCCCGCCGCTTCTCGATCCGCTTCCCGAACGAGGAGCTGCCGGCCGGACGCCCGCTGAAGACGACACCGGTCTACGACACGCTGTCGGCCAAGGGCGCTCAGTGGGGCGTGGCCTATGGGCTGGAGGTGCCGCTCTGGTATGCGCCCGAAGGCGTCAAGGACGAGTTCTCGTGGCGGCGTTCGACCGACTTCGATCATGTCGCGAAGGAGGTTGCCGCCGTTCGCAATGGTGTCGGGCTGTCGGAGATCTCGAGCTTCGCCAAATACAGAGTGACAGGCGAGGGCACCGGGGCCTGGCTCGATCGCATTCTCGCCTGCAAGCTGCCCAAGCCCGGCCGCATGACGTTGGCGCCGATGCTGAAGGAAGACGGCAGGCTGAACGGCGACTTCACCCTTGCCAATATAGGTGACGGCGAGTGGTTCGTCGCCGGCTCCGGCGTCGCCGAGCAGTACCACATGCGCTGGTTCGAGGCGCATCTGCCCGGGGACGGCTCGGTCCGCATCGAGGCGCTGGGACAAAAGCTTACCGGTCTCGCCATCGCCGGCCCGAAGGCGAGGGAGGTGCTGGCCAAGGCCACCCGCGCCGACGTCTCCAACGCTGCCTTCCCCTTCATGGCCGTCGCCCGGATGGATATCGGCATGGCGCCGTGCCTCGTCGGCCGCGTCAGCTACACCGGCGACCTCGGCTACGAGATCTGGGTGGCGCCGGAATATCAGCGCGCGGCTTTCCAGGCGCTGATCGAGGCGGGCGAGGAGTTCGGCATTGGCCTGTTCGGCTCGCGCGCCCTCAATGCGCTCAGGCTCGAAAAGAATTACGGCTCATGGGCGCGCGAATACCGGCCGATCTACGGGCCGCTGGAGGCCGGGCTCGACCGTTTCGTCGCCTATGGCAAGGAGGCGGACTTCATCGGCAAGCAAGCGGCGCTGGCCGAGCGCAAGCAGGGCGGCAAGCTCAGGCTGCGCGCCTTCATCGTCGAGGCCGACGGTGCCGACGTCATCGGCGACGAGGCGATCTGGCATGACGGCGCCGTGCGCGGCTGGGTCACCTCGGGCGGCTATGCGCATCATTCGAAGAAATCGGTCGCGATGGGTTATGTGCCGAAGGAGATCGCCGACAAGCCGGACGGCTTCGAGATCGAGATCCTCGGCAAGCGCCATGCGGCGCGCATTCAGGCGGCGCCGCTGTTCGATGCCAATTTCGAGCGGATGCGCGCCTGAACCAGGCGCGCTGTGCCATCAGGCCCTGGCGCTGTCGCGATTGTCGAGCGCGAAGGAGCCCGGACCGGCAAAGAATAGATAGAGGAAGACGAAGCAGAACAGGATGGCTGCGTCGCCGCCATTGTTGGCCGGAAAGAAGTCGCGCGGCATGTGCGCCATGAAATAGGCAACCGCCATCTCGCCGCAGAGCAGGAACGCCACCGGACGCGTGAAGAGCCCCAGCGCCAGCAGGAGGCCGCCGGCAAACTCGAGGATCCCGGACGTCAGCGCAAGGCCGGTCAGGGCCTCGGCATGCGCGCCGGGCGGAAAATTGAACAGTTTCTGGGTGCCGTGCTCGACGAACTGCAACGCCGTCATGATGCGAAGCACGCCCAACGCCTGCGGACGGTGTTGGGCAAGGCTTTCGAAAAGCTTCATGCAGAACTCCATTTACCCCCGGCGCCGGCCACAAATTATCGCCCGCCAATGGACCACTCACTTCCCATGGCCTGCCATCAACAATCGGTGAGTGGAAATCGTTCCAGTCTCGTCCCTCAATCTGTTCTCTCTATGGTTGCATTCATATCCTTATGGTTGTAGTAATGTGTCGAGACACCAAACCATGCGGGTTACCTTTGCCATGAAAAAAGTCGTCATCAGCCTATTCGCAATCCTTGCAGGCACGAGTTTCGCAATGGCCGGCGAGGCCAATTGCGATGCCTTCAAATGGCCGGTGACACGCGAGCAGGCCCTGTTTCCGTCGGCGTCGGCCGCGCAGTCCGGCGCTGCCCTGACGGTCGGACAAGCGATGGATTTCACGCTCGCAGCGGTCGACACGGTCAGCTTTGAAGTGCCGCCGCAACGCGCACCGGCAGCCGGCACGTTCGGCGCCACGGCAAGCGTGACCGTGCCACCCGAGGGCGAGCTCCAGTTCAGCCTGTCCGATGAGGCCTGGATCGATGTCGTGCAGGACGGCCATGCCGTGAAGTCGACGGCTTTCAGCGGCGTGAAGACCTGCCCGGGAATTCGCAAGAGCGTGCGCTTCAAGCTGGCCGCCGGTCCGGCCACCGTGCAGCTCAGCGGCGCCAAGAAGGCCGACCTCAAGGTGGCGGTGCTGACGCCGGAGTGACGCCTAAAGGTGCACAAGGCCGGCCGAACAGCACCCTCCGCTGTCCTGTCCATCCTCCGCAGCAGCTGCGCTGCGGCTGCGAAGGATGGCTCGGTCTCCTTCCCCGCAAAGGGGAGATCGGCAGTTTCTACCGCCCAGGCGCCAGCAGCGCGAAATGCGCGCCTTGCGGGTCCTGGCATTGGACCACCCATTGCGCGCTCGGCACTTCCATCGGCCCCATCAGCACCTTGCCGCCATTGTCGGTGACGCGCTTGGCCGCCGCGTCGATGGCGTCGACGTTGAAATAGAACTGCCAGACCGGCACCGGAATCTGCGGCGGCTTGTTCATCATGCCGCCTCCCGACTCCGGGCCTGCGCCGAAGGTCTTGTAAATGCCCATCTCGCCCATGTCGAACTCGCCGGCGCTGGTCCACCCGAACTGGCCGGAATAGAAGTCGAAGGCGGCTTTCCAGTCCGAAGTGTAGAGCTCGTGCCAGCCGATATGGCCTGGCGTGGTCGCGGCCACCGGCGGCTGTTCGGGCTGATTGGGCTGCAGGAACATGAAGGTCGCGCCCTGCGGGTCGGCGACCACGGCGAAGCGGCCAACCTCGGGAATATCATCGGGAGCGCGATGGACGGTGCCGCCAGCCTCCTGCAGCGCCTTCGTCGAGGCATCGACATCCTTGGTGTAGATGTAGCCGAGCCAGGCGGGCGGCATGCCCATCTTGGCGGCGTCCTCCGGCATGGTCATCAATCCGCCGACGCCGCGCATGGCCGAATTCATCACTATATAGCGGGGCATGCCCGGCACCTTGTCGAAGGGCTCGGCCCTCCAGCCGACGACGGCGGTGTAAAAGGCCTCGGCGGCGTCGAGGTCGGTGGTCATCAGTTCGTACCAGAAGAAAGGTTGGGGGGAATTCGGCATGGTCGGTCTCCTCACCGGTTCAGGCAGCGATCGCGGTTCGATCCATCCTAGGACGATCTCGGCGACAGAAATCCGACATCTGGGCCAGAAATCGCGAGCGGCAAGGTGCCGGCCCCGTGATCTTGCGTGTCATGCGATTTTCGACTTTGCTGGCGTCAAAGAGGGGCTCTGTTTCCATTGCGCCGAATGTCGCTCACGCCTGAGCTTGTCGCTCTGTGCCATCGGGAGGAGATCGATCCTGGTCCGAGCGGCGAGTGGACTCAATTGAACGATGACGATTTCCGGGCGCTTGCGCTGCGCCTGTCAGGCGAAGCCGACGAGGGGCCGCTCTGGGTGTTCGCCTATGGCTCGCTGATCTGGAAGCCGGCCTTCGAATCCGTCGAGCAACGGTGCGCCTCCGCTTATGGCTGGCACCGGTCGTTCTGTCTGGACCTGGTGCGCTGGAGAGGCAGCGCCGCGCAGCCGGGACTGATGATGGCGCTCGAACGCGGCGGACGCTGCGACGGCGTCATCTATCGCCTCCCGGACGGCGAGAAGCCGGCCCAGATCGAAAGGTTGCTGCGGCGTGAAATCGACGACCATGAAAGCGTAAGCTCGGTCCGGTGGGTTCCGGTGCGCACGGCGCAAGGATCGCTGCGGGCATTGGGCTTCTGGGTCGGCGTGACGGGCAGGGGCACGTCGCTCAGGCAGCCTCTCGAAAGGGTGGCAAGGATACTGGCACGCGCGTGCGGCCATGTCGGCTCCGGCGCCGAGTATCTCTACAACACCGTCAGCCACCTCGAGACATTCGGCATCCATGACCGCAATTTGTGGCGGCTGCAGGAGCTCGTCGCCGACGAGATCAGGTCGATTCATCCTTCCAGGATTGAAACCGCCGAGCCGGCCGCGGCGGCTATAACATGACTGTGATTATCATGTTTTTGTCGAACCATTTCAGCGGCTTGGCGGAAAATTGACCAATTGATAAAAAAATAAAACGTGCTAGCCTTCCCCAAAACAAAACAAGGGGAAACTGGAATGGCGACTGGTCATTTCATCGAAGGCATAGCCGGCGGCCGGCTGTCTGCCGAGCAATATGCCGACAATTTTTCCGACCTGCATCCTCCGCTCGATCATCACGAGGCGCTGGTCGAGGCCGACCGTTGCTACTTCTGCTACGACGCGCCGTGCATGAATGCCTGCCCGACCTCGATCGACATCCCGATGTTCATCCGGCAGATTGCGACCGGCAATCCGCTGGGTTCGGCCAAGACGATCTTCGACCAGAACATCCTCGGCGGCATGTGCGCCCGCGTCTGTCCGACCGAGACGCTGTGCGAAGAGGTTTGCGTGCGCGAGGTGGCGGAAGGCAAGCCGGTGCAGATCGGCCGGCTGCAGCGTTACGCGACCGACGTCGCGATGGATGAGAACAAGCAGTTCTACAAACGCGCCGAGCCGACCGGAAAGACGGTCGCGGTGGTCGGCGCCGGGCCTTCGGGTCTCGCGGCGGCGCATCGCCTCGCCCGCCACGGTCACGACGTGACGATCCTCGAGGCGCGGCCGAAGGCCGGCGGCCTCAACGAATACGGCATCGCGGCCTATAAGAGCGTCGACGATTTCGCCCAGGCGGAAGTCGACTATGTCACCGCGATCGGCGGCATCGACATACAGAACGGCAAGGCGCTCGGCCGCGATTTCCAGCTGGCCGACCTAATCCGCAATTACGATGCGGTGTTCCTCGGCCTCGGGCTCGGCGGCATCAATGCGCTCAGCGCCGACGGTGAGGACGCGGACGGTGTCGCCAACGCTGTCGAGTTCATCGCCGAACTCAGGCAGGCAAGCGATCTTGGCAGCCTCCCGGTCGGCCGGCGTGTCGTCGTCATCGGCGGCGGCATGACGGCGATCGACGCCGCTGTGCAGTCGAAGCTGCTCGGCGCCGAGGAGGTGACGATCTGCTACCGGCGCGGGCAGGAGCATATGAACGCTTCCGGTTTCGAGCAGGATCTTGCCGCCGCCAACGGCGTCACCATCCGCCACTGGGTGCAGCCGAAGCGCGTCATCGCCGAGAACGGCAAGGTGTCGGCCATCGAGCTCGAATACACCGCAATCAAGGGCGACAAGCTCGCCGGCACAGGCGAACGGCTGACGCTCGCCGCCGACCAGGTGTTCAAGGCGATCGGCCAGAGTTTTACGCCGGCGGTGCTCAACGGCAGCGTTGCCTCGATCGAGCTCGAGGGCGGCCGCATCAAGGTCGACGCCGAAGGCCGCACCTCGCTGGCGAAAGTCTGGGCGGGCGGCGACTGCATCTTCGGCGGCGACGACTTGACGGTCTCGGCTGTGGCTCAAGGACGCGACGCCGCCGAGAGCATCCATCGGGCACTGGCCTCTAACGGGAGGGCATGAGCATGGCAGACATCCGCAACACTTTCGTCGGCATCAAGTCGCCCAATCCGTTCTGGCTGGCCTCGGCGCCGCCGACCGACAAGGCCTACAATGTCGAGCGCGCCTTCAAGGCCGGTTGGGGCGGCGTGGTGTGGAAGACGCTGGGCGAAGAAGGCCCGCCGGTCGTCAACGTCAACGGCCCGCGCTACGGCGCGATCTGGGGCGCCGACCGCCGCCTGCTCGGTCTGAACAACATCGAACTGATCACCGATCGCGACCTGCAGACGAATCTGCGCGAGATGAAGCAGGTCAAGATGAACTGGCCGGACCGGGCGCTGGTCGCCTCGATCATGGTGCCTTGCGTCGAGGAGAGCTGGAAGGCGATCCTGCCGCTGGTCGAGGAGACCGGCGCCGACGGCATCGAGCTCAATTTCGGCTGCCCGCACGGCATGAGCGAGCGCGGCATGGGCTCGGCTGTCGGCCAGGTGCCGGAATATATCGAGATGGTGGTGCGCTGGTGCAAGCAGTACACGCGCATGCCGGTCATCACCAAGCTGACGCCGAACATCACCGACATCCGCAAGCCGGCCCGCGCAGCGAAGGCCGGCGGCACCGACGCGGTGTCGCTGATCAACACCATCAATTCGATCACCGGCGTCGACCTCGACAGTTTCGCGCCGCAGCCGACCATCGACGGCAAGGGCTCGCATGGCGGCTATTGCGGCCCGGCGGTGAAGCCGATCGCCATGAACATGGTGGCCGAGATCGCGCGCGATCCGGAAACGCATGGCCTGCCGATCTCGGGAATCGGCGGCATCACCACCTGGCGGGACGCGGCCGAATTCATGGCGCTCGGCGCCGGCAACGTGCAGGTCTGCACGGCGGCGATGACCTATGGCTTCAAGATCGTGCAGGAGATGATCGCAGGGCTCGAGAACTGGATGGACGAGAAGGGCCACGCCTCGCTCTCCGACATCATCGGCCGCGCCACGCCCAACGTCACCGACTGGCAGTACCTCAACCTCAACTACGTCGCCAAGGCGCATATCGACCAGGACGCCTGCATCAAGTGCGGGCGCTGCCACATCGCCTGCGAGGACACCTCGCACCAGGCAATCACCAGCATGGTGGACGGCGTCAGGCATTTCGAGGTGATCGAGGCCGAATGCGTCGGCTGCAACCTCTGCGTCAATGTCTGCCCGGTGGAAGGCTGCATCACGATGGAGCCGCTGGCGGCCGGCGCGATGGACGAGCGCACCGGCAAGCCGGTGTCGCCGATCTACGCCAACTGGACGACGCACCCGAACAACCCGATGGCCAAGGTGGCGGTGGAGTAGGTTTTTCGTCTTTATCGGTTTGGCTCAATCGCCCTGTGCTCGCACGGGGCGATTTTTTTGTGCGCACGACGTCAATTGTCGAAGTCGGCGCCGCCCCTCATCCGCCTGCCGGCACCTTCTCCCCGTATAGTGACGGGGAGAAGGGAGCTGTGACCGCGTTTGCACTCTTCCTCCAACGATTGCGGTTGGCGAAACCATCCGCGGGAGCATCTTTCTCCCCGTCACTATACGGGGAGAAATGCCCGGCAGGGCAATGAGGGGCGGCGCCAACCTTTGGAGAAATCCCCACTGCGCGGCCGCCCAACGGGGTTATCACAGTTCACTATTGCAGATAAAAAGTATCCATGATAAAAAATATCCATGAATAGGAGCTGCAAGCCATGAAGCTGGGAGAGGGCGTCGAAGCGGCGATCCACTGCGCCGCCATGCTTGCCGGCATCGACGGCAACAGCACCATGTCGGGCGCGGCCATGGCCGAGGCCTTTGGCCTGTCGCCGAGCTATCTGTTGAAACATCTCAATCAGCTTACGACGGCGCGTATCCTGGAATCGGTGCCAGGACCGGCCGGCGGCTACCGGCTGGCGCGGCCGGCGGAGCGTATCACGCTGCTCGACATCGTGCTGTCGGTCGAGGGTAGAGAGCCCGCCTTCCGCTGCGGCGAGATCCGCCAGCGCGGTCCGGTCAGGCTCGACGCCTCGGCCTATGTGAAGCCATGCGGCATCAATACCGCGATGCTCAAGGCCGAGCGCGCCTATCGTGCCGCTCTTGCCGAGGCAAAGCTCTCCGACATCGTCGCCGATTTCATGAACGACGCCGATCCTCGCACGGTCGCTGCGAGCTGCGCCTTCGTCGAGCGCCACCAGCGGCCGCAGAAAAATCAATCCAATCAACCAAATCAACAAGCGTGAAAGGTAAGAGAATGAAACAGAGGCTGCAGTTCTTCGCCAAGGCGCCTGAAATCATGAAGGCGGTGCTGGCGCTCAACAAGGCCGTCGAGGAGTGCGGGCTGGAGGAAAGCCTGATGCATCTGGTCAAGCTCAGGGCTTCGCAGATCAATGGCTGTTCCTATTGCGTCGAGATGCACAGCCGCGAGGCGCGGCAGGACGGCGAGACCGAGACCCGGCTTTATCTTGTCGCCGCCTGGAAGGAATCGCCGCTGTTTTCCGGGCGCGAGCGCGCAGCACTGGCCTGGACCGAGAAGGTGACGAACATCTCCGACAACGGCGTCCCGGACGATCTCTACGCCAGGACACTGGAGCATTTCTCGGAAGAGGAACTGGTCAAGCTGACGGTGGTGATCGGCATGATCAACACCTGGAACCGGCTCTGCGTGTCCTTCCACGCCATCCATCCGATGCCGGCCGCCAAGGCAGCGTGATCGTTCACCGGAGGGCGCGGGTCTGCCAGAGGCCCGCGCCTTCTCTGATCCTTCCGCGGATTCCGCGCAATTGACGGCTGCGCGTTAATCGCTCCGTCGCGATTGTCCTGTATTAGCAAACCCAGGTTCGCCCGTCGGAGCGTTCATGGAGCAGAGCTGGACCGCATTCTGGGCCCGCGTTTCGGAAGCCTTCCACCAGGCGTTGTTTCCGTTCCGGGCTGTTGCCCAAGCCCTTGGCGGGCATCCGAGCGACATTCAGATATGGTGCTTCCTGTGCGGCGTCTTCTTCCTGGCGCTCCTCGGCATACAGACCTATGGCAACATCGTGCTCAAGCGGCGCGGCGTCCCTACCACCGGCAAGGTGGTCCGCATCGATAAGTCGAGCGACGGGCCGGATACGCCGATCATCGAATTCGCCGATCGGCTGGGCAAGACGTGGCGTTTCGAGTCATATCTGCCGGTCAACAAAACGACCGGGAACGTCGGCGCGCCGGTCGAGGTGATGTACGATCCCCTTCACCCGAAGCGGGCACGCGAGGTGGGCCGCCCGCTGATGAAGGCGGTCCACCTTCTTGTCTGGTGTGCCGTTGTCGCCGGGCTGATGGTGCTCGCCTTCTTGCCCGGCCTCATTTCTAACTGATCCATTCGCCGCGGATCTGTTCTCCGCTCAGGCGGCAAAGCGCAGACCGCCGTCGCAGGTCAGCACCTGGCCGGTCATGAAGCCGTTGGATACGAGGAAGGCGATCGCGCCGGCGACATCTTCGGCGCGGCCGATGCGGCCGACCGGCGTCTTGCCGGCATATTCGGCGAAGACCGCTTGCCGCTGCTCGGCCGGTAGAAAGTCCCACCAGGGCGTGTCGATGACGCCGGGCGCCACGACGTTGACGCGCAGCGGCTTTAGCTCGACGGCCAGGATCGGCGCCACGGTGAGCAGCATGCCGTTGATGGCGCCGATGCCGGCGACGCCGGGCGCCGCGAGCTGCGCCGAGACGGCCGAAATGAGGGTGACTGATCCGGCTTTGTTCAAGGTCAGCAGTGCCGCCTGCAGGCAGGCCAGCTGAGGCCGGACCTTCTCGTCGACGCCGCTGCCGATGTCGGCAAGGTCGAGCGTCGCGAACGGTCCCAGTCCCTTGCCGCCGCTCGCCGCGAGAACGAGGTGATCGAACGGTCCGAGGCCATCGAAGAAGCGCCGGACCTCGTCCGGCCTGCTCGCATCGAAAGCGGCCTTGCCGACGGTGCCGCCAAGGCTCTTCCAGGCGCTCTTCAGCTTCTCCTCATTGCGGCCGGTGATCGTCACTTTCATCGTGGGGCTGACTAGCCGTTTGGCCGTGGCAAGGCCGATGCCGGACGAGCCGCCTATGATCACGCAGTGTTCGATGTTCTCACTCATGAGTGTTGTTCCCTGGATGTCGTGGAAGATTGTCCGGTCAGTTCGAGGCTGAGCGCCCGCAACTGACGGCGAGCCTTTTCGTCATAGGCCTGCGCATCGGCGCGCGATTCCCGCTGGGCGTCGAAGTAGAGGCCGCTGCGACCTTTGAGCGCCGGCGATGCCGCCAGGTTGAGGATCGCGTCGGCGCCGGTCTCGACCGAGCTCCATGGCGTGACGCCGGCCTGACGAACCATGGTCGTGTCAATGTAGCTTGCCGGATGGAGCGCATTGACGGTGACGCCGGTGCCTTTGAGCTGTTCGGCCAGGTCGATGGTGAACAGGATCTGCGCCAGCTTGCTCTGGCAATAGGCGCGCACGCCGCTATAGCCGTGGGTCAGCATGACATCGTCGAAGTCGATCGCCTGCTGGCCGGCCGACGCGACGTTGACGATGCGCGCCGGCGCGCCGGCCTTGAGCAGCGGCAGCAGCTCCGACGTCAGCAGGAAGCCGGCGAGATAGTTGACGGCGAAGCGCAGCTCACAGCCATCGGCGCTCACCTGCCTTTTCGCGCCCTGGCCGCCAGTGCCGACGCCCGCATTGTTGATCAATATGTCGAGCCGGTCGGTCCTTTCGCGCACGGCTTCAGCGAGGCGGCGCACTTCGGCGAGCGAGGCGAGGTCGGCGGCGAGAAATTCGGCCTTGCCGCCCTTTGCCTCGATCGCGGCCACCACATCCTTGCCACGGCCTTCGTCGCGGCCATGCACCAGCACGCGGGCGCCGGCAGCGCCGAGCCTTTCGGCGACGAGGCGGCCGACACCGTCGGTCGAGCCGGTGACGAGAACGGTTTTGTCCTTGAGTTCCATGTTCAGAGCCTCCTTGTGCTGCTCTGAACGGGAAGATGGGGCGCGGCGCGCATCCCAAACAGTTCAAACTTTATCCTGGTATCGGTACTGCTATAATAGCTTCATGGATGCAGTGACCCATTCCCCCGAGGACAGCCGCCGCCGTGAGCTTGGCGCCTTCCTGCGCTCGCGCCGCGAGCGACTGTCGCCTGCCGACATCGGCATCGCGACCGGCGCCAGGCGGCGTACGCCCGGGCTGAGGCGCGAGGAGGTGGCGATGATCGCCGGCGTCGGCACCACCTGGTACACCTGGCTGGAGCAGGGCAGGGACGTGCGGCCCTCAGTGGAAGTTCTGACGGCACTCTGCGAAGCGTTGCGCCTCGACCCTGTCGAGAAGCGGCATTTGTTCATCCTCGCCGGCCGACAACAGCCCGAACGTCGAGTGGCGGCGCCTGAAAAGGTCGACGGGACGCTACTTCACATGCTGCAGAGCCTCGTCCTGCAGCCGGCCTATGTCGTTGGCCGGCGCTGGGACCTGCTGGCCTGGAACGATGCTGCGGTGGCCGTGTTCGGCGACTATGGGCAGTTGGAGGGCGATGCCCGCAACATCGTCCATCTGGTGTTCACCAGCCCGCATCACCGCCGGCTGCTGGTCGACTGGGAAGAGCTTGCCCGCGTGGTGCTCGCTTCGTTTCGCGCCGAGAGCGCCAAATATGTCGGCGATCCGGATTTCGAGCGGCTGATCGCGCTGATGATGCGCTCGAGCCCGGAATTCCGGGATTGGTGGCCGCGGCGAGACGTGGCGCGAAGGCTGACCGGGGTGAAGCATGTCCGCCATCCCAGCGCCGGCGCGATGGCCTTCGAGCATATGAGCCTGTCGATCGACGACGGCTCGGACATGCGGCTGATCGTCTACACGCCGTTGCCTGAGCAGAACTCGGTTGCGAAATTGCGGAAGCTGCTTGAGGAGCTTCCGACCGAGCGGCGCAGCGCCTGAGGCCCGTCGGCTTCGTCATCCACGGGCGGAGCGGGAGCGAAGCGGACGCGGAGACCCGAGGATCCATTCCGTTACCTTTGCCGTGGGGTGCAGCGGAGCAGAATTCTGGTCCGTAGCGGAGCTTTGAAGTCACGGAATGGATCCTCGGGTCTGCGCTGCGTCGCTACGCTCCTTGCTCCGCCCGTGGATGACGAAGCTGAGGAGCTGCGGCCAATCTCCAAGATCAGCAACAGCCAAACGGCTGGTAGGTCGATCCCGTCCATTAAGCTATTCGACCAGTCGCTAACCTTTCGGCTTCAGCCCGTCGAGGAACAGCTGCTCGAGGAAGCGCGCGGCATCCTCGAAGCGGCCATCGCCGCCGCGGTCGGGGCCGAGCACGGCGCGCACCTGGACGTCGAAATCGGCATAATGCTGCGTCGTCGCCCAGATCGAGAAGATCAGGTGCCAGGGGTCGGTGCGGGCGATCTTGCCGGCGCGCATCCAGCCCTTGATAACGGCGGCCTTCTCGTCGACAAGCGTTTTCAGCTCGCCCTCCAGCATCGGCATGATGCGCGGCGCGCCTTGCAGGATCTCGTTGGCGAAGAGCCGGCTCTCGCGCGGAAAATCGCGCGCCATTTCGAGCTTGCGGCGGATGTAGCTCCTGAGCTCGGTCATCGGATCGCCGATGTCGTCGAGCTCCCTGAGCGGCGCCAGCCAGGTGTCGAGCAGCCGCTGCATCAACGTCTCGTGAATGTCTTCCTTGCGGCGGAAGTAATAGAGAAGGTTCGGCTTCGACATGCCGGCGGCTTCGGCGATCTGGTCGATGGTCGAGCCGCGAAAGCCGTTGGCGGAGAAGACTTCGAGCGCGGCTTCCAGGATCAGCTCGCGCTTTTCCTGCTGAATGCGGGTGCGGCGGGGAGCTGAGCCTTCCATCGTGTCCGTCATCCTTGCCGGCCGCCGTTGCGCGGGTTTTCTGGACCAATTCTCTGGACCAGTTTTTCTCCGAGCCGTGGAGCGCGCTTTCGATGCCGCATTTCCGTTAGTAGTCCCTTGACCGCCGACAGGGCGGTGCTAACGTTTGTCCAACCGGTCAAAATTTTGCGTAGCACGAAAACGCAACGAAGACCAAGCCTTGGGAAGACCAAGCGTTAGCGCACCGAAACAGGTTACAAGGGGAAATCTTGGTCATGTCCAACCGGCTGAAAGTCACGCCGAACGATCTCAGCGCATTCTGGATGCCGTTCACGGCAAACCGGCAGTTCAAGCAGGCGCCGCGCATGTTCGTGTCCGCCAAGGACATGCACTACACGACGAGCGACGGCCGCAAGGTGCTCGACGGCACCGCCGGTCTGTGGTGCGTCAACGCCGGCCACTGCCGGCCGAAGATCACCGAGGCGATCCAGAGCCAGGCTGCCGAGCTCGACTATGCGCCGGCCTTCCAAATGGGTCACCCAATCGTCTTCGAGCTGGCGAACCGCCTGGTCGACATCGCGCCGAAGGGCATGGACCACGTCTTCTTCACCAATTCCGGTTCGGAATCGGTCGAGACGGCGCTGAAGATGGCGCTCGCCTATCATCGCGTCAGGGGCGAGGGCTCGCGCACGCGCCTGATCGGCCGCGAGCGCGGTTATCACGGCGTCAATTTCGGCGGCATCTCGGTCGGCGGCATCGTCTCGAACCGCAAGATGTTCGGCACGCTGCTCGGCGGCGTCGACCATCTGCCGCACACGCACCTACCGGAGAAGAACGCTTTCTCGAAGGGCGTGCCGGAGCATGGCGCCGAGTTGGCGAACGATCTCGAACGTCTGGTCGCGCTGCATGACGCCTCGACCATCGCGGCCGTCATCGTGGAGCCGGTGGCCGGCTCAACCGGCGTCATCCTACCGCCGAAGGGTTATCTGCAGAAGCTTCGGGAGATCTGCACCAAGCACGGCATATTGTTGATTTTTGATGAAGTGATCACCGGTTTCGGGCGCCTTGGCGCGCCGTTCGCGGCAGATTATTTCGGCGTCACGCCGGATATCATGACCACGGCAAAAGGCGTCTCCAACGGCGTCATCCCGATGGGTGCGGTGTTCGTCAAGAAGGAGATCCACGACGCCTTCATGACCGGCCCCGAGCACATGATCGAGTTCTTCCACGGCTATACCTATTCGGGCAATCCGATCGCCTGCGCCGCGGCGCTGGGCACTTTAGACACCTATAAGGAAGAGGGCCTGCTGACCCGCGGCGAGGAGCTTTCGTCCTACTGGGAAGACGCGCTGCATTCGCTGAAGGGCGAGCCGCATGTCATCGACATCCGCAACATCGGCCTGATCGGCGCGATCGAGCTGGCGCCGATCGCCGGAAGCCCGACCAAGCGGGCCTTCTCGGCCTTCGTCAAGGCGTTCGAGCGCGGCGCGCTGATCCGCACCACCGGCGACATCATCGCGCTGTCGCCGCCGCTGATCATCACCAAGGGCCAGATCAACGAACTGATCGATCATGTCAGGGATGTTCTGCGCTCGATAGACTAACTGCTTCAGACCGGTCGGGCGGCGACGGGAACCGCCGCCCGACCGGAGACAAAGAAATGAGAGGACTTTGAATGGCCACCCCCGGCGAGAATCTGCGAATCAATTCAGACCGTTTGTGGGACTCCTTGATGGAGATGGCGAAGATCGGCCCCGGCGTCGCCGGCGGCAACAATCGCCAGACGCTGACCGATTCCGACAAGCAGGGCCGCGAGCTGTTCAAGTCCTGGTGCGACGAGGCCGGGCTCACCATGGGCGTGGACCAGATGGGCACCATGTTCATGACGCGGCCCGGCACCGATCCGGACGCGCTGCCGGTCTATGTCGGCTCCCACCTCGATACCCAGCCCACCGGCGGCAAATATGACGGCGTGCTCGGCGTGCTTTCCGGCCTGGAGGTCGTGCGCTCGCTCAACGATCTCGGCATCAAGACCAGGCATCCGATCGTCGTCACCAACTGGACGAACGAGGAGGGCGCGCGCTTCGCGCCGGCCATGCTCGCCTCCGGCGTGTTCGCCGGCGTGCATAGCCAAGACTACGCCTATGCCCGCAAAGACCTCGACGGCTTGACCTTCGGCGACGAGCTGAAGCGGATCGGCTGGGTCGGCGACGAGAAGGTCGGCGCGCGCAAGATGCACGCCTATTTCGAATATCACATCGAGCAGGGGCCGATCCTCGAAGCCGAGGACAAGCAGATCGGTGTGGTCACCCACTGCCAGGGCCTGTGGTGGCTGGAGTTCACGCTGACCGGCAGGGAGGCGCATACCGGCTCGACGCCGATGACCATGCGCGTCAATGCCGGCCTTGCCATGGCCCGCATCCTGGAGATGGTGCAGACGGTCGCGATGGAGAACCAGCCGGGCGCCGTCGGCGGTGTCGGCCAGGTGAAGTTCTCGCCGAATTCCCGCAACGTCTTGCCGGGCACGGTGATCTTCACCGTCGACATCCGCTCGCCGGACCAGGCCAAGCTCGACGGCATGCGCGGCCGCATCGAGAAGGAAGCTCCGAAGATCTGCGAGCCGCTCGGGGTCAAATGCTCGGTCGAGGCGGTTGGCCATTTCGATCCCGTGACCTTCGATCCGACGCTGGTCGGCCGCGTGCGCACGGCTGCCGAAAAGCTCGGCTACAGCCACATGAACATCATCTCGGGCGCCGGCCACGACGCCTGCTGGGCGGCCAAGGTGGCGCCAGCGACCATGGTCATGTGCCCTTGCGTCGGCGGGCTCAGCCATAACGAGGCCGAGGACATCTCCAAGGAATGGGCGTCGGCGGGCGCCAACGTGCTGTTCCACGCGGTGGTCGAGACGGCGGGGATTGTCGAATGACCGACTAGACGTCACCTCGAAAAGCCGCTCGCAAAGAAGCGCGAAAGATCAGGGGAACAGAAATGACCAAAGTCATCAAGAACGGCACCATCGTCACGGCCGACCGCACCTGGAAGGCCGACGTGGTGTTCAGCCACGGCAAGATCATCGCCATCGGTTCGGACCTGCACGGCGACCACGAGTTCGACGCCACAGGCTGCTATGTCATGCCTGGCGGCATCGATCCGCACACCCATCTCGAAATGCCATTCATGGGCACGTACTCGGCCGACGATTTCGAATCCGGCACGCGCGCCGCGCTCTCCGGCGGGACGACCATGGTGGTCGATTTCTGCCTGCCGGCGCCGCAGCAGTCGCTGCTCGAAGCCCTGCAGATGTGGGACAACAAGACCTCGAAGGCGTCCTGCGACTATTCCTTCCACATGGCCATCACCTGGTGGGGCAAGCAGGTGTTCGACGAGATGGCGACCGTGGTCGACAGGGGCATCACCTCGTTCAAACACTTCATGGCCTATAAGGGCGCGCTGATGGTCGACGACGACGAGATGTATGCGTCGTTCCAGCGCTGCGCCGATCTCGGCGCGTTGCCGCTGGTGCATGCCGAGAACGGCGATGTCGTCGCGGCGCTCTCGCAAAAACTGCTTGCCGCCGGCAACAACGGCCCCGAAGGCCACGCCTATTCGCGTCCGCCGGAGGTGGAAGGCGAGGCCACAAACCGCGCCATCATGATCGCCGACATGGCCGGCGTGCCGCTCTATGTCGTGCACGTCTCCTGCGAGCAGAGCCACGAGGCCATCCGCCGCGCCCGCCAGAAGGGCATGCGCGTCTTCGGCGAGCCGCTGATCCAGCACCTGACGCTCGACGAGACCGAATATTTCAACAAGGACTGGGACCATGCGGCACGCCGCGTGATGAGCCCGCCCTTCCGCAGCAAGTGGCATCAGGATTCGCTGTGGGCGGGCCTGCAGGCCGGCTCGCTGCAGGTGGTGGCGACCGACCACTGCTCCTTCACGACCAAGCAGAAGCGCAACGGTATCGGCGACTTCACCAAGATCCCGAACGGCACCGGCGGCCTCGAGGACCGCTTGCCTATTCTGTGGACCACAGGCGTCAACACCGGACGGCTGACGATGAACGAGTTCGTCGCGGTGACCTCGACCAATATCGCCAAGATCCTCAACATGTATCCGAAGAAGGGCGCGATCGTCGAAGGCGCGGACGCCGACATCGTGGTCTGGGATCCGAAGCGCAAGAAGACGATCTCGGCCAAGAAGCAGCAGTCGGTGATCGACTACAACGTCTTCGAAGGTTTCGAGGTGACCGGGCTGCCGCGCTTCGTCTTCTCGCGGGGCGAGCTGTCGATCGAGGAGTCGGACGTCAAGGCCAAGATCGGCCATGGCGAATTCGTCGCCCGCGAGCCGAATGCGGCGGTCAACCGGGCGCTGTCGACCTGGAAGGAGATCAGCGCGCCGCGCAAGGTGGAGCGCACGGGCATTCCGGCGACGGGAGTTTGAGCGTGCGGGCTCTCTATCTTGCAATCGCGGCTGCCTCGCTGCTGACCGCAGGTTCGGCCTTTGCTGCCGGCATCGACCTCAGCAAGCCATACGGCGACAAGTATGGCTGTATCAACAGAAACGGCCAGGAAGTCGCCGCCGATCAGATGCTGCTTCTGACCGACAAGGAGCTGATCACTGCGGCCAGCGCCTGCACCTTCAGCGACAAGCAGGCGCAGGCCGATGGTTCGCTTGTGGTGACAGCAAAATGTGAGGCGGAAGGCGAAGAGGGGCAGTCGCCGACAAAGTTCATCATCAAGCGCAGCAAAAAGAATGCGAAGAAGCTGGTGGTGACCGACGAGGAGGGCAATACGATGGGCGAAGTCTCCCGGTGCAAATGACGGCGAGAGCCCACCCGTCAACTTCAGGCGACCAGCGCATCCAGTTCCGGCAGCAGGACCACGCTCTCCTGCTCGTTGGGATCGGTGCGCGCAATGACCGCCGACGAGGGCGCGCCGCTCAGATTGGCGGGCAGATGCGGCACGCCGGCCGGAATGTAGAACAGGTCGCCGGCCTTGACGACGATGTGCTGCTCGAGCCGGTCGCCATACCAGGTATGGACTTCGCCGGAGAGCACATAGATCGCCGTCTCGTGGTTCTCATGCATGTGCGCCTTGGCGCGGGCGCCAGGCGGCAGGGTCAGGAGATGCATGCAGATGCCGGAGGAGCCGACGGTCTCGGCGGCGATACCGGCGAAATAGCTCAGCCCCTGCTTGCCTTCATAAGTGCTTTCAGGGCGAATAAGATGACAAGTGGGTTTAGGCGACATCGGCAAGGCTCCGGGCGTCGATCGAATGGGACTGGACGAGTGGAAAACAACATCAACGCAAAAGCAACGGGATTTCATCCTGCGCGGCAGCGGCTGCGAAAGACAGGTTTCTGCCGATGAGCGGACAGTCGCCAGCCGTCGTTTCGGCGAGCAAGCTCGGCCTTACCTTCCAGACCAATGACGGTCCGGTGCAGGCATTGTCCAATGTCGATCTCACCATCGGCAAGGGCGAGTTCGTCTCCTTCATCGGCCCGTCCGGCTGCGGCAAGACGACATTGCTGCGCGTCATCGCCGACCTGGAGAAGCCGACCTCGGGTACGATCTCGGTCAACGGGATTTCGCCGGAGCAGGCGCGCGAGAAACGCGCCTATGGCTATGTCTTCCAGGCTGCGGCGCTGTTCCCCTGGCGCACGATCGAGCGCAACGTGGCGCTGCCGCTGGAGATCATAGGCCTCAGCCAGGCCGCGCAGGCGGAACGCATCAGGCGCACGCTCGAACTGGTCAACCTCTCCGGCTTCGAGAAGAAATATCCCTGGCAGCTTTCAGGCGGCATGCAGCAGCGCGCCTCGATCGCGCGCGCGCTCGCCTTCGATGCCGACCTGCTTTTGATGGACGAGCCGTTCGGGGCGCTCGACGAGATCGTGCGCGACCATCTGAACGAGCAGCTTCTTTCGCTTTGGGATCGGACCAACAAGACGATCTGCTTCGTCACCCATTCGATCCCCGAGGCGGTCTATCTGTCGACGCGCATCGTGGTGATGTCGCCGCGGCCGGGCCGTGTCACCGACGTCATCGAATCGACGCTGCCCCGCAAGCGGCCGCTCGACATCCGCGAGACGCCGGAATTCCTGGCGATCGCCGCGCGCGTGCGCGACGGCCTGCGGGCAGGGCACAGCTATGAGGATTGAGCGCCGTCACTACCGGGCGGCCCGCGACGCCTTCGTCATGTATGGGCAGAGCAAGCGCCAAGCGGCTTGCGCAGAGTGCTGGGCCAACCACGTCTTCGTCATCCTAGGGCGGAGCGACGCGAAGCGGAGCGCAGACCCTAGGATCCATGCCGTGATCTCGGCCGAAGGGTCAAAACGGTGCAGAATGCCCGCTAAATACCGCAAGGCGCAGAGAGCCCTGTTCTCTACCGTTGCGGAGCGGAGGAGCAACGGCATGGATCCTAGGGTCTGCGCCGCGTCGCTTCGCTCCTTGCTCCGCCCTAGGATGACGAAGTTCGGACGCCGCGATCATTTCACCCCGGGTGAGCGCAGGGACGGCGCCCGTTCCTCGATGCGGACGCGCCTCACGCAAGTTTCGGGAGCGCCGCTCCATGGATAGCTTCCGCTCCAAAATCATCCCGGTCACCTCGATCCTCGCCGGTGTGGTGGTGATCTGGTATGTCTTCGCCGTCATCCTCAACGCGCCGTTCCAGCGCGATCTCGACCAACGGGCCAACGAAACGCCCGGCGCGGTCGAATTCATCGGCAAGACTTTGTCGCAGCCGAAGCCGACGCTGCCGGCGCCGCACCAGGTGGCGGTGAACTTCTTCCAGAACACCTTCCTGCGCAGCGTCACCTCCAACCGCAGCCTGGTCTACAATGCCTGGGTGACGCTGTCCTCGACGCTGCTCGGGTTCGCCTTCGGCACGGCGCTCGGCATCGTCATCGCCGTCGGCATCTTGCATGTGACGACGCTCGACCGCAGCCTGATGCCGTGGATCATCGCCTCGCAGACTATTCCGATCCTGGCGGTCGCGCCGATGATCATCGTGGTGCTGGCGGCGATCGGCATCACCGGCCTGATCCCGAAGGCGCTGATCTCGACCTATCTGTCCTTCTTCCCGGTTGCGGTCGGCATGGTGAAGGGCCTGCG
Source organism: Mesorhizobium dulcispinae (assembly GCF_033977345.1). NCBI lineage: Bacteria > Pseudomonadati > Pseudomonadota > Alphaproteobacteria > Hyphomicrobiales > Phyllobacteriaceae > Mesorhizobium > Mesorhizobium dulcispinae. The sequence goes on from NZ_JAVIIY010000005.1 coordinate 216,580, forward strand.
CTCGCCCGAGATCATGCATCTCGACCTGATGCACACCTATAATGCCAGCGCCTCGCAGACCTTCTGGAAGCTGCGTGTTCCCGCATCGGTGCCGTTCCTGTTCACCTCGATGAAGGTGGCGGTGGCGGCGAGCCTGGTCGGCGCCATCGTCGGCGAGCTGCCGACAGGTGCCGTCGCCGGCATTGGGGCCAAGCTGCTTTCCGGCGCTTACTACAGCCAGACGATCGACATCTGGTCAGCGCTGGTCGCGGGCTCGGTGGTCGCCGCACTTCTGGTCATGGTGGTCGGCATCGCCGGCCGCCTGGTCGACCGCGCCATGGGCGGGAGGCCGGCATGACCTGGCTGAAACCATCCTGGCAAGCAATGCTGACAATTCTGCTTTGCCTCGTCGCCCTTGCGCTCGGCGCGATGTCGAAGCCGGAAACGACTGCGTTGGCGCAGCCCGCGGCGACGATCGCCTATCCGTATATGGGCACGAAGGGTCTGATCCTCGGACTGCTGCTGATCGCGGCACTGGTTTCCGCGGTGAGGCTCGCGCCACTTGTCGAAGCCGTCGTGCTGTTCATCGGCGCCCACATCGCCGCCTGGCTGCTGATCAAGGGCATCGCCGGCTTCGAGGGCACGGCGCTGGCGCCATATTTCTTGGCTCTCGCAGCCGCCTGGCTGCTTGCCTGGCGCTGCGTCGCGCTGTTGTCCTCGCTACGGCCCGCAGCCAGCGGGGCGAAGACTGCACTGCGCCTGATCGTCCCGGCGATCTTCGGCGCCTGGATCCTGATCATCTGGGAAGCGGTGACGCGCGGCGCCGGCATTCCCTTCATCCTGTTGCCGCCGCCGAGCGCCATCGGCGCGCGCATCGCCAACTCGCTGCCGATCCTGGGGTCGGACGTGCGGCAGACGATCTTCAAGGCGGTGCTGGTCGGCTACGTCGTCGGCAACCTCGCCGGCTTCATCGTCGCCATCCTCGCCGACCGCGTGCCGTTCCTCAGGCGCGGGCTCCTGCCGATCGGCAACATGGTGTCGGCGCTGCCGATCATCGGCGTCGCGCCGATCATGGTCATGTGGTTCGGCTTCGACTGGCCGTCCAAGGCGGCGGTCGTCATCATCATGACCTTCTTCCCGATGCTGGTGAACACGGTCGCCGGGCTTGCCGCCTCCGGCCATATGGAGCGCGACCTGATGCGCACCTATGCGTCGGGCTACTGGCCGACCTTGCTGAAGCTGAGGCTGCCGGCGGCAATGCCGTTCATCTTCAATGCGCTGAAGATCAACTCGACGCTGGCGCTGATCGGCGCCATCGTCGCGGAGTTCTTCGGCACGCCTGTGGTGGGCATGGGATTCCGCATTTCGACCGAAGTCGGGCGGATGAACATCGACATGGTGTGGGCCGAAATCGCAGTTGCAGCACTTGCGGGTTCGGTCTTTTATGGCGTGGTCGCTCTTGTCGAAAGGGCCGTCACGTTTTGGCATCCCTCTGTCCGTGGTGGATAGGGGCGGTGGGTTTGGGTGCTAACTTCAGAGGGTAAAAACATGAAAAGACTTGTAATTTCTGCTTTGGCCGGCGCGATGTCGCTGGCCGCTTTCCAGGCGATGGCCGCCGACAAGGTGACGCTGCAGCTGAAGTGGGTAACGCAGGCCCAGTTCGCCGGCTACTATGTCGCCAAGGCCAAGGGTTTCTATGACGCCGAAGGCCTCGACGTCGACATCAAGCCGGGCGGTCCGGACATCGCGCCCGAGCAGGTGATCGCCGGCGGCGGCGCCGACGTGATCGTCGACTGGATGGGCGGCGCGCTCGCCGCGCGCGAAAAGGGCGTGCCGCTGGTCAACATCGCCCAGCCTTTCAAGAAGGCCGGCATGGAGCTGGTCTGCCCGAAGGACGGCCCGATCAAGACCGAAGCCGATTTCAAGGGCCATACGCTTGGCGTCTGGTTCTTCGGCAACGAATATCCGTTCTACGCCTGGATGAACAAGCTCGGCCTCAAGACCGAGGGCGGCCCGGACGGCGTCACCGTGCTCAAGCAGAGCTTCGACGTGCAGCCGCTGATCCAGAAGCAGGCGGACTGCATCTCGGTCATGACCTATAACGAGTACTGGCAGCTGATCGACGCCGGCTACAAGCCGGAGCAGCTCACCGTCTTCAACTATTCGGCGATGGGTAACGACCTGCTTGAGGACGGGCTCTACGCGCTGGAGGACAAGCTCAAGGATCCGGCCTTCGAGGACAAGATGGTGCGCTTCGTGCGCGCCTCGATGAAGGGCTGGAAGTACGCCGTCGACAATTCGGATGAGGCGGCAGGAATCGTCATGGACAATGGCGGCCAGGACGAGAACCACCAGAAGCGCATGATGGGCGAAGTCGCCAAGCTGATCGACAATGCCGACGGCAAGCTCGATCCGGCGACCTACGAGCGCACCGCCAAGGCGCTGCTCGACCAGAAGATCATCGCCAAGGAGCCCTCGGGCGCCTACACGACGGCGATCACCGACAAGGCGATCAAGTAGGGCCTATCAAGCAATATTCCGATCTTGCGAACGGCGCCTCAGAGGCGCCGTTCCTTTATGGTGTTCATGACGAAGCTGGTCTCGATCGAGGCGACGCATTTCAGCCGCGCGATCTTTTCCTTGATGAAGCGCTCGTACTGTTCGAGGCTTCCTGCCACCACCTTCAGCACATAGTCGCGCGAGCCGGTGACGAGGTGGCATTCCAGGACCTCTTCCCAGCCGCGGATCGCTTCCTCGAACATGACGATCTCGTCCTCGTTCTGGCGGCTGAGCCGGATGGTGGCGATGGCGACCATGCCCCAGCCGAAAGCGGCCGGATCGACCAGCGCGGTGTAGCCTCTGATGACACCGGTTTCCTCCAGCCGCCGCACGCGCCTCAGGCAGGGTGACGGCGACAGACCGATCCGCTCGGCAAGCTCGTTGTTGGTGATGCGGGCGTCGGCCTGCAATTCACGCAGGATCTTGCGGTCAAAGTCGTCGGCTATCTTCTGCTGCACTTTCGGTTTCTCCAGGCAATTCATTGCGGCAACGCGGCCATGGGAGCCCGAAAATAGCAAGGACTGCATGATCGGGATGGCATAAATTGCGGTGCTACACTTCTCGAAAAGCAGGAAAAGCCATGACCGCGCCGCGCCCTTCGAAAACCCATATCGGCAACCATAAGCTCCATCCGGAGACGCTGATGCTGAGCTATGGCTTCGATCCGCAGCTTTCGGAGGGCGCCGTCAAGCCGCCGGTGTTCCTCACCTCGACCTTTGTGTTCAAATCGGCGGAAGAGGGACGCGACTTCTTCGACTACACCTCGGGCCGCAAGGAGCCGCCGAGCGGCACGGCTGCCGGTCTCGTCTATTCGCGCTTCAACCACCCCAACAGCGAGATCGTCGAGGACCGGCTGGCGGTCTATGAGGGGACGGACGCGTGCATCCTGTTCTCGTCCGGCATGTCGGCGATCGCGACGACACTTTTCGCCTATGCTCGCCCGGGCGATGTCATCCTGCATTCGCAGCCGCTCTATGGCGGCACCGAGACGCTTCTGACGCGTACGCTCGCCGGCTTCGGCATCGAGGCTGTCGGCTTCGCGGACGGCGTCGACGAGGCGGCGGTACGCGTGGCCGCCGACGCCGCCGTCGGCAAGGGCCGGGTGTCGGTCATCCTGATCGAGACACCGTCAAACCCGACCAACAGCCTTGTCGACATTGCGCTGATGCGGAGGATCGCCGACGAGATCGGCGTCCGGCAAGGCTCGACGCCGATCATCGTATGCGACAACACGCTGCTCGGCCCGGTATTCCAGAGGCCCATCGAACACGGTGCCGATGTTTCGGTCTATTCGCTGACCAAATATGTCGGCGGCCATTCCGACCTGATCGCGGGTGCCGCCATGGGCAGCAAGGCGGTCACCAAGCCGATCAAGGCGCTGCGCGGCGCGATCGGCACGCAGCTCGACCCGCATTCCTGCTGGATGCTCGGCCGCTCGCTGGAAACGCTGTCGATCCGCATGGAGCGGGCAAACGACAATGCGCGCCTGGTCGCCGACTTCCTGCGCGACCACCCCAAGGTCGAGAAGGTGCATTATCTGCCGTTCGTGGGCGAAGACACTGCCGCAGGTCGCACCTATCGGGCACAATGCAGTGGCGCCGGCTCGACCTTCTCGTTCGATATACGCGGCGGGCAGAAGGCAGCCTTCGCCTTTCTCAACAGCCTGCAGATCTTCAAGCTGGCGGTCAGCCTCGGCGGCACGGAATCGCTGGCCAGCCATCCGGCGGCCATGACCCATTCCGGCATTCCCTTCGATGTGCGCCAGCGTATCGGCGTGCTTGAGACCACGGTCAGGCTGTCTATCGGTGTCGAGCATCCGGACGACCTGATCGCCGATCTAGCGCAGGCGCTGGCGGCCGTCTGATCATTGCCATGGTGGAATCCACCAAGGGGCGGGCGACCGCCCCTTTTTTGTGGCGCGGTAAAATATGCGTGTGCCGGGATACAAAGCGCCGGCCAACCGTTGCAGTGGTGCATCCGCGCGCCGGGGGGAGCCGTGGCGGACGCGTAAGCCAAACGGAGGTTCTCAATGCGCATCCTATCCGTGTCGATGCTTTCGGCTTTAGCCGTTTCGACCGCCTTCCTGCTCGCATCGCCGGCCATGGCCGAGACGATGAAGTTCAAGGCGACGCTCGATGGTGGCCAGCAGACCCCGCCTGTCACCACCAAGGGCAAGGGAACTGCCACATTCACGTTCAATACCACCAGCAAGAAGCTCAGCTGGAACGTCAAATATTCCGGCCTCAGCGGGCCGCCGTCGGGCGCTCACATTCACGGCCCGGCCGCGATGGGTCAGAGCGCCGATCCGGTAATCCCGTTCAAGAAGCTCAAGAGCCCGATCAAGGGTTCGGCGACATTGACCGATACGCAGGCCACCGACCTCGAGGCCGGCAAGTACTACGTCAACATCCACACCAAGGCGAATCCGGACGGCGAGATTCGCGGGCAGATCGAGAAGGCTGCCGGGTCAATGTAGCGGACTTTCCGCAGCCAGGAACGAGGCGGACGACCACCTCGTTCCTGCCGGTCAGGACTTGTCGCGTATCTGTGTCAGAGTGCGGGTCGGGGTGATCGCTTCGGGATCGAGCCTGATCTCGACGATTGCCGGCTTGCCGCTGGCGCGCGCGCGCTCGAAAGCGGCAGCGAAGTCTTCGGTCTTCTCGACCGTCTCGCCATGGCCGCCATAGGAGCGGGCAAGGGCGGCGAAGTCCGGGTTCTTGAGGTCGGTCGCGACGACGCGGCTCGGATATTCCCGCTCCTGGTGCATGCGGATCGTGCCGTAGATGCCGTTGTTGACGACGACGACGATGATCGGCAGGTCGTATTGCACGGCTGTCGCGAACTCCTGCCCGTTCATCAGGAAGCAGCCGTCGCCGGCAAACGCGATGACCTCGCGATCCGGGTGCAGCGCCTTGGCCGCGACCGCAGCCGGCGTGCCGTAGCCCATCGAGCCGGAAGTCGGCGCCGCTTGCGTGGCAAATCGGCGGAAGCGATGGAAACGATGCACCCAGGTGGCGTAGTTGCCGGCGCCGTTGGTCAGGATGGCGTCTTCCGGCAATGCCTTTTCCAGATAGTTCATGATCGGCCCCATCTGGACGGCGCCGGGGCCGGTCTCAGGCGGCGTCGACCATTCGAGGTAAGCGGCGTGGGCTTTCGCCGTCTCTTCCGCCCAGGACGGCGCGCCGGCCGGCTTGCGCCTGGCGAAGGCCTCGACGAAAGCCGAGGGCGAGGCGTTGATCGCCAAGGTAGGCCGGTAGACGCGGCCGAGCTCGCCGGCATCGGCATGGACATGCACCAGCACCTGGTCGGGGTAGGGGCTCTTGAGCAGCGTGTAGTCCGAGGACGGCATCTCGCCCATGCGGCCGCCGATAAGCAGCACGACGTCGGCCGCTTTGATCTGCGCCGCCAGCTTCGGGTTGATGCCGATGCCGACATCGCCGGCGTAGTTCGGATGAAGGTGGTCGAACAGCATCTGGCGGCGGAAGGAGCAGCCGACGGGCAGCGACCATGTCTCGGCGATCGCCTGCATCCGTGCCACCGCTTGCTCGTCCCAGCGCGTGCCGCCGAGAATGACGAACGGGCGCTTCGCACTGCTCAACAGCATTTCCAGCGCATCGAGCTCGGCCTCGCCGGGGCGCGTCTCGACCGGCGTGTGCGGAAGGACATCCGGCGCCTCGACCTCACTGGTCAGCATGTCTTCCGGCAGCGAAATCACGACGGGGCCAGGACGGCCGGATGTCGCCACCGCGAAGGCGCGGGTGACGAATTCCGGGATGCGCGCGGCATCGTCAATCTCGACCACCCATTTGGCGATGTCGCCGAAGAAGCGTTTGTAGTCGACCTCCTGGAAAGCCTCGCGCTCCTTGGCGTGGCTGGCGACCTGGCCGATGAACAGGATCAAGGGCACTGAATCCTGCATGGCGATATGGATGCCGGCCGAAGCGTTGGTGGCGCCGGGGCCGCGGGTGACGAAGCAGATGCCGGGCTTGCCGGTCAGACGGCCCTGGCAGTCGGCCATCATTGCCGCACCGCCTTCCTGACGGCAGACGATGGTGCGGATCGGCGAGTCATGCAGCGCGTCGAGCACAGCCAGATAGGATTCGCCCGGCACGCAGAAGATGCGGTCGGTGCCGTTCGCTTCGAGCGCCTCGACGATCAGTTGTCCGCCGGTTTTCATTTTGCTGACCTCTCCAGTTCGGCGAGAATTTCCTCGGTGTGCTCGCCGAGACGCGGCGAGGGGCGCTCGTAGACGAGCGGCGTGCCCGACATCACCATCGGCGCGCGCACGGAAGGCAGCAAATTGCCGTGGCCATCGTCGAGGTCGAGTCGCATGCCGCGCGCGACCGTCTGCGGGTCGGCGAACATCTGGCCGATCGTGTTGATCGGGCTGGCCGGCACGCCGGCCGCTTCAAGCTTCGCCAGCAGCGGGTCGCGATCCCAAGTGCTCAGCGTCTCGATGATCAGTTCACGCAGCCTGGCGCGATTGGCGACACGAGCTGGGTTGGTGGCGAAATCCGGATTGGCGGGCAGGTCGGTCAGCCCGACGACAGCGCAAAACTTGCCGAACTGGCCGTCATTGCCGACGGCCAGGATGATGTGGCCGTCCTTCACCGGCAGCACCTCGTAAGGCGCGATGTTCATATGGGCATTGCCCATCTGCACCGGCGACTTGCCGGAAACCAGATAGTTGAGGTTCTGATTGCCGAGCGCCGAGATCTGGCTGTCGTAAAGCGCCATGTCGATGTGCTGGCCTTCGCCGGTCTTCTCGGCGTGGCGAAGTGCCGCCTGAATGGCGATCACCGAATAGAGGCCGGTAAACAGGTCGGAGATGGCGACGCCGGCCTTTTGCGGCTCGCGGCCGGCCTCGCCGGTGATCGACATCATGCCGGCCATCGCCTGGATGATGAAATCATAGCCCGCGCGTGGCGCATAGGGTCCGTCCTGGCCGAAGCCGGTGATCGAGCAATAGATGAGGCGCGGATTGATCTTCTTCAGGCTCTCATAGTCGAGGCCGTATTTCTTCAGGCCTCCGAGCTTGAAGTTTTCGATCAGCACGTCGGCGGTGGCGACGAGGCGGCGCAGCGTGTCGGCGCCCTCGGGCTTGGAGAAATCGATGGCGATCGAGCGCTTGCCGCGATTGCAGGAGTGATAGTAAGCCGCTGAAAGGTTCTCGCCGTCATGGCTCATGACGAAGGGCGGACCCCATTTGCGGGTGTCATCGCCGCCGTCGGGGCTCTCGACCTTGATGACATCGGCGCCGAGGTCGGCGAGCAACTGCCCGGCCCAAGGGCCCGCCAGGATGCGGGCGAGTTCGATAACGCGGATGCCTTTCAGCGGGGGTTCGGCCATGGATCACCGTGATGGGGTCGAAAGCGCAGCCTCTATCAATCGTAGCCGGTCATGTCACGACTCATGCTGTGGGCCACGCCGGTCACGACTTCAGCACATGGTCTGCCCAGGCGATGAAATCGCTCATGACGATGTCGCGGTTGATCTCGTTCAGGCTTTCGTGGCGGGTGTCGGCGTAAACCTTCGAAACCAGATTCGAAAAGCCCATCGCGTCCATGCGCCGGGCGAGGTGGCGGACCGCCTTGCCGTAGTCCGACGCCGGATCCTTCTCGCCGCCGACCAGATTGATGAAGAGGTCACGGCGCACGCCGGCGAAGCTCGAATCCTTGCCGGCATGGAGCGCCATCCTGACCACATCGCGCCACATCGAGATGGAGGCATCCCAGCCGCAGAGCGGATCGGCGATGTATCTGTCGACCTCGGCCGGGTCGCGCGACAGCCAGTCGAACAAGGTCCGGTGATTGGGCACGGCCTTGCCCCAGGCCTGGAAGGTGAGCCTCGGCAGCAGGCGCGAGGGCACGTCGGAGCCCAGCCGCATCCGTTCCCAGCCGAGAATGGCCAACGCCAGCTGGCCGAGCAGGCCTTGCGAGAAATTGCCGTTCCAGATCGCGGCGGCATGGACGCGCTGGTTGCGGCGCAGGACGAAATTCAACGCAATCGAGGCGCCGAGCGAATGGCCGAAGACGATGACCGGGAAACCGGGATGCTCGGCGGCGATCAGGTCGTGGACCGCACCGACATCCGCGATCACCTTGGCGATGCCGTCGACGGCGGCGAACCTGCCGAGCGGCGCGTCGGGCGCCTTTGTCGCGCCATGGCCGCGATGGTCGTGGGCGTAAACATGGAAACCGTGCGCGGCGAGGAATTCGGCAAAGCGGGCATAGCGCGCCGCATGCTCGGCCAGGCCATGGTTGATCTGGATCGCCGCGCGCGGATTTCCACCGGCGTGCTTCACATAGATGTTGAGATCGGCCCCGGTCGGTGAGGCCAGCCTGATCTGCTTGTCGAATGGCATGTCTTGCTCCCTTCGCGACTGATGGGCGAGGGTTTAGGCGGCGTCAAGAGAGCAGCGCTCCCGCGTGGGCTATGTTGCAGTATGTGCAGGAGCTGAGGCGTTCACCTGGGGATTATTTTCGACTGGCGAAAAAGATCGTAATTCTGACACTTCGCCTGTTCTAGTGTGACGAATCCAATACGGTTCAATGATCGCCGGGAGAGCGGAATGCGGGTTTGGGCACTGTGGTGTTTGGTTGTCCTGGCTCTGGTTGGCACCGGCACGGCGCGAGCCGATGTGAAGATGAGCGGCTCGTTCGTCGCCGACAGCGCCTGTCCGGCGACGCAGGCCATCAAGAGCGGCAAGAACCCCGGCGACGTGTCGACCCAAGCAGGACAGAGCTATCAGCTTCTGGCCGGCAACAAGGACGAACCCACGCACTACCTCATCCAGGTTCCGGGCGCCGATCCGGAACGGCGTTGGGTGAAGATCAACTGCGGCCATGTCACCGGCGGCAGCGCGTCGGCCACGCCCGCTCCCGCCGGCCAGAACAAGTCGTCACAGCCTGCTTCCGGCAAGCCTGAATATGTCTTCGCGCTGAGCTGGCAGCCCGCCTTCTGCGAGACCAAGGCCAGCAAGCCCGAATGCAAGGCGCAGAGCCCCAACGAGTTCGACGCTTCGCACTTCACGCTGCACGGGCTTTGGCCGCAGCCGAACGGCAATTTCTATTGCCAGGTGTCGGCGGGCGACAAGGCCAACGACAATCCCGCGCATTGGGGGGATTTGCCGCCCGTCGATCTTGACGCCAACACGCGCGCCGAGCTCAACCAGGTGATGCCGGGCACAGCTTCCAAGCTGGAGCGCCACGAATGGATCAAGCACGGCACCTGCTACGGCAAGAGCCAGCAGGAGTATTTCTCCGACGCGCTCAATCTGATGCGCGCGGTGAACGCCTCGCCGGTGCGTGATCTCTTCACCAAGAACATCGGCAAGCAGCTGACGTCGGACCAGATCCGCGATGCCTTCGACCAGGCCTTCGGCAAAGGTGCCGGCGACCGCGTGCGCGTCTCCTGCCTTGTCGATCCGTCGAGCGGCCGGCGTCTGATCGGCGAGCTGACGCTCGGTCTCTCCGGGTCGATCGGCCCTGACAGCAAGCTCGCCGACCTACTGATCGCCTCGGCGCCGACGGGCAAGGCCGGCTGCCCCAAGGGCACGGTCGACGCGATCGGGTTCCAGTAGAACAGGCAGGCAGCCGGATCAGGCTGTCTTCGGGGCCGCCTCGCGGGCGCCGACCTCGCTGCCCGGCTCGCCGATGACACGATCGCGGCCGCTCGACTTGGCCTTGTAGAGGCGCTGGTCGGCAAGCGCGAAGATGTCGGCCAGGCAGCGTGTTGTCTCGCCGACGGTGGAGACGCCGGCGCTGACCGTGATGTTGAAGCGACTGGTGTGCGCGGAAGTCTTGATCGCGTTCCTGATGCCTTCACCGAGCAGCCTCGCCAGCGCATGCGGTTGCGGGCACAGGATCGCAAACTCCTCGCCGCCAATCCTGAAAACCTGCTTTTCGCTGCCGACAGTCTCGATCAGCACGGCGGCGACAGACTTCAGCACCTTGTCGCCCTCGGCATGACCGAAGCGGTCGTTTATCGACTTGAAGTGGTCGACATCGACGATCAACAGGCTGAGCGGCTTGGCGGTCCTGATGCCGGCTGCGACGGCCGCCTCGCCGTCGGCATCGAAGCTGCCGCGATGCAGCAGCCCGGTGAGCCCATCGCGGCCGACATGCTTGACCAGCGCCTCATAGCGTTCGCGATAGGTGAGGGTATCGAAAATGTCGGAGAGGCCGCGCGGCAGCGCGATCTCGTGATCCTCGACCCATCTCAGATAGGCGACAAGCATGCCGCTGTAGACGAGCGCCGCCGCCATCTTGGCGAACCAGCCGCCGAAGAAAACCTCGATCGGCGCGCCGGCGACGAAATGCAGCGCGGTGAAGAAGCCGGCTTGGTCGAATGTCAGCACGCAGGCGACAGATGCCAGGATGCGGGTGAAAGGCATGTGGCGCAGATGGGCGCCGAGCTTCTCGTAGAGCAGGATGATCAGAACGGCGTCGACGAAGAGCAGCGAGGTGCCCCACACCATCAGCCAGCCCATCTCGTCGATGAAGCCGATATCCGGCATCTTGCCGTCCGGAAGCGGCGAGATCGCATGCAGGCGCAGGATCAGCACGAGCCCGATCATCACCGCATTACCGAGCAGCAGGCCGTAGATCGGCTGACGGACGGTCGCCGCATCCTCCTTCATGTAGAGCAGGAGCAGCATCACCAGCTTGCCGGAAAACATGACGGCCGAGCCCGGTGAGACCAAGCCGAAGGGCAGCGCGACATAGAAGACGCTTGCGAGATAGGTTTCGAGGAAGTGCATGACGCCGAGCGCGCAGACAAACACGCCAAGCCCGATGCGGCTCCTGAAGCTGAAGAGCGTGACCATGGCGCCGAAGTAGAGAACAGCTTCGGCAAGGAGCAGGACAGCGTTCAGCACTGCGTCGATCCGTCTTTCCCGAAATCGCGCCCTCACGCGATTTTGCTCAACCTGTCATCGTTTTGACGGCGAATGGTTAACCGCTGCTTTCGTCAGCCGGGGACGGGCGACGAAAAGATCGATACCGGGGACGGATGCTCCAGCCCGGCGCAAGCTCCGGGACAAATTGCGGCATGCCGAAAGCGATTGCCGTTCGGCGCTTCATCGCCTACATAGCGCGCAACCCCCATTCAACCTGACACCTCAGTTTCCAGGGAAAGCGCGCGTGGCTCGCCAGTTCATCTATCACATGTCCGGCCTGTCGAAGGCCTACGGCACCAAGAAGGTGCTCGACAACATCCACCTGTCCTTCTACCCGGACGCCAAGATCGGCATTCTCGGCCCCAACGGCTCGGGCAAGTCGACCATCCTGCGCATCATGGCCGGGCTCGACAAGGAGTATCAGGGCGAGGCCTGGCTGGCCGAAGGCGCGACCGTGGGCTACCTCGCGCAGGAGCCGCAGCTCGATCCAACCAAGACCGTGCGCGAAAACGTCATGGACGGTGTCGCCAGGAAGACCGCCATCATCGAGCGCTACAACGAGCTGATGATGAACTATTCCGACGAGACGGCGGACGAGTCGGCCAAGCTGCAGGACGAGATGGATCGCCTCAACCTTTGGGACCTCGAGCAGCAGGTCGAGATGGCGATGGACGCGCTGCAGTGCCCGCCGGCCGATTCCGAGGTGACCAACCTGTCGGGCGGCGAGCGGCGCCGCGTGGCGCTCTGCCGGCTGCTTCTGGAACAGCCCGATCTCTTGCTGCTTGACGAGCCGACCAACCATCTCGACGCCGAGACCACGCAGTGGCTGGAAAAGCACCTGCGCGACTATCCGGGCTCGGTGCTGATCATCACCCACGACCGCTACTTCCTCGACAACGTCACCGGCTGGATCCTCGAGCTCGATCGCGGCCGCGGCATCCCCTACGAGGGCAACTACACCAAATATCTCGACGCCAAGGCCAAGCGCCTGATCCAGGAAGGGCGCGAGGACGACGCCCGCCAGAAGGCGATCTGGCGCGAGCGCGAGTGGATCCAGTCGTCGCCGAAGGCGCGTCAGACCAAATCCAAGGCGCGTATCAAGGCCTATGAAGAGCTGGTCGAGCAGTCGCAGAACCGCAAGCCGACCGACACGCAGATCGTCATCCCGTCGAGCGAGCGCCTCGGCAACGTCGTCATCGAGGTCGAAGGTCTCAACAAGGGTTTTGGCGACGAGCTTCTGATCGAGGACCTGTCGTTCAAGCTGCCGCCGGGTGGCATCGTCGGCGTCATCGGCCCGAATGGCGCCGGCAAGACGACGCTGTTCAAGATGATCACCGGTCAGGAAACGCCGGATGCCGGCTCGATCCGCAAGGGCGAGACCGTGAGGCTCGGCTATGTCGACCAGAGCCGCGACGCGCTCGATGCGAACAAGACGGTGTGGGAAGAGATCTCCGGCGGCGCCGAGGTCATCAAGCTCGGCAAGCACGAGGTCAACAGCCGCGCCTACTGCTCGTCGTTCAACTTCCGCGGCGGCGACCAGCAGCAGAAGGTCGGCAACCTTTCGGGCGGTCAGCGCAACCGCGTGCATCTGGCCAAGATGCTCAAAGGGGGCGGCAACGTGCTGCTGCTCGACGAACCGACCAACGACCTCGACACCGAAACGCTGAGCGCGTTGGAAGACGCGCTGGAAGCCTATGCGGGCTGCGCGGTGATCATCAGCCACGACCGCATGTTCCTCGACCGCATGGCGACCCACATGCTCGCCTTCGAGGGCGACGCCCATGTCGAATGGTTCGAAGGCAACTTCGAGGAATATGAGAAGGACAAGCTGCGCCGCCTGGGCGCCGAAGCGGCAACCCCGCACCGCATGACGCACAAGCGGCTGACGCGGTAGGAGTATCCGGGCGGCATGCCGGAGAAACCACGAGAGGAGCCCTCAAATGGCTGACTGGTCCGCCGCCCAATATCTGAAGTTCGAGGACGAGCGCACGCGGCCCGCGCGCGACCTGGTATTGCAGGTGCCTGTCGATTTCCCGCGCCGCGTCGTCGATATCGGCTGCGGTCCGGGCAATTCGACGGAGCTGCTTGTCGAGCGCTGGCCGGATGCCGAGGTCAGCGGCTTCGACACCTCGCCCGACATGATCGAAAAGGCGAAGGCGCGGCTGCCCAATGTCAATTTCGCGCTCGCGGATGCCGCCGAATGGCAGCCGGCACAGCCCGTCGACGTGATCTTCGCCAATGCCGTCTTCCAATGGCTGCCGGAGCATCCGGCGGTGTTCCGGCGGCTGGTGGGGTTGCTCGCGCCCGGCGGCGCCTTGGCCATCCAGATGCCCGACAATCTCGGCGAGCCCTCGCATCGGCTGATGCGCGACACAGCCGCCGAGATGCCGTTCTCGGCCAAGCTCGAGGGCGCGGCACGCGCGCCGCTGCCGCCGGTCTCCTTCTACTACGATCTTCTGTCGCCGCTCGCCGACCGAGTGGATATCTGGCACACGATCTACAACCATCCGCTGGTGGATGCGGAAGCGATCGTCGAATGGGTCAAGGCGACAGGGCTAAAACCGTTCCTCGATCCGCTCGATGCGGACGAGAAGAAGACTTTCCTTGAAAGCTATACCGCCAAAATCGCAAAGGCCTATCCGAAGACGGCGAACGGCAAGGTTCTGCTGCGTTTCCCGCGCATCTTCATCATCGCCAAGCGCGCTTGACCGTCTTCCGGTCAACTCGCCGCGATAGCCGCGCGCAGCAGAGGTTTAAGCTGGCATAAACCGGGCAAATGCTTCAAGGGTAGCGCGCTTCGGAACAAAAGGCCGTGCCTCGGACGGATTGGACATGCATCGCGTCATCATCAGCGGCATCGGCGCCGAAATCCCCGAGCCTGTCATCACCAATGAAGAGCTGGTCGAAAGCTTCAACAGCTGGGTCGAGGCCGAGAATGCGCGCCGCGCCGTCACCGGCGAGACGCTGCTGCAAAAATCGGACAGTGACTTCATCGTGCAGGCGTCAGGTGTGCGGACGCGCCATGTGATCGAGCGCGAAGGCATCCTAGATCCGACCCGGATGGCACCGCGCATTCCGGCGCGGCCGGATGACGCGCTGTCGCTGCAGGCGGAGTTCGGCATCGCATCCGCCAAGAAGGCGATCGCCCATGCCGGCGTGGAACCGTCGGATATCGATCTGGTGATCTGCTCGGCCTCGCATCACCAGCGGCCTTATCCGGCGATCGCCATCGAGATGCAGGAGGCGCTGGGTACCAAGGGCGCCGGCTTCGACATGGGGCTCGGCTGCTCATCCGCCGCGGCGGCGCTGCACATCGCGGTCAATCTGGTCAGGGCAGGGGCGCACAAGCGCATCCTGGTGTCGACGCCAGAGATCATCACCGGGCATCTCAACTTCCGCGACCGGCAGACGCATTTCATCTTCGGCGATGCTTCGGTCGCGATGATCGTCGAAGGGCTCGACCAGGGCGAAAAGCGGCCGGGGCGCTTCGAGGTGCTCGACACGCGCACCTGGACGCAGATGTCGAACAACATCCGCACCAATCTCGGCTACCACACCCGCACCGCCCAGGACGATCCCTACCAGATCAAACTCGAGGGCAATCTGATCAAGCAGGTCGGCAACAAGGTGTTCAAGGAAGTCACCGTCGCCGGCCACAAATTCATCGTCGAGTTCCTGGCCGAGCATGGGCTGACGCCGCAAGGCATCCGCCGCTTCTGGCTGCATCAGGCCAATGAGCGCATGAACTCGATGATCCTGAAGCTCGCCTTCGGCCACGACGTCGGCCATGACCGCGCGCCGATGGTGCTGGAGCGGCTCGGCAACACGGCCGGTGCTGGCGCGATCGTCGCGCTGTCGGAAAACCATGCCGACATGAAGGCCGGTGATTTCGGTCTGCTCTGTGCCTTCGGCGCCGGCTATTCGATTGGTGGCGCGCTGCTCAGGATGTTGTAAGCGGCTCAGGCCGGCGCGAAAGGCACCAGCATCGGCACGCGCCTGGCGTAGTCGTCATAGGCGGGGCCGAGCTCGCCGCGCAGGAAGCTCTCTTCCAGCTTGGCCTTGACGACGATGCCTATAAGCAGCAGCGCGGCGCCGGCGATGCCCCAGACGGTGCCCTTCGCCGCCATGGTGGCCAGGATCGAAAGCAGCAGGCCGGTATAGATCGGATGGCGGACCAGCCGATAGGGACCGGTGTCGACCACGCGATGGTCGGCCTTGGCGGTGATGGTGCCCGACCACAGCCTGCCGAGATGCAGGCGCGCCCACCAGGCGAAGGCGATGCCGACGGCGATCAGGGCGACGCAAATCCAGGCCTCGGCTAGCGTCGGCGTCCACAGCCGCAGGCGGCCGACATAGCCGTGCGCCGGCACGAACAGCAGGACGGTGCCGGCGAGCCAAATTACGCGATATCGGGCCTCAGCCCCGAAACCGGCGCGCTTTTGCGCTGGGTCGGCCCAGAAAGCCGCAAGAGCCCAGGACACCACCCAGATCAGCCAGAGCGCGGCGATTGCGTGTCCGACCTGCATGTTCGACCCTCATCTTTGTGCCGTCATCAAAACGATGCGACGCGGCGAAAGGCCAGTAAGAACGTCGTGATCGCCACGAACGCACGACCCGAGACCGCGCCGCGAGATGCCACCTCGCGCTTGAAAAACTGCGAGGACCGCCTCTTTGAGGTCTTTGTCAGCCTGACTGTAGCGCGGCAGCCATCGCTGCCGCGATCAGCGCATCGCCCGAATATTGCCGGCCGCCGATGCCCCAGCCGCCGTCGGGCGCATTGAGGATATTGATCCAGGTGTTTTCGGGCCTGTGGCCCGGCACGCAAAGGTCGGCGACGATCCCGGTGGCGGCGGCGATGAATGCCTCGCGGGCCTCGACGGAAGCCAGGCCGATGTTCGGCAGTTTCAATTCCACCATGACGACAGGCCGGTTGGTTCCGCCTGCATAGATCCGCTGGAGCGGCAGGACATTGACCGTTCCGCCGACAATTGCGGTGAAGAATGAATTCCCTGTGGCTCCGGAGGCTTCGATGAGTGCGGCGCTCAGGCGAGGCAGGATTTCGCGCTCTCCGGCTGCAGTCAGCACGCCTTCGGGCGCGGTTATGGTGATCGGCATATTGGGTTCTCCCTTCCTTGCTGCGAATGGTCCTAACGGCTCGCGTGCTTTCCGCTTGCCAGGTTACATATCGATTGTTACGTTAATCAAAAGAAGCGAGTCAATAAGTTTCGTATCAATCATTATGGAAAACTCTGAGAAGCCTCGTGGGGGCAGGCCGCGCGCGTTCGACCCGGAGGCAGCGCTCGACGCCGCGATGCATCTGTTCTGGGAACATGGCTATGAGGCGACCTCGCTTGCCATGCTGCGCGAGGCCATGGGCCTGACACCGCCGCAGATCTACAACGCCTTCACGGACAAGGAGACGCTGTTCCGCCGGGCGTTGGCGCGTTACCACGATCGGGAGATCGGGTTTGCGCTGGACGCGCTCAGCGCGCCGGTGCCGGCCGGGGAGGCGATCCGGCTGCTGTTGACGGGGGCGGCTGAGGCTTACACGCGACCGGATAAGCCCGGCGGCTGCCTGTTCATCAGCGGCGCTTTGGCGGCATCGCCGCAGGCACAAGGCATCGCGGACGAACTCAAGACATATCGCAAGGCGACCGAAGCGGCGATCGCGGCGCGGCTGGCCAAGGGGCGTGATGCGGGCGAATTGCCGGCGGGTCTATCCGTCGAGCGATTTGCAAAATACCTGACCGGCGTCATGCACGGAATGTCGATCCAGGCACGCGACGGCGCTTCGACCGAGGATCTCAGGGCTCTGGCCGGGACTGCCCTTGCTGCCTGGATGGCCGAGATGCGAAAAGCGGCTGCCCCGAAGGATGATGCCGATGCAGGATCTGCTGTCCACAATTGAAGCGCCCGTCGAAATCGTGCCGGGCCGCAAGCTTGCCGCCAAGGCCGCGGCACTTTATGCCGCGCCCTTCGATCACTTCGAGACAAGGCCGGTGGAGGAATTGCGGCTCGGCTTCGACGGCATCGTGGGCGACTTTCACGCCGGCGCGACGCGGCGTTCCGGCGGACGCGAGCCCTGGTATCCGCGCGGCACTGAGATGCGCAACGAGAGGCAATTGTCGCTTGTCGCCGCGGACGAGCTTGCCATCGTGGCGGAGCGCATGGGCATCGCGGAGATCAAGCCGGAGTGGATCGGCGCCAACCTGCTGATCGAAGGCGTGCCGAACCTTTCCATGCTGCCGGCAGGATCGCTGTTGTTCTTCAAGGGTGGCGTGACCATCAAGGTCGATGCCCAGAACGGACCTTGCCGTATCGCCGGGCGCTCCGTTGCCGAGAATGCCGGCATGGCCGACCGCGAGGCGGGATCGCTGCTGTTCCCGAAGGCGGCGAAGCGGTTGCGCGGCCTCGTCGCCTGGGTGGAGAAGCCTGGCACGATCAGAGCTGGCGAGGAGATCTCGGTGCGTGTGCCGGAGCAGTGGATCTATCGGGGCTGATCGGCCGCGCCGCTATAGCGGTGCGGCCCAGACCACTCAAGCAGCCTTGCGGTTCTTGTTCGCGCCCTGCGCCATCACCGAAACATGGTCCCACTTCTCCCAGGTGGCGATACGGTTGGCGTATTCCTGACGGATCATCGGCAGGCCGCCATCGCCGAAGAAGACTCTCAGCGGCGGCTCGGCAGAATCGACGACCGCCAGCATCGCCGGTCCGGTCGCCTCGGGATCACCGGCGACAGCGCGGCTGCGGCGTTCGGCCATCGCCGCGCGGACCGGTTCATAGGCATCCAACGGCTTGGAGACTTTGGCCGATGGGCCTGCCCAGTCGGTGGAGAAGCCGCCCGGCTCGACCAGGGTGACATGGATGCCGAACTGGGCGACTTCCTGGCTGAGCGACTGGCTGAACGCCTCAAGCGCCCATTTGGAGGCATGATAGAGGCCTAGCGAGGCAAAGGCGTTGACGCCGCCAATCGAGGATATCTGGATGATATGGCCGGAGCGTTGCGCCCGCATGATCGGCAACGCGGCCTGGGTGACCCAAAGCGCGCCGAAGACGTTGGTCTCGATCTGGTCGCGGGCCTCCTGCTCGCTGACTTCCTCGACCGCGCCGAAATGGCCGTAGCCGGCGTTGTTGATGACGACATCGAGCCGGCCGAAGCGCTTGTGCGCCTCTGCGATCGCGGCGTCCACGGCCTTCTTGTCGGTGACGTCGAGCGCCATAGCGGCGACCTTATCGCCATATTTCTCGACGAGATCGGCAAGCGTGCCGGCGTCGCGTGCGGTAGCGGCGACACGGTCGCCGCGAGCGAGTGCCGCCTCGGCCCAGACGCGGCCAAAGCCCTTAGACGATCCAGTGATGAACCAAACCTTGTTTGTCATGATCTACGATCCTTGCCCTGCGGGCGTGAATTCTCGGGGGATGAAGCGGAGGAAGCTCCGTTTGCGGCATATACGGCGCCCTCGGCGTTTTTCCAGATGCGGCGCCGGAATTATTAATCTGGCGCCGTTACCCAAGCCTCACTCGTCCTCGTCGTCCTCCTCCAACAGGCGCGTCGCGCGCCAGCGGGTCAGCACCGCATTGGTCTGCTCGATGACGAAGAAGCGCGCCGAGTCCCGGTCATAGCCTTCGGCGAGCAATTTCTCGTAGTCGGTATGAGCGTGGCGGACATGAGCGATGGTTGCCAGCCATACCGCGATCGTCGGCGGCAGGGTCTTCATATGCACCGCGCCGGCATCGGTGCGGATCTTTTCCATGTCAGAGTAGGGCGCGAGCGGCAAAAGCGCGGTCAGCGCCTTGGCAATGGCGCGGCGACGGCCGGTCGGCGCGCTCATTTCTCGTCGCGTCCGACGATGGTCGCTTCGGGGAAGGCATCGGTCGAAGCGTAGTATGGCTTGATGTCGATCACCGGCGTGCCGTCGAGCACGTCGATGGCGTCGATTTCGATCCGGCCGGCCTCGATGTCGACCGCGACAAGCTTCGCGACATGCAGGCCGACAGGGTTCGGCCGGGCAGGGGAGCGCAGCGAGAAAACGCCTTTCGGTTCCGCGGCATGGCGCGGTTTCTGCACAATCAGAGTCCGCGGCGCGTGATCAAGCCAGGACAGGACGACGATGTGGCTGGCGCGGTCGAGGTTCTGCAATCCCGAGCGGTAGGGCTCGTCGATCAGAACCGTTGCCGTCCGGCCTGTCTCGCGGGCGACGCGCATGTTCTTGGGACAATCCTCGCGGCTCACCCAGGGCGAGACGATATGGCCGATGAAGACGACATGACCATCCGGCGGCATATCCGCCGGGTCGGTCTCCAGGAACTTCTCACCCTCGCGCGTCTCGAACATCGCCTTTGTCCGTTCAACCGTTCGCGGTGTGCGGATCATGGCTGCGCCATTTTCTTGTCCGGAAGCGACATAGGGCTTGCCAGGGTTTCAAATTCGACATAAACATATCTTTATATCTTTCAGCGAGAAGCCGCTCATGCACGTCACGCTCGACACGATGGTAGATACATTGAAGGCGGCGGCCGAATCCAGCCGCCTGCGCATCCTGGTGCTGCTGTCGCGTGGCGACCTCACGGTCTCCGACCTTACCGAAATCCTCGGCCAATCGCAGCCGCGGGTCTCTCGACACCTGAAGCTGCTGCTCGATGCCGGGCTGATCGGCCGCTACCAGGAAGGGTCCTGGGCCTTCTTCAGACTGTCGGATACGGACAGCTCGCGCGATTTCGTGCAGCGCCTGGTCTCCGGCGTGCGCGAGGCCGATCCGCAGGTGGTGCGCGATCTGGAGCGGCTGGCCGCGGTCAAGCGCAAGCGCCAGGACCGGGCCGCCGAATATTTCTCCGAAAACGCCGCGAGCTGGGATCGTATCCGCTCGCTGCATGTGCCGGATCGCGCGGTGGAAGCGGCGCTGCTCAAGCTCGTCGGCAAACGGCCGTTCCAGTCGATGCTCGACCTTGGTACCGGCACCGGCAGGTTGCTGGAGATCTTTGCGCCGCTCTACCGGCGCGGCATCGGCATCGACATGTCGCGCGAGATGCTGACGGTGGCGCGCGCCAATCTCGACAAGGCGGGGATCGCCAACGCGCAGGTGCGTCAGGGCGACATCTTTTCGCCGCCCGTCGAACGCAACGCCTTCGATCTCGTCACCATCCACCAGGTGCTGCACTATCTCGACGATCCGGCACGGGCCATCGGCGAGGCGGCGAGGCTGCTGCGTCCGGCCGGCAGGCTGGTCATCGTCGACTTCGCGCCCCATAATCTGGAGTTCCTGCGCGACCAGCACGCCCATATGCGTCTCGGCTTCTCAGACCGGCAGATCGCGGACTGGTTCGAGGAGGCAGGGCTCGATCTCGAGGACAGCCAGGAATTCGAGCCGCGCGGGCAGGCCGAGGCCAGGCTCACCGTCAAGCTCTGGCTCGGCCGCGATCGCCGGCTGCTGATCGCCGACCCGTCCAACGACACGCTTCCAGCCAAGGCATATCCACTGGGGGAAACAGCCTGATGAACCAGTTCCGCTTTTCCCGCCGCCCCGACATTGGCGACAAGGTCCGGGTTTCGTTCGAGTTCTTCCCGCCGAAGACCGACGAGATGGAAGCCAGGCTCTGGGACACCGTCACCCGGCTGGAGCCGCTCAAGCCGAGATTCGTCTCGGTCACCTACGGCGCCGGCGGTTCGACCCGGGAGCGCACGGCGCGCACGGTCAAGCGCATCCTCAACGAGACGACGCTGACGCCGGCGGCGCATATGACCTGCGTCGACGCGGCCCGTCATCAGGTCGACGCCGTCATCCAGGAATTCACCGGCATGGGCGTAACCCGTTTCGTCGCCTTGCGCGGCGATCCGGCTGCGGGCGTCGGAACCGCCTATCGTCCGCACCCGGATGGCTATGCCAACGGCGCCGAGCTGGTCGGGGCGCTGAAGAGCGTCGGCGATTTCGACATCTCGGTCTCGGCCTACCCTGAAAAGCACCCGGAAAGCCCGGATTTCGCCACCGACATCGACATGCTGAAGCGCAAGGTCGACAATGGCGCGACGCGGGCGATCACCCAGTTCTTCTTCGACAACGATCTCTACGAGCGTTATGTCGAGCGGGCGCGGCGTGCCGGCATCTATATCCCGATCGTGCCGGGCATCCTGCCGGTGCACAACTTCACCCAGGTCGCCAATTTTTCCTCGCGCTGCGGCGCGCTGGTGCCGGCATGGCTGGCCGAGCGCTTCGAAGGACTGGAGAACGACCCACAGACGCATGCGCTGGTGGCATCCGCCGTGGCGGCCGAGCAGGTCCACGATCTCGTCGAGCGCGGCGTCGGCGATTTCCATTTCTACACGATGAACCGTGCCGATCTGGTCTTTGCTGTCTGCCACATGATCGGCATCCGTTCGCATGAGGCGGAGGCGGCCGGGTCGGCCGCGGCCTGATGCATGTCGCCCAGATTGAAACGGAAAAGGCCGGGTAGAACCCGGCCTTTTCGAACTGATTGGACTACTCTCGGTGCTGGTCTTCCCGGCTTCGGCGGGTCAGGGAAGAACGCCTATGATAAGGGCGCCGATGAATGCAAACGCAGCACAAATCATCAATGCGTTGATTGGCCTCGTCAGTCCCATGTCATAGCCTCCTCTTAAGAGCTATGGCCGGAATCTAGAGTCATTTGGGTCACAGGCAAGCGGAAAATATGCTGCATTGCGACGTGATTGTGGAATTTGCGACCGCCGATTTGTCGTTAGCCGTTGAAACTCTTCGGCAAAAATCGATCCAAAAGTTGTGAAAAAATTGTGGCGAAGCCGTGGCGTGGCATCGCTACCAGCGACCGAACAGGCGCCCGTCGATGGTGATCAGGCCGAGTCCGATCAGCGCCATGCCGCCCATTTCGAAGAGCTGCAGCCGTTCGCCGAGGAAGAGGAATCCGAGCAACACGGCACTGACCGGCACGATCAAAGTGACCAGCGAGGCATTGGTGGCGCCGGCCGAAGCGACAAGATTGAAATAGAGGATGTAAGCAAAGGCCGTGGAGAGCAGCGCCAGCCCCAGCACGGCGGCCCAGACCGGCGGCGAGGCCGAAAGCAGTCCGGCCGGGCCGTAGGCAACCAGCACGACGGGGATCATGATGATGGTCGATGCGGTCAGTTGCCCGGTGGCGATGACCGGCGAGGGCACGCCCTTGAAGCTCCGCGCGACCATCAGGGCGACCGCGTAGGACAGCGAGGCGCCGATCAGCGCGAACTTGGCCCAGACCGGTCCGCCGAGGCCGGCAGCCAGACCAGGGCCGATCATCACGGCCGTTCCGGCAACGCCGAGCGCGATGCCGGCCAGCTTGTTCCATGAGAGCTTTTCGTCCGTGGTGAGCGCGTTGGCGAGGATCAGCGTCCAGAACGGTGTCGTGGCATTGAGCACGGAGGCGACACCGGCGCCAAGCTCGGTCTGGCCGGCGAAGATCAGCGAGAAGGGAACGACGTTGTTGGTCAGCGCCAGCAGGAAGAACAGGCCGGCGTAAGGAAAGGCGAGGCGGAAGGACGGGCTGCGAACCGCCAGATAGAGCTGAAGCGCGGCCGCGGCGATCGTGACGCGAAACAGCACCAGCGCCAGCGGATGGATCTCCGACACCGCAATGCGGGCAAAGAAGAAGGAACCGCCCCAGATCGCGCCGAGCAGCAGAAGTTGCGCCCAGTCCTTGAGCGTCATCGGTCCGCGCGTCGTCGCGGCGGCAGCCGTCATCGTCATGTCGTCAACCCTCCCAGGCCGATCGCAATCTCGGCCGCCGAACAGCTCCAATCGATAAACGGTCTAGCGGCAAGGGCCACCCGAAACCTGACCGATGGTTTAGCGTTGGCGGAAAGGGTGCGGTCCGCCGATCGCGAAGGCGAGACACAGAACTGTTTTCTTTGGCGGCTAGCTAGGATTAATTGTGCGCGCCCAGATCAAGGATTCGTCCATGCAGCGATTCGAAAATGCCCGCGAGGCGGCACTGGCGCTTCGCCCGGACGATCCGGTCTATTGCTTCCGCCCGCAGGTGCTGAAGGCGGATGCCCTGCAGTTCATGGGTATGTTCCCCGGTAAGACCGCTTATGCGGTCAAGACCAATGGCGAGCAGATCGTGCTGAGGACGCTGGTCGAGGCCGGCGTCGGCGCCTTCGATGTCGCCTCTCCCGGCGAGTTCGCCGCCGTCCGCGCCGTCTCGCCGGATGCCGAGATGCTCTACATGCACCCGGTCAAGGCCCAGTCGGACATCAAGCTGGCGCTGGAGAAATACGGCATCCGCGTTATTTCGCTCGACCACGAGGACGAGATCACCAAGCTGACGCGCGTCGTGCGGGCGCTCGATATCGACCCGGGCGCGGTGACAGTGTTCGTGCGCATCCAGACCAAGGGGCTCGCCGCCTATGAGCTGTCGAAGAAGTTCGGCGCCGGACCCGCCAACGCGGTCGAGCTCGCCGAGCGGCTCAACCGCACCGGCTACAAGGTTGGCCTGTGCTTCCATGTCGGCAGCCAGATCGAAGACCCCGACACCTATGAGCGGGCGCTGGCCTCGGCCGACTGGGTGCGCAACCGGCTGACATTCGACATTGCCGGGCTCGATGTCGGCGGCGGCTTTCCTGCCGAGTACGGTCACGATCCCAATCGCAAGCACCTCGAGATGCCGTCGCTCGGCCAACTCATGTCGCGGCTGGCCGGCGACCTCAAGGAATACCAGTTCGACGAGATGCCGCTGGTTGCCGAGCCCGGCCGCGTGATCGTGGCGCGCTGCCTGTCGCTGATCGTGCGCGTTTTGCTGCGCAAGGGCAAAAGGCTCTACATCAATGACGGCATCTGGGCGTCGCTCTCGGATTCCTGGACCGGCAAGATCACGCTGCCGGCGCGCTTCATCCCAGATCCCGCGATCCGCACGCGCAATGGCAGCGACAAGACAATCGTGCCGTTCAAGGTCTGCGGCGCGACCTGCGATTCCGTCGATATTCTGTCGCGACCGTTCTGGCTGCCCGAAACGGTCGACACCGGCGACTGGATCGAGATCGGCCATATCGGCGCCTATTCGCTGTCGCTGAGGACGCGCTTCAACGGCTTCTTCCCCGACACGTTCGTGGAGTTGGCAACGCCGTTTGACGAGGGTGACGCGCCGGAAGGGTTTGCGAGCCTGGAGACGATGGCGGACTAAAGCGCGTCGCGATCTTTCAGATTCGCTCCATGCGCTTTAGGTTTTTGATTTTACGCATGTCTTTATCCCGAAACCGGTTCCCACTTTCGGGAGACATGCTTTAGGCAACTCCGCCGCCGGCCTGGATGTTCTCGCCGGTCAGCCAGCGGGCTTCGTCGCTGGCGAGGAAGACAGCGACATCGGCAACATCGCGTGGTGCGCCTATCCGGCCGAACGGCGACATGCCGGCCGCCACGGCACGATCCCGCTCCGGCAACAGGTCGGTGTCGGTGAAGCCTGGCGACAACGCATTCACGGTGACGCGGCGCGGCCCGAGCTCACGCGAGAGCACGCGAACGAACTGTTCGACTGCGCCCTTGCTGCCGAGATAGAGCGCCGTCTGCGTGAAGAACATCTTGGTGCCGCCGGTGGAGACGGCAATGATGCGGCCGCCGTCGCGGACACGCTTGGCCGCTTCTTGGAGCGTGAAGAAGGTGCCCTTGGCATTGGTGCCGAAGACGCGGTCGAAATCGGCTTCGCTCGCCTCGATGTACGGCTTGATGACGGCGATGCCGACATTGGCAACCACGATGTCGATGGCGCCCAGTTGGCTCTCGGTTTCGTCAAACAGCCTGCGGACATCGGCCGGAATGGAAATATCCGCTTGAATGGCCAACGCTTTTCCGCCGTTGGCCAAGATGGTGGCGACCACATCATCGGCGGCTTTCCTGTTGCCGGCATAGTTGACGACGACGGACGCGCCGTTGGCGGCTAGACCCTCGGCTATGGCACGGCCGATGCCGCGTGAACTGCCGGTGACGATTGCGGTTTTGCCCTGCAGCGACTGAGACATGATCGATTCCTTCACCTCTTCACGACCGCGCCGATGTGGCGGCTGGTTGAGAGATAGCGACATGGAATTGATCGAATAATCGCCTATTATCTGAATATCTTGTTAACCCAGGAATACATAATGCGCGGGTCCGAATTCACCGAGCTCAAGGCGTTTGCGGCGATCGTGGAAGAGGGCAGTTTCGTTCGTGCGGCGGCGCGGCTGCGAGTGTCGCCGCCGGCGCTCAGCCAGACGATCCGACAGTTGGAGGCGCGTGTCGGCGTAAGGTTGCTCAATCGCACGACGCGCAGCGTCTCGCCAACAGTGGCTGGCGAGACGCTGTTTAGGCGCCTTGGCGTTGCGTTCGGAGAGCTGGAAGACGCTGTCGCCGAAGTTCAGGCCGCGCGCGACAGGCCGGCCGGTTCGCTGCGCATCAATGTTCCGCGCGTTGCCGCAATGCGCTTCGTCGCGCCGGCCCTCGGCGATTTCCAGCGCGCCTATCCCGAAGTTGCGCTGGCTGTCATCGTCGACGACATGCTGACCGACATCGTCGAGGGCCGTTTCGACGCCGGAATCCGCCTCGGCGAGCGGCTGGAAAAAGACATGGTGGCGGTGAAGCTGAGTGACGACCTCAAAATGGCAGCGGTGGCTGCTCCGGCCTACCTGAAGGGCCGCGCAGTCCCCCGTCACCCACAGGACCTGCAGCAGCACCGCTGCATCAACTTCCAATGGCCCGGCGGTGGCAACATCTACCGATGGGAGTTTTCGCGCGGCAAGCGATCGCTGGAAATCGCGGTCAAGGGAAGTCTCACCGTCAACGATACAGAGCTGATGCTCAGCGCGGCGCTGGATGGGGCAGGTGTGGCCTACATGATTGACTATCAAGTCCAGCCATGGATCGAGAAAGGCAGGCTCATCCGTTTTCTCGAAGCCTGGTCGCCGAGCTTTCCGGGCTTCTATCTATACCATCCAAGTCGGCGGCTTGTGCCGCCGGCGCTGCGCGCATTCATCGATTTCGTGCGGTCGAGACGATAGTAGCGAAATCTCGCTGCCATTCACAGCCTCGCCAGCAACTCAGGTGTCGGCCAGCCATCCACAGGAAGGCCAAGCCGCATCTGCTCCTTGCGGATCGCCTCGCGCGTGTTGGTTCCCAGAATGCCGTCGACGGTGCCGACGTCGTAGCCCTTGGCTTCGAGCTTGGTCTGCAGCGCTTTCATCTGGTCGCCGTTGAGCCCTTGCTCGGGCGTGCGCGGGTCGAATTGCGGCGCGCCGGCCAGACGGGTCGCGAGCACCGCAGCGGTGAGCGCATAGGTGAAGGACTGGTTCCACTCCAGATAGACGTCGAAATTGTCGTAGGTCAGGAAGGCAGGGCCCTTGCGACCCATCGGCAAGGCCAGGCCAGCTTTGAGACCGTTATCGACAAGCGGCGTGCCGTTCGGATTGGTGACGCCCCATTCAGCCCATTGCGAGATCGGCAGCTTGTTGGTGCGGCCGGTCTGGTCCCAGGGCATCTCGTCCGGAACGCGCACTTCCTCGACCCAGGGCTGGTCGCGCTTCCAGCCGCGCGACAGGATCTTGTCGCCCGTGGTCATGATGACGTCCGGCGCGCTGTTCCTGAGATCGACCTTGCCGTCGGCGTCGCCGTCGACGCCGCGGGCGAGATAGTCGGTGGGCAGAATCTGCGTCTGGCCGATTTCGCCGGCCCACGCGCCCTTGACGTCCGCCGGCAGCACGCCGCGGTCGATCAAGGTCAGCAGCGGCACCAGTTGCGGCCGGAAGAGCTGAGGGCGGCGGCAGTCATGCGAGAGGGTGACCAGCGCGTCCAGCGTATGGAAATCGCCCTGCACGGCGCCGAAATCGGTCTCCAGTCCCCAGAATGCCGTGATGACGGCCGGCTGCACACCGAATTCCTTGTCGGCGCGCGCGAAGACGTCGGCATATTTCTTGAGGTTGGCCGCGCCCTGCTTCAGGCGATAAGTCGAGATCATGCGGTTCGAGAATTGGGTGAAGGTCTGGGCGAACACGCCCTGAGCGCGGTCGCGCGCCAGCACCTTCTCGTCGATCGCGGCTTTTTCCAGCGCGTCCAGGCCGACGGCGCCGACGCCGGCTTCCTTGGCTTCGGCTGCCACGCCCTGTTTCCAGGCTTCGAAATCGCCACCGCATTCCTGCGCGGCCGCAGGCCAGGCGAAAGCGCCGACCAGCAGCGCCGCCAGGATTTCAACGCGCAATCGCATCGCTTCCCTTTCGAGACCGGCGCATGATTCGCGGCCCGGTGCGGACAGAACCATGCGTAGATTTCAAAATTCAGGAGCGCCGTTCGGCACCCCTAGGGGCGCGCCGCTCCGCATCACCAGCGGTTGCATATATCGCCGCCCGCCGTGTCGAAAAGCAGGCACGGGGGCCGATGTCAACGGGTGTTCTGCCGCAGCCACTTGTTCCAGGCGGCTTCCGAGCCGTTGAAAACATTGATGTCGGACTTGCCGGTCATGCCGGGCACGATGCCGGTGCCGGTGTACTGCCAGAAGGTGAAAGGATGGCTGCCATACTTCTGACGCGGATGGCCGGCGACCGAGCGCAGCCAGTAGGGATAGCCGCGGAACGTCGCCAACTGGTTGTCGTCGAAGAAGTCGAGCGAGGTGTAGATGATCGGCTTCTTGCCGTAATGGCGCTCGACGATTTCGAGGAAGGTGCTCATTTCGCTGCGCACGGTCGCAGGATCGGGGCGCAGCCGGCAGGTCGGCGATTTCGGGTTCCATTCCATGTCGAGCACCGGCGGCATCGCCGACGGGTCTCTCGGAACATTGGCAATGAACCAGCGCGCTTGGGTGGCGGCCGGCGTGCAGAAATAGAAGAAATGATAGGGGGCGCGCGGGATTCCGGCGGCCTTGGTGCGTGCCCAGTGTTCGTTGAAATAGTCATCGAAACGGTCGCCGCCCTCGGTCGCCTTGATGAAGGCGAAGGAAATGCCGCTGGCCTTGGCCGTCGGCCAGTCGACCGAGGTCTGGTATTTGGAGACGTCGGTGCCGTGGATGGCGTAATTCCATGGCGCGCCGCTGTCCCATTCATGCGGCTTGGAATCTTCGAAACGCGGCGCATGCACCGCGACCGTCTGCGATGACGGCGACAGCGGCGAAAGATCCTCGACGGTCGAGCAGGCGCCCAACAGCGTAAGCATCAGGATGGCCGCAAGACGGCGCATGATATCCCCCGAGCCGGGATCAGCCGGCCGCTGATGGGTCCTTCACTGATGGTGGTCGCTTACGCAGGCCCCCTCCGGACGATCGCCCCACAGGACCGCCCGTTCTTCACGCATGTCGTTCTCCCAAAGCAGCTTGGCGCTTTTGAGCGACATCCCTCCGTGATCGCCGAACATGGTTGATAATCCGTTGACGGCGCTCGACATCGGACATGATTTTGCGGAAGCAATGGCGGCAAATCGATGACATAAAGCGAGCCGGAAAGTCCAAAGGGCGGGAAAAGATGCGGACTGTCGTGAAGTTCGTCAAATGGCTGCTGGGCCTCGTGATGCTGGCGGTGGTCGCGCTGTTCGCCTGGCTTTACCTTGCGCCGCCCGAACTGATCCGTGTCGGCTCCGGCTATTCGGCCAAGATCGTCTGCTCCAACGTGTTCATCGCCGGCCGCGACGCGAACGAAGTGCTGGCGGTCGACGTGCAGGCGCCGGGCCATCCGCTGCTCAAGCTGATGAAAGTATCCGTCGACAAGGAAAGGGGGCTTGTTTCGGCTGGCCTGCTTTGGGTTCTGGGCAAGAGCGTCGCCGTCGAGCGCGACGGGATCGGCTGCGCGTCGGTTCCCGACGGCGACACCGGCAAGGCGCGGCAGACCGTCCTGCATATGGCGCCGCCCAGTGCAGCGACACAGCCGGATGCGCTCTGGCCTGACGGCGAGCGGGTGGACACTTCGCAAAATCCGGAGGTTGCAAAGATCGTCGACGATGCTGCCATGGCTGGGACCGGCATGCGCGCGATCGTTGTCGTGAAGAACGGCCGTATCGTCGCGGAGCGCTACGGCGACGGCTTTTCGGCCAGGATACCGCTGCTCGGCTGGTCGATGACCAAGACGGTGAATGCCGCGATCGTCGGCACGCTGGTGAAGGACGGCAAGATGGCGCTCGACAAAAAGGGCCTGTTCGCGCCGTGGAAGGCCGACGGGCGGGCGGCGATCAGCCTTGCCGACATGATGGCGATGTCGAGCGGGCTCGAGTTCAACGAGGACTATGGCGACGTCGCCGACGTGACGCGCATGCTCTATCTCGAAGCGGACATGGCGGGCTTTGCCGATGGCAAGCCGCTCACCGGCGAGGTGGGCAAGGTGTTTTCCTATTCGAGCGGCACGGCCGTGATGCTGTCGCGCCTTTGGCAGGACGCGATCGGCGACAAGGCGAAGGCGCTGGCCTGGCCGCGAACGGCGTTGTTCGAGCCGCTCGGCATGCACAGTGCAGTGCTCGAAACCGACGAGCGGGGCACTTTCGTCGGCTCGTCCTATCTCTATGCCACGGCGCATGACTGGGCGCGCTTCGGCCAGTTCCTGCTGCAGGGCGGCGTCTGGAACGGCGCGCAGATCCTGCCCGCCGGTTTCGTCGACTGGATGCGGGCACCCGCGCCGGCCTCGAAAGTCTACGGCAAGGGCCAGGTCTGGATCGAGGGACCGGGCGATGAGGATAATCCCGGCGCGGGCGCGGCCGCGGGCCTGCCCAAGGATACCTAT
The DNA here is from genome assembly GCF_033977345.1 of Mesorhizobium dulcispinae. Lineage (NCBI taxonomy): Bacteria > Pseudomonadati > Pseudomonadota > Alphaproteobacteria > Hyphomicrobiales > Phyllobacteriaceae > Mesorhizobium > Mesorhizobium dulcispinae. Next base: position 246,696 of record NZ_JAVIIY010000005.1, read on the forward strand.
TGGATGGAGGGCCATGACGGCCAGACCGTCGCCATTATCCCGTCGGAGCAACTGGTCGTGGTGCGGCTCGGGCTGACGCCTGCCAAGCTCGGCTACCGGCCGCAGACAATGGTGGCGGCGCTGGTGAAGGCGTTACATCAATAGGGGCCTGCCAAATTCGGAGCGCCGATCACGCCAAGCCAGGCATAACCGCGATAAAGCGTTCTGAAACGGAAGGTTGCGCCGGTCCGCTCGGCTTCCGATCCAAGGACATCGCGCAGCGAGGCGCGGGGCTCGACATGGAATTTCCGCAGCCAGCCGCGCAGCAAGGTCCTGAACCAGCGCGGCAGGCCTTCCTGCTGGCCGAAATCGACGACATGCAGCGAACCGCCGGGTGCGAGCGCGGCGAGCGCTGCCGAGACGGTTTTTTCCCAGCCGGGGATCATCGACAGCGAATAGGACACGAAGACACGGTCGAAGCGCGCAGTGCCGAAAAGCGCTTTGGCGTCGAAGTCGGTGGCGTCACCGCGCGCCAGGTTGACCTTCGCTGCCAGACCTTCACGGGCTATCGCGGCATTCGCCGTCTCCAGCATTTCGGCCGAGATGTCGAGGCCGAAGAAGCGGCCATCCGGATAGCGACGGGCGGCCAGCACGATGTTGCGGCCCGTGCCGCAACCGAGTTCGAGAACGCTGCCGCCTTGCGGCACGTCGAGCCCCTCAATCAGCCGGTCACGGCCGAGCAGGTAGTATTTGCGGGTTAGATCGTAGATATGGCGCTGCCAGCGATAGACACCGTCCATCAGCTCGGCATGACTGGCCGGCACCTCCGTGGCGCTCATGCGGCGCGCTTCACATAAAGATGGAAGCCGCCATAGATCGCCGAGCGGTCCCTGGCCGAGAATTCGCGCGAGGCCTCGTTCTCATAGTGCCATTGATCGAGCAGCGAGTTGGAGACGCGTCCCGGCAGCAGGCTGGGTTCGGCCGCGGTGCGGAAGATCACGCGCGCGCCAACCGAGGCCGTGCGGGTGATCTCGGTCCACAGATCGTTGAGCAGGTCATCGGTCATCCAGTCCTGCGCATCGAGCAGAATGAAGCGATCGACCGAGCCTGCATCCTTGCCGGCGAGGAATTTGATCAGGTTGGCATGATGGACGGCGACGCGATCGATGTTGGCACGGATCGTCTTGTAATTGCGCTGCTCCAGATAGGCAGGGAGCGCGGCCTCGCCGGGCTCCGGGTAGCGGCGGGCAAACGCCTGCCAGGCGAAATAGTTGCTCTTCAGCGGGAAGTCGCAGGCGAGCTTTTCCAGCCGCGCCTTCAGGACGCTCGCCATCGAGCCGTCGCCGGAGGTGATCAGCGAATCGTACTGCGCCGGCGGAATGCCGAGGCCGAAGAGCGAGGCCTTGCGCGACGTCGCCCATCTCAACAGCTTCTTGTCGAAGATCGGCGCCAGCTCTTCATTGAAGAAACGGCGCTGCTCGCCGATGTTCTCGGCCTTCATGATACCGGCCGGATCGACACCGAACAGCTTGCCGACGCGATGGCCCATGGCGATGAAGAGCCCAAGCAGGCCGGTCTGGTAGAAGTTGCGGTCGAAGACCGAGATGCGGCGCCGGCCACGCCAGTTCCTGCGCTCCCAGTAGTGGCGGCTCACCGGATCGAGATGCGGCGCGATGAAACGGTCGTAAGCTTCCGAATTGTGGCTGGTGTCGGCGGCGCCGAAGAAGCGGAACAGGTCGCCCTGCGAGGGCAGATGGCGCACCGCTTCGAGCTTCATGCGGTTCAGCGCGATATGCGCGGCGTTGAGGTCGACGGCGTCGATCCGGGCCGGCGAGCGGGTGAGGTAAGCCAGAATGTTGCAGCCGCCTGACGCGATTGTGACGATGCGATGCCCGGCACCGAGCTGCATGGCCTCCATGTCGACATCGGGGTCTTCCCAGATCTGCGGATAGACCAGGCCGGAAAACAGGAAAGCGAAAAGCCGCTCGGAAATGCCGTCCTTCGACAGAGCCCGGTTCTGGTAGACGGCTTTTCCAACTTCTTTGCCGCGCCGAAAAACGAGTTCTCCCGATACATCCGACATGGCAAGGTGATTCCCCGTTTGCGTTGGCGCAAGCGGGTAGCGCAGCGTTGTGACAGGCGGGTGACAGCCTGTTGACGTTAAGTTGACGTCAAAGCCCGTCGCGCTGAACCGGATTCGGGCGACGCGCTTTGGTCTTTAGTTCCCATGCATGTCGTTTTCCCAAAGCCGCTGCACACTTTTGGGCGACATGCATCAGGCCTTGCCGAACCCGCCCGGCGTCGGCGTGATGACGGTGACGGCCTCGCCGACATCGAGCGTCGTCTGGTCGCAGGCCTTCAGCACGTCTACCGAGCCGTCATTGCGCCTGACCCTGGTCGAGCCGGCCTCGCCGTCGCCGCCGCCGTTCAGGCCCTGGGGCGGGCGGTTGCGGTGCGAGGAGAGGATGGCGCATTCCATTTTTTCGAGGAAACGGATGGTGCGCTTGGTGCCGTCGCCGGCGTTCCATTTGCCTTTGCCGCCGGAGCCCTCGCGGATGTGGAAATCCTCCAGCACGACAGGGAAGCGCAGTTCCAGCACTTCCGGATCGGTGAGCCGCGAATTGGTCATGTGCGTATGGACGCCGGAAGTGCCGGCAAAGCCGCGGCCGGAATTCATCCGGCCGGCCGGCGAGCCGGAGCAGATCGTTTCGTAATACTGGTATTGCTTGTTGCCGAAGGTGAGGTTGTTCATCGTGCCTTGCGCATTGGCCATCGCGCCCATGGCGCCGAACAGCGCGTTGGTGACATGTTGCGAGGTCTCGACATTGCCGGCGACGACCGCGGCCGGATAGGCGGGCTTCAGCATGCAGCCGTCGGGAATGACGATGTTGATCGGCCGCAGACATCCGGCATTCATCGGGATCATGTCCTCGACCATGACGCGGAAGGCATAGAGCACGGCGGCTCGCGCCACCGGCTCCGGCGCGTTGAAATTGTTCTTCTCGACCTTCGAAGTACCCGTGAAATCGACCGTCGCCTGGCGCTTTTGTCGGTCGACGGTGATCCTGACCTTGATCACCTGACCGGTGTCGGTGGGATATTCGTAATCGGAGCTGTCGGGCAGCCGTTCCAGCACGCGGCGCACGCTCTCGGCGGCGTTGTCCTGGACATGGCCCATATAGGCCTCGACGACATCGAGGCCGAAATGTGCGACCATCTTGCGCAGCTCCGCCACGCCCTTTTCGTTGGCCGCGATCTGCGCCTTGAGGTCGGCGATGTTCTGCGTGGGATTGCGGGCAGGATAGGGATGGTCGGTCAGGAGCGCCTCGAGCTCCTTCTCGCGGAAGCGGCCGCGATCGACGATGCGGAAATTGTCGAACAGAACGCCTTCCTCGTCGACGGTGGTGGCAAGAGGCGTCATCGAGCCGGGCGCCGTGCCGCCGACATCGGCGTGGTGCCCGCGCGAGGCTGCCCAGAACAGGATTTCCTTGCGTGTGTCATCGAACACCGGCGTCACCACGGTGATATCGGGCAGATGCGTCCCGCCATTGTAAGGTGCGTTCAGCGCGAAGACGTCGCCCGGATGGATGTCGCCCGAGTTCAGGCGGATGACGGTTTCGACCGAGCGGTCCATGGAGCCCAGATGCACCGGCATATGCGGCGCGTTGGCGACCAGCGCGCCATGGCGGTCGAACACGGCGCAGGAGAAATCCAGCCGTTCCTTGATGTTGACCGAATAGGCGGTGTTCTGCAGCGTCACGCCCATCTGCTCGGCAATCGACATGAAAAGGTTGTTGAACACCTCCAGCATCACCGGATCGGCCTCGGTGCCGAGCGCCGCCTGCCGGCGCTTTTTCTCGATGCGGCGCAGGAGCACATGGTTCCTGACCGTGATCTCGGCCTGCCAGCCCGGCTCGACGACGATGGTCTGGTTCGGCTCGATGACAAGTGCGGGGCCAGCCACCTTGTGGCCGGGCTTCAGATCCTCGCGCCGAAAAATGCCGGCATCTCGCCAGGCGCCGTCGGCAAAGAATTGCCGGGTCTGCCAGGGGCTTGCCGCCTTGTCTTCGAGACTTGATTCAGTTTCGTCGCGGCCTGTGGTTCCTGTGTCCGCGCCTTCGACGCCGACCGCCTCGACGATCATCGGCTTGTTTTCGTAGACGAAGCCGAACTGCGCCTTGTGGGCGGCCTCGAAATCGCTTCTCGCGCGAAAGATCGAGCCGTGTTCGAAATTCACCGGCAAAGTCGTGTCGGTGCCGTCATAGCGGATCTGCAGGACCGGTCTCGAGGCGATGGCGGTTTCCGCAATTCCTTGCGCCACAAGCTCGGCGACGACGCCCTGGCGCAGTGCCGCAATCAGGTCCTCGACCGATGGGCGGGACTCCTCGGCGAGCGGCTTCAGCAACGCTTGCTGGCGCGAGGCGAAAACCGTCGACAGCCCGATGCCATAGGCCGAAAGCAAGCCGGAAAAAGGATGGATGAGCACCGCTTCGATGCCGAGCGCATCTGCGACCAGGCAGGCATGCTGGCCGCCGGCGCCGCCGAAGCAGTTCAAGAGATATTCGGTGACATCGTAGCCTCGCTGCACCGATATCTTCTTGATGGCATTGGCCATGTTCTCGACGGCGATGGTGACGAAGCCCTCGGCCACCGCTTCCGGCGTTCGGCCATCGCCGATCTCGGCGGCCAAGGCCGCGAATTTCTCGCGCACCGTGCCGACGTCGAGCGGCCTGTCCTGGCCGGGACCGAAGATCGCCGGGAAGACATCCGGCTGCAGCTTGCCAAGCATGACATTGGCGTCGGTGACGGCGAGCGGCCCGCCGCGCCTGTAGGCGGCGGGGCCGGGATTGGCGCCGGCTGAGTCCGGGCCGACGCGGAAGCGGCCGGCCTCGTAATGCAGGATCGAGCCGCCGCCGGCCGCAACGGTGTGGATGCGCATCATCGGCGCGCGGATGCGCACGCCGGCAACCTCGGTGTCGAAGGCGCGCTCGTATTCGCCGTCGTAATGCGCGACGTCGGTCGAGGTGCCGCCCATGTCGAAGCCGATGACCTTTTCGAAGCCGGCGAGCTTCGCCGTCTCGACCATGCCCACGACGCCGCCGGCCGGACCCGACAGCAGCGCGTCCTTGCCCTGGAACATGTCGGCGGCGGTCAGCCCACCCGACGACATCATGAACATCAGGCGAGGGCCGGTGCCCAACTCGCCTGCCACCTTCTGCACATAGCGTGACAGGATCGGCGACAAATAGGCGTCGACCACCGTGGTGTCGCCGCGGCCGACCAGCTTGATCAGCGGTGACACCTCGTGGCTGACCGAGACCTGGCTGAAGCCGATCTTGCGGCAGACCTTGGCCACCGCCTTTTCGTGGTCCGGATATTTCCAGGCATGCATGAAGACGATGGCGACCGCCTCGATGCCGTCGGCCTTGGCCTGCTCGATCGCCGGGCGGCAAGCCGCGATATCGAGCAGGCTCTCGACGCAGCCGTCGGCGCGCACGCGCTCGTCGATCTCGATCACGCGCTCGTAGAGCTGCTCTGGCAGGACGATTTCCTTGGCAAAAATATCCGGACGCGCCTGATAGGCGATGCGCAGCGCGTCGCGAAAGCCCTTGCTGATGAGCAGGAGAACGCGGTCGCCCTTGCGCTCGAGCAGCGCGTTGGTCGCGACCGTGGTGCCCATCTTGATGTCGCCGATCCGGTCCGCGGGGATGGCGGCGCCGGTTTTCAGTCCAAGCAGGTCGCGGATGCCCTGGATTGCGGCATCGGCATAGGCCTCAGGGTTCTCCGACAATAGCTTTCGGGGATGCAATCGCCCTTGCGGGTTACGGCCGATGATGTCGGTGAAGGTGCCGCCCCGGTCGATCCAGAAATCCCATTTCTTGTTGCTGGCTGCGGCGTCCGACATCTGCTTATCCAATGTTTGCGAGCTAAGGCCTTGTTAGTTCGGCTTTTTGGCCCCGGCAATCGGCAGTTGATGTTACATTTGGAAACGCAACGTTACGAAACCAGAGAGCCGCCTGACGCATTTCTCCTGCGACCGTTCACCGAAACGTGAACGCTTGCTGAAGGAGAGATACCATGAAGAAGCTCATTCTGGCGTCTGTTTCGGCGCTCGCCCTGCTGGGGGTCGCGGCTTGCAGCAACAGCGGCACGGACAACACGACCACCCAAAGCACCAATCCGCCGGCCAATGAGCAGCCGATGAAGCCAGCCACGCCTGACGCTTCTAAGCCTGCTGAACCGGCTCCGGCAACACCTCCTGCTGCGCCCGCGCAGTAGAAGTTCATCCAATGAAATGAGGAAGGCCGGCCTTGTGCCGGCCTTTCCTTTGGCGGGACTGCCATCAAGGCTATTCGACCTGCGGCATTGTCCCGGCTTGATAGCGGTGCCCGGTTCGCACTAAGAAGCCGGCATGTCGATTTGGGACCGCCTCGGCGAATTCATCGCTCGTGTTTCGTCGTCGGCGTCCTCGGGCGTCGCCGATGTCGTCGAAGCCGTGCGGACCGTGTTCTCCGGCGACGCGGACCTGCGCCGGCGCGTTGCCTTCTCGGTGGCGATGATCGCGCTCTCGGCCAAGATGGCCAAAGCCGACGGCATCGTCACCCAGGACGAGGTGCGCGCCTTCCAGGAAATCTTCGAGGTGCCGCCCAAGGAAACGCGCAATGTGGCGCGCCTTTACGACCTCGCCACGCGCGACGTTGCCGGGTTCGAGATCTATGCCCAGCGCATGGCGCAGCTATGCGGTTCCGGCCATGCGAATTGCATGATGCTGGAAGACATTCTCGACGGCCTGTTCCATATCGCCAAAGCCGACGGGCTGATCCACGAGCGGGAAGGGCAATTCCTGCATCGCATCGCCGAGATCTTCCGGATCGACGAGGCGCACTACCAGGCAATCCTGTCGCGGCACGTCAATCTCGGTGCCGCCGATCCCTATGTCATTCTGGGCATCGAGCGGGGGAAGCCGTTCGAGGAGGTCAGGAAGCGCTACCGCAAGCTGATATCCGACAATCATCCCGACAGGCTGATCGCGCGCGGCCTGCCGCAGGAATTCATCAAGATCGCCACGACAAGGGTCGCCGCGATCAATGCCGCCTATGAGATGATCGAACGGGGCCTCAGGCACGCATGAGTGGTTTTTTGCCCGACCAGCCAGGTGCCGAGGTCAGGGTGTCGCCGAATTTCGGTCCGCGGCGCGAGACGCTCAAGCCCGACATGATCGTGCTGCACTATACCGGCATGCCGACGGGCGCCGGCGCCGAGGCGTGGCTGTGCGATCCGGCAAGCGAGGTGTCCTCGCATTATCTCGTCCACGAGGACGGCCGCATCGTGCAGATGGTGCGCGAGAGCGACCGCGCCTGGCATTCAGGCAAGAGTTCGTGGTTCGGGCGCACCGACATCAACTCCTGCTCCGTCGGTATCGAGGTCGTCAATCCCGGGCATTCGCTGGGCTACAAAGCCTTCCCGAAGCAGCAGATCGACGCCGTGATCGGTTTGTGCGAGGGGATCATCGACCGGCACTCCATTCCACCGCAAAGGGTGCTCGCGCATTCCGATGTGGCGCCGGGACGCAAGGTCGACCCCGGCGAGAAGTTTCCCTGGAAAGCGCTCTTTGCGGCCGGCGTCGGCCACCTCGTTCCCGCGACCCCTATCAGCAATGGCGCGGCGCTGAAGCTGGGCGACACCGGCGCTGACGTGGAGGCACTGCAATCGATGCTGGCGCTTTACGGCTACAGCGTCGAGATATCGGGCGCCTTCGATCGCCAGACGGAGATCGTGGTGGCGGCGTTTCAGCGGCATTTCCGGCGGCGACTCGTCGACGGCGTGGCGGACGGCTCGACGATCCGCACGTTGCAAAGGCTGCTGGCTTCCGTTAAGGCGGCCTCGCCCAAATAGTCTGGCCAGGCTACCTAAATTACAATTTGTCATACAAAGTGAATTGCCTCGCCTTCATTGGCGCCAATTCCGTCTCCAAAGGCATCCCCCGCAAGTTGTCGGACGTCTATCCCCCCAAGATGCTCCGATGTTGAGTTGGCCCAGCCGCGCGAAGTTCTTCGCGCGGTTCTAACAGAACAGGACTACATGCCAAGATTGACCGTTGTAGCGGCAGCCGTTGCTGCCGGAGTGATGACTTTTGCCTTCAGCCCGGCGAACAGTGCCCCCCTTAGCTTGCGGGCGGCCGACAATGGGTTCGCAGCGACCCCCGCAGCGCCGAAGGTAGCCCCCGATCCCAAAACCGTAAAAACCAAGAAAGTCGCCGAGGCGAAAGTGCAGAAAGTCGCTGCAGCGCGGTCGGCGAAATCAACGGTCAAGCGCAATGCGAAGCGCGGCAGGCAGACCATCGATCTGATGGCCACAGCTTCCATCCATCCAGAAAAGGCATCGTTGTCGGCTGCCCCCGCCGGCGGCGGTCAGTACTCGGCAATCATCGCCCGCTATGCGGCAAGCTACGGCGTTCCGGTGTCGCTCGCCAGGGCCGTCATCAAGATCGAGAGCAACTACCGGCCGAACATGGTCGGCAGCGCCGGCGAGATCGGCCTGATGCAGATCAAGCCGGCGACGGCGCGTATGATGGGCTATACCGGTTCGGCCAAGGGACTATTCGATCCCGACACCAACATCAAATACGGCATGAAGTACCTCGCCATGGCGCAAGGCCTCGGCGGCGGCACGACCTGCGGCACGATCCTCAAATACAATGCCGGCCATGGCGCGAGGCGGATGAACCCGGTTTCTGCCGCCTATTGCAGCAAGGTGAAGGTGCAGATGGCGGCGCTCGGTTCGCCCGCCTAAAGGCGAGTTTGCCTTTTTCATTTGCGTTTTCAGGCGGGAATCCCTTTATACGCGCTTGCCAGCTGGCCGGGCGGCCGCGCCCGCAAGAGCCGAAAGGCTGCGGGTGAGGAAAGTCCGGGCTCCATGGAGACACGGTGCCGGCTAACGGCCGGCGGGGGCAACCCCAGGGAAAGTGCCACAGAAAGCAAACCGCCGCGGCGAATGCCGCGGCAAGGGTGAAAGGGTGGGGTAAGAGCCCACCGCGCGACTGGCAACAGGAGCGGCACGGCAAACCCCACCGGGAGCAAAACCGAATAGGGGCGGTGCGAGGGGAAACCTTCGAGGGCTGTTTCCGGCCCACCGCCCGGGTAGGTTGCGTGAGGCGTGTGGCGACACGCGCCCAAGATGAATGGCCGCCACGTTCTCGCGCCGCAAGGCGCGAGGGCCATACAGAACCCGGCTTACAGGCCAGCTGGCATTTTTCTCCGCGACATCCAACAGAGTTCCTGAAATCAGCGAGTTGTGCCATCAGGCTCGCCGGATGATTCAGGACAGCGAACACGCACTTCTTGAAGCCGGTACGATTAAATCGTACCTTGTAACCGGCGGACAAATATCAGGAGCCGGTGATGGGTCAGGTCGACAAACGCAGCATAACGCTTTCTCCCGAACTGGCGCAGGCTGTCGACGACGTGGTTGCCGCCGGTGAGTACGCCTCGGCGAGCGAGGTGATCCGCGACGCGCTCAGGCAGTGGAAGGACCGGCGCGACCTGCTCGGCTACACCGTCGAGGAATTGCGCAAGCTGGTGCAAGAGGGAATCGACAGCGGCCCTGGCCGGTTCGTCTCGATGGATGAAATAAAGGCCGAGGCGCGCAGGCGCTGGAAGTCAAACGGGGCGGCATGAGCTCTCTGCGCATCGTTCGAGCCGCGTAAGCTGAAGAAGATTTGATCGCCATCTGGCTTTACGTCGCAGCCGACAATGAAGCTGCAGCGGATCGTCTCCTCGATTGAAAGCCGCTGGCAGCAACTGGCTGCCTATCCTTTTCCGGGCCTCCGCGCGACGACATTGCGCCAGGTGTTCGCCATCTCATCGTCGGCGATTACCTCATCCTGTATCGAGTTGGCGAGTATGCGGTCGAAATCCTCCGTGTGCTGCACGGACATCGCAAGGTCGGAGCCGACGATCTCACGAGGTGATCGACTCAACGGCCGACCTTGTCCAAAGACGCCTCGATCGCCTGCCAGAGCTCCTCGACCGGCTCGCAGCCGATGGCCAGTCGCACGAAGCCGGGAGGCACGGCGTCGCCGCGTTTCGAGCGCCGCTCGGCCGATGTATGCACGCCGCCGAACGAGGTCGCCGATTCAATCAGCGCGCAATTGTTGATGAAATCCTCGGCCTTCTCTTCCGACGCCAGTTCGAACGAGATCAAAAAGCCGAAGCGCTCCATCTGAGCACGCGCCAGATTGTGCGAAGGATCGCCCTCGAGGCCCGGAAAGCGCAGACCGCTGACGGCGCGATGTCCCTTGAGACGGCGGGCGATCGTTTCGGCCGAAGAGCACATGCGGTCAAAGCGCACGTCCAGCGTTTCGAGACCGCGATGCACGAGCCATGCCTCGAACGGCCCAGGAATGCTGCCTGCCGTCTCGCGCCAGTCCTTGACCCTGGCGATAATATCCGGATCGCGGCTGGCGACGTGGCCGAACAGCACATCCGAGTGGCCGTTGATCGCCTTGGTATCGGCCGACACCACAATGTCGGCGCCGAGGTCGAGCGGACGCTGGCCAAAGGGCGTCATCGTCGTGTTGTCGACGACCAGGACCGCGCCTTGTTGGTGAGCCGCCTTGGCGACGGCGGCGATGTCGCAGATATCCAGCCGCGGATTGGACGGGCTTTCGACGAAGACCAGCCGGTAGCCGGCGAAACCGCCGTCGAGCATGCTCGATGTCGGCCTCACATCATAAGTGACGCCAAGCGGCTTCAGGAAACGCTCCACCAGCGCACGTGTCGTGTGGTAGCCGTCCGAGGGCAAGAGAATGCGGTCGCCCGATTTGACGAGCGAAAAAAACGCCGCCGAAATCGCGGCCATTCCCGACGGAAAGGCGACGCATTGCGCATCTTCCAGATGGCCAAGCACATGCTCGACGGCGTGCCATGTCGGATTGCTGAATCGGCCGTATTGATCGAAGCCCGTCGCGTCGCCCGGCGAATGGAAGATCGAGGCCATTGTCAGCGGCAGGGGGATGGGATCGCCCTTGGCGAAATCGCCGCTGCGCAGATGGGCAAGTGTCGCGGCGCGTGACTTCGCGGTTTCGGCCATGGGCTCATTCCTCGCTGAACAGAGGTTCGACGCTAGGCGCGGCGAAGGCTCGCAGCAAGCCGCGTCTTTTTGGGCCAGGGCGTTCTAAACGCTTCGTTAGGCTTAATAGAGGATAAAGACGAGACGTGCCGTCAGCCTGCTCTTCTTGGTTGTAGAGCGCGCGTTTGTGATGCCTGTTCCCGTTGACGCCCATAGTACCCCATGATATCCCATTCGCATCATCAAGCTTTCGTTCCGCGTCAGGGTGAAGCGTACGCCAATCGGGCAGTCGCGGCGGCTGTGCGTTTGCCGGTTTTCGCCCTGGTGAATGAGGCGATTTGCCGCGAGGCGATGCGCGGCGGCGGCGCGGAGAAAAACATGGGAAGGGGTGCGGCGGCGACAGCGGCTGTAACGTGTAGTGGACCGATTTCTGTCAAACGCAGTGAACAGGATCGATGCGAAGGGGCGGGTGTCCGTTCCGGCGCATTTTCGCGCGGTCGTGCAGAAACGTGGCTATGCGGAGCTCTATGCGCTACGCTGCCTCGACCTTCCGGCGATGGACGTCGGCGGGCTCGACCTGCTCGACCGCTACGAGCAGCGGATCGCGCTGGAGGATCCCTTCCTGCAGACGGCGGACGACATGTCCTTCTTCTGTCATGGCGACGGGACGTTCCTGAAACTCGACCAGGACGGCCGCATTACGATGAGCGATTTCATCCGCGAGCACACGGGCATCTCGAACGAGGTGGCCTTTGTCGGCCGCGGCAATTTCTTTCAGATCTGGGAACCGGGCCGGCTTGCCGCCTATGGGGCGCAGGCGCGGGCCAGGCTTTTGCAGCTTCGGCAGGGGACGAAGCCTGGGGAGCGACCGGAATGATGGCTGGCCACGGCGATGATCCTCACGCCGTTGGCGGACTGGTCCGTCACATTCCGGTCCTCCTTGCCGAAGTGCTGGAGGCGCTTGAGCCGAAGGCGGGCGAGACGATCGTCGACGGAACGTTCGGCGCCGGCGGCTACACCGGCGCCATCCTCGAGCGCGGCGCTTCGGTCGTGGCGATCGACCGCGACCCGGATGCGATCGCCGCGGGCAGGTCTCTGGAACGGCAGGCCGGCGGCAGGCTGAAGCTGGTGGAGGCGCCGTTCTCGACGCTGGACGAGTATGTCGGGAGCGCCGACGGCGTCGTGCTCGACATCGGCGTCTCGTCCATGCAACTCGACCAGGCCGAGCGCGGCTTTTCCTTTCGCGCGGACGGGCCGCTCGACATGCGCATGGCGCAGGCGGGCTTGAGCGCCGCCGACGTCGTGAACACCTTCAAAGCGGGCGACCTTGCACGCATCTTCGGTTTCCTCGGCGAGGAGCGGCATGCCGGCCGCATCGCCCGCATGATCGAGGGCCGGCGCGAGAAGCGGCCCTTCGAGCGCACGCTCGATCTGGCCGACGCCATCGCCACCCATATCGGCCGCGCGCCGAAGGACAAGATCCATCCGGCCACCCGCGTCTTCCAGGCGCTGCGCATCTTCGTCAACGATGAGCTCGGCGAACTGGCGGGCGCGCTATTCGCCGCCGAGCGGGTGCTGAAACCCGGCGGACGACTGGCTGTTGTGACCTTCCATTCGCTGGAAGACCGCATCGTCAAGCGCTTCATCGCCGATCGCGCCGACGCAGCCAGCGGATCGCGTCATATGCCCGACGCGCCGGCGCGGCTGGCGACCTTCCGCAAATCCGGCGGCGGGGTGACGCCGGGGGAGGCCGAGATCGCTGCCAACCCGCGGGCGCGTTCGGCCAGGCTGCGCGCGGCGATCCGCACCGACGTGCCGGCGCGCCCCGGCGACTTTTCGATTTTCGGCCTTCCAAGGCTTCCCGCCGTCGAGCGGCCGGGGGAGAGGTAAGCACGTGTTTCGTACCAGCGACATTGTCCTGATCGCCGTCATGGTCTCGGCGGCGGCGTTGACCTACAAGACCAAGCGCGAAGCCGAGGACCAGCTGGCGGCGGTGCAGAAGCTGCAGGCGCAGATCCGCTACGAGGAAGACACGATCGATCTTCTGAAGGCCGACTGGAGCCTGCTCACCCAGCCCGCGCGGCTGCAGAAGCTTGCCGAAATCTACAAGTCGCAGCTCGGGCTCGAGCCGCTCAACGCCCGCCAGATCGGCGGGCTCGACGACGTGCCGATGAAGCCTGTCAACATCGAGGACCTGTCGTCGCAGCGGCTTGGCGGCGTGGCCGACAATTCCGGTAAAGAGCCTCCGGCCGGCAAGGATCCGGTGGTCACCGGGAGCACCGTGCAATGATCGGCAGGCTTCCAAGGATCGGCAACCTGCTCAAACGTCGAAAGAAGGTGGCCGAGGACGGGTCGATCGTCGTCGATGCCGCCCGCAAGGCGACCGGCGGCAAGGCCAGGACCCGCATCGTCATGACCATGGCGGTGTTCTTCACCATCTATTCGACGATCGCCGGCCGGCTGGTCTATCTCGGCCTGCAGAATCCGGACATGTCGGGCGGCCCGCAGAGCCGCGTCACCGCGTCGCGGCCGGACATCGTCGACCGCAACGGCGAGGTGCTGGCGACCGACATCAAGACGGCGTCGCTGTTTGCCGAGCCACGCCGCATCGTCGACGCCGACGAGGCGATCGAGAAGCTGTCGACCGTGCTTCCCGAGATCGATTATGAGCAGACCTACCACAAGCTGAAAAGCGGCGCCGGCTTCGTCTGGCTGCAGCGGCAACTGACGCCGAAGCAGCAGGCCGACATCATGGCGCTCGGCATTCCCGGTCTCGGCTTCCGCACCGAAAAGCGTCGCTTCTATCCGAGCGGCGAGACGTCCTCCTATATTGTCGGGCTCACCAACATCGACAATCAGGGCATCTCCGGTATGGAGAAATATATCGACGACCAGGGCCTGACCGACCTGCAGGCGTCGGGGCTGGCGGTGGCCAGGGACCTGAAGCCGGTGAAGCTGTCGATCGACCTGCGCGTCCAGCACGTCGTGCGCGACGAGGTGGCGACCGGCATGGAACGTTTCCACGCGATCGCTGCGGGCGCGGTGGTCCTCAACATCAAGACCGGTGAAGTGCTGGCCATGGCCTCGGTGCCGGATTTCGACCCCAACAATCCCTACAACGCCCAGGACAAGGACCGGCTGAACCGCATGTCGGCCGGCCTCTACGAAATGGGCTCGACCTTCAAGAGCTTCACCACCGGCATGGCGCTCGATTCCGGCAAGGTGACGCTGGAGAGCCGCTTCGACGCGTCCCGCCCGATCAGAATAGGCCGCCAGACCATCCATGACTTCCACAGCAAGGGCCGTGTCCTTTCGGTGCCTGAAGTGTTCATCTATTCGTCCAACATCGGCTCGGCCAAAGAAGCCGAGGCTGTCGGCATCGAAGGGCATCGCGAGTTCCTGCATCGGCTTGGCGTGCTCGAAAAGATGCAGACGGAATTGCCGGAAGTGGCGCGTCCGACCGAACCGAAAGTCTGGAAGCAGGTCAATTCAATCACCATCGCCTTCGGCCATGGCGTCTCGACGACGCCGCTGCAGACCGCCGTCGGCTGCGCCGCATTGATGAGTGGCTATCTGATCGAGCCGACTTTTCTGCCGCGCACGGCAGAACAGGCAATGGAGGTGGCCAAAAGGGTGGTCAAGGAAAAGACCGTGGAAGGGATGCGCTATCTTTACGCGCTCAACGCCGAGAAGGGTTCCGGCAAGAACGCCAGGGTTCCGGGCTACCGCGTCGGCGGCAAGACCGGCACGGCGGAGAAGGTTGTCAACGGACGCTACTCGAAGGAAAAGAATTTCAATGCCTTCGTCGCGGCTTTCCCGATGGACGATCCGCAATATATCGTGCTGACGATCGCCGACGAGCCGAAGCCGGAAAAGCCCGGCATGGGGGCCACCGCCGCCTCGAATGCGGGCATCATGGCAGCCAACATCATCAGGCGTGCGGCTTCCATGCTTGGCGTGAAGCCAGATTTCAGCCATGAAAATGGTGCAACGCTGGTTTCCTATCAGTGATTCTTGGGGCGCGCCGGCAACTGCGCGCTATTTTGTTGCGGTGAACGGGACTCAATGCATCTAAAAGATCTAGCCGGTATCCTGCCTGTCGAGGGAATAGCTTCCCGCGATCTGGAGGTTACCGGTCTCTCCTCCGATTCCCGCCAGGTAAGGCCGGGCGTCGTCTTCTTCGCGCTCGCCGGCAGCAAGGCCGATGGCTCGGCCTATGCGGCCGACGCCGCGGCAAAAGGCGCGGCTGCAGTTGTCGCCGCCGAAGGGAATACCATTTCCGGACTGTCGATCCCCGTCCTTGCCGTGGACGATCCGCGCCTGGCGCTGGCGCTGAGCGCCGCGCGCTTCTTCGGCAAGCAGCCAGAAACGATGGTCGCCGTCACCGGCACCAGCGGTAAGACATCGGTTGCCGCCTTTACCCGCCAGATCTGGGAACAGGCCGGTCTTGCCGCCGCCTCGATCGGCACGACGGGTGTCGTGGCGCCTGGCCGCAACGAATATGGTTCGTTGACCACGCCGGATCCGGTGGCGCTGCACCAGCTGCTCAAGGAACTGGCGGAAGCCGGCGTCACCCATGCCTCGATGGAAGCCTCCAGCCACGGCCTCGATCAGCGTCGTCTCGACGGCGTGAAGCTCGCCGCCGGCGGCTTCACCAATCTCGGCCGCGACCACATGGATTACCATCCGACGGTCGAGGACTATCATCATGCCAAGCTGCGCCTGTTCGACACGCTGCTGCCGAAAGGCGCGCCTGCTGTGATCTTCGCCGACGATCCCTGGTCGGAGCCGACGGTTCATGCCGCGCGGGCAGCGGGTCTGAAAGTGCTGACAGTCGGCCGTCACGGCGAATTCCTCACCCTGAAGCGCGTCGAGCATGAGCGGCGGCGGCAGCGCGCCGAAGTCGAGGCCGACGGCGTGCTTTACGAAATCGATCTGCCGCTGGCCGGTGATTTCCAGATCGCCAATGCGCTGGTTTCGGCCGGTCTTGCCATCTCGACTGGAACATCCGTCGGCAAAGCCTTGGCCGCATTGGAGAAACTCAAAGGCGCGCCGGGCCGGCTCGACCTTGTCGGCACGACGCCGGCCGGCGCTCCGGTCTATGTCGACTACGCGCACAAGCCCGACGCGCTGGAAAATGTGCTGACCTCGGTTCGCCCGTTCACCACGGGCCGGGTCGTTGTCGTGTTCGGCTGCGGCGGCGACCGCGATCGCGGCAAGCGGCCGATCATGGGCGAGATCGCCACCCGGCTCGCCGATGTCGTCATCGTCACCGACGACAATCCGCGCACGGAAATCCCCGAAACCATCCGCGCGGCTATCCTTGCCGCGGCACCCGGCGCCATCGAGATCGGCGACCGCCGCAAGGCGATCCACGAGGCGGTGGCGATGCTTCATGCCGGCGATACGCTGATCGTCGCCGGAAAAGGGCATGAGGAGGGCCAGACCATCGGCACCGAAACCTTGCATTTCTCCGACCATGAGGAAGTGCGCGAGGCGCTCCAGGAGCGCGCCGCATGAGCTTGCTATGGACATCGGAAGCACTCGTCGAGGCCATGGGCGGCAGGCCGATCGGCTCGCTGCCGGAAGGCATCACCGGCATTTCCATCGACAGCCGCAGCCTCGAATCGGGGGACGCTTTCTTCGCCATTAAGGGCGAGACGATGGACGGCCACGATTTCGCGACCGCCGCGGTGAAGGCGGGCGCTGCCGTACTGGTCGTCGCGGAAGGCAAGCTGCCGTCGCTCGGCCGGCTGACGGCGCCGATGATCGTGGTGCAGGATGTGCTTGCGGCGCTCGAGAAGCTCGGCGTTGCGGCGCGCGCACGCTCAAGGGCCAAGATCGTCGCGGTGACCGGCTCGGCAGGCAAGACGACCACCAAGGAGGCGCTGCGCCATGTGCTGTCGGCGGTCGGCAAGGTGCATGCCTCGGCGCAGTCGTTCAACAACCATTGGGGCGTGCCGCTGACCCTGGCGCGCATGCCGCAAGACTGCGACTACGCGGTTTTCGAGATCGGCATGAACCATCCGGGCGAGATCAGGCCGCTGGTCAAGATGGTCAGACCGCATGTCGCGATCGTCACGCTGATCGCCGCCGCCCATCTTGGCTTCTTCAAGAATCTCGACGAGATCGCCACGGCCAAGGCCGAGATTTTCGAAGGCATCGAGCCCGGCGGCGCCGCGCTGCTCAACCGCGACGATCCGCGCTGGAAGCTGCTCGGCAAAATGGCGAAAGAGGCCGGTGTCGAGCATGTCTTCGGCTTCGGCGAAAACGGCCGCTCGGCCTTCCGCCTTGCCGGCTGCGACCTTTACGCCGATCATTCCGATATCGCCGTCAAGATCGGCAAGAAGGACGTGACGGCCCGTGTCGGAGCGCCTGGCCGACACATCGTGCAGAATGTGCTGGCCGTGCTGGGGGCCGCGCAACTGGTCGGCGCCGACCTCGACAAGGTAGCGGCAGCACTTGCTGACCTTTCGGCTGAGCGCGGGCGCGGCAGACGCCACATATTGCATCACCCAAGCGGCCCGATCACGCTGATCGACGAGAGCTATAATGCCAACCCGGCGTCGATGGCGGCAGCCATGGCACTGCTCAACGCCACGCCGGTATCGGGCGAGGGCAGGCGCATCGCCGTGCTCGGCGACATGCTGGAGCTCGGCAGCCATTCGGCGAAGCTCCATGCGGCGCTTGCCGAACTCATCGTCGGCACGGAAACGCGCAACGTCTTTCTCGGCGGCCCGGAGATGCGGGCGCTGGCCAAGGTTCTGCCTTCCGACGTCGAAACCGAATACCGGGCAGGCGCGGAAGAGCTGAAGCCGGTCGTCATGTCGGCAATCAGGCCCGGCGACGTGGTGATGGTCAAGTCGTCGAAAGGCATTGGATTTTCAAAGCTGGTCGAGGCATTGCTCGGCAAATTTCCGGCGGAAGCCACAACCATTGAACCGACCTGAGGTCGGGCTCCGGGGGACGGAAGCGCATGCTCACTTTACTCGTTGATTTCGCGGACAAGATCTCGGCCTTCAATGTCTTCCGCTACATCACCTTTCGCACCGGCGGCGCGCTGATCACGTCGGCGCTGATCGTCTTCATATTCGGGCCGACCATCATCAATTCGCTGCGGCTTCGTCAGGGCAAGGGCCAGCCCATCCGTGCCGACGGGCCGCAGACGCATTTCAAGAAAGCGGGCACGCCGACCATGGGCGGGCTGATGATCCTTTGCGGCATCATCGGCTCATCGCTTTTGTGGGCGAACCTTTCCAGCATCTATGTCTGGGTTGTGATGCTGGTGACGCTCGGCTTCGGCTCGATCGGCTTCTACGACGATTATCTCAAGGTGACGAAACAGTCGCATCTGGGCTTCTCCGGCAAGGCGCGGCTGGCGATCGAATTCGTCGTCGCCGGCATCGCCGCCTGGGTGATCATGCACAACGGCCAAGCGCCGTTCTCGTCCTCGCTGACCTTTCCGTTCGCCAAGGAGTTCCTGATCAATCTCGGCTGGTTCTTCGTGCCGTTCTCCTGCTTCGTCATCGTCGGCGCCGGCAATGCCGTGAACCTGACCGACGGCCTCGACGGCCTGGCAATCGTGCCGATCATGATCGCTGCGGCATCTTTCGGCGTCATCGCCTATCTTTCGGGCAACGCGGTCTTCGCCGAATATCTGCAAATCCATTTCGTTCCCGGCACCGGCGAGCTCTCGGTGGTGCTCGGCGCGGTCATCGGCGCCGGCCTCGGCTTCCTCTGGTTCAACGCGCCGCCGGCCGCGATCTTCATGGGCGACACCGGCTCGCTGGCCATGGGCGGGCTGATCGGCACCATCGCGGTCGCCACCAAGCACGAGATCGTGCTGGTCATCGTCGGCGGCCTGTTCGTGGTGGAGATCCTGTCAGTCATCATCCAGGTCGGCTACTTCAAGATGACCGGCAAGCGCGTGTTCCTGATGGCGCCGATCCATCACCATTTCGAAAAGCTCGGCTGGACCGAAAGCCAGGTGGTGATCCGCTTCTGGATCATCGCCGTCATCCTGGCGCTGGTCGGCCTCTCGACCCTCAAGCTCAGATAGGACACCGCTTGATCCCCGCCGCTTCCTTTGCAGGCAAACGCGTTTCGCTCTTCGGGCTCGGCGGTTCGGGGATGGCGACCGCGCATGCGCTGATCGCGGGCGGTGCCGATATTCTCGCCTGGGACGACAATCCGGACAGCGTCGCCAAGGCGGCGGCCGCCGGCATTGCGACCGGCGACCTGCGCGGCGCGGACTGGTCGCGCTTCGCGGCCTTCGTCCTGTCGCCGGGCGTGCCGCTCACGCATCCGAAGCCGCATTGGACTGTGGAGCTGGCGCGTGGCGCCGGCGTGGAAGTGATCGGCGACATCGAGCTGTTCTGCCGCGAGCGCATCCAGCGCGCGCCGGCCGCGCCCTTCATCGCGATCACAGGCACCAACGGCAAGTCGACGACGACGGCATTGACGGCGCATATCCTGAAATCGGCGGGTCGTGACACCCAGATGGGCGGCAATATCGGCCGGGCGATCATGACGCTCGATCCGCCCGAGCCCGAGCGGCATTATGTGGTGGAGTGCTCTTCCTATCAGATCGATCTCGCGCCCTCGATCAACCCGACCGCGGGCATCCTGCTCAACCTGACGCCCGACCATCTCGACCGGCACGGCACGATGGCGCATTACGCCTCGATCAAGGAAAGGCTGGTCGCCGGCAGCGACACCGCGATCATCGGCGTCGACGATTCCTGGTGCGCCCAGATCGCCGACCGGCTGGAGCGGGCCGGCCGGCCGGTCATCCGCATCTCCAAGCGCCTGCCGCTCACCGACGGCTATTTCGCCGACGGCACCAACCTGATGGAAGCCGTGGACGGCCGCTACAGCCGCGTCGCCTTCCTCGAGGGCATCGGCTCGCTTCGCGGCCAGCACAATGCGCAGAACGCGCTGGCCGCCGTCGCCGCCTGCCTGAGGGTCGGCCTCGAGCTCGGCGAGATCCAGGCGGGACTGGAAAGCTTCCCTGGGCTGGCGCACCGCATGGAGCAGGTCGGCCGCAAGGATCATGTGCTGTTCGTCAACGATTCCAAGGCGACCAATGCCGACGCGGCGGCGCCCGCGCTGTCGAGCTTCAACCGCATCTACTGGATCGCCGGTGGCCTGCCCAAGGAAGGCGGCATCGAGCCGCTGCGCGGCTTCTTCCCGCGCATCGCCAAGGCCTATCTGATCGGCGAGGCGGCACCTGCTTTCTCCGCCACGCTCGGAGAGGCGGTGCCTTACGAAATATCCGGAACTCTGGCCGCCGCGGTCGAGCATGCCGCCCATGACGCCGCGAGCGACACCGGCGGCGAGGCGGTGGTGCTGCTTTCGCCGGCCTGCGCCAGTTTCGACCAGTTCAAGAATTTCGAGGTTCGCGGCGAAGCCTTCAGGCAAGCTGCGACTGCTATTGATGGGGTGAAACCCATCGGAGGGCCACGTTGATGCAAAGCCGTCTCGACAAAAGTCCAGTCGCAACCTGGTGGTGGACGATCGATCGCTGGTTCCTGGCGGCATTCCTGTCGCTGATGGGGCTGGGGATCGTTCTGTCCTTCGCGGCAAGTCCGGCGGTCGCCGAGCGCATCGGCCTCGACAGCTTCCACTTCGCCACAAGGCAGATCATCTTCACCATCCCGGCCCTCATCGTGATGCTGGCGGTTTCCTTCCTCGAGGCGCGACAAATAAGGCGCATGTCGCTGGTGATGCTCTGCATCATGCTCGTGCTGATGGTGGCGGTGCTCTATATCGGCGTCGAGGTGAAGGGCGCGCGGCGCTGGGTATCGCTCGCCGGGCTCTCCATCCAGCCGTCCGAATTCCTGAAGCCTGCCTTCGTCATCATCTGCGCCTGGCTTTTTGCCGAGCACAAGCGCCAGCCCGACATTCCCGGCAATCTCTTCGCCATGCTGCTGCTCGCTTTGGTGATCTCTCTCCTGGTGGCGCAGCCGGATCTCGGCCAGACCATGCTGGTGCTGGGTACTTGGGGGGTGATGTTCTTCATGGCCGGCTTGCCCTGGCTCTGGATCGTCGCGCTGGGCGCGGCCGGCATCGGCGGCGTGTTCGCGGCCTATACGGTGTTTCCGCACGTCGCCGCCCGCATCGACAAATTCCTCACCGGCGAGGGCGATACCTTCCAGGTCGACATGGGCCGCGAGGCGCTGATCAATGGCGGCTGGTTCGGCGTCGGTCCGGGCGAGGGCACGGTGAAACGCGTCATTCCGGACAGCCATGCCGACTTCGTGTTCTCGGTCGCGGGCGAGGAGTTCGGGCTGATCATGTGCTTCTTCATCATGTCGATCTTCGCCTTCATCGTGCTGCGCGGATTGAGCATCGCGCTGAAGGAGCATGACGATTTCACCCGCTACGCCGTCGGCGGGCTGGTCACCATCTTCGGGCTGCAGTCGGCCATCAACATGTGCGTCAACCTGCAGCTGATGCCCGCCAAGGGCATGACGCTGCCTTTCATCTCCTATGGCGGCTCCTCGCAGATCGCGATTGCCGTCTCGATGGGAATGGTGCTGGCGCTGACGCGCAGACATCCCGAAAAGCGCAAGCAGATAGGCTATGCCTTCTCGCAGCGCACGATCGCGGCGGAATGAGGCGGGATGTCGAAGGGTGTCATCCTGCTTGCGGCCGGCGGAACCGGCGGACATCTGTTCCCGGCCGAGGCGCTTGCGCATGAGCTGAACGAGCGCGGCTGGAAGGTGCATCTTGCCACCGATCACCGCGCCGAGCGCTATTCGCGCCAGTTTCCCGCTGTCGAAGTCCACTCGATCCCGTCGGCGACACTAGGCTCGAAGAATCCGATTGCCATGCTCTCGGCCTTCTGGACGATCTGGCAAGGCGTGCGGCAAGCGGGGCGGGTGATCGCCAGGATCAAGCCCGAGGCCGTTGTCGGCTTCGGCGGCTATCCGACGCTGCCGCCGCTCTACGCGGCGACCCGCCGCAAGGTGCCGACGCTGATCCATGAGCAGAACGCCGTCATGGGCCGCGCCAACAAGGCGCTGTCGGGCCGCGTTGACGCGATCGCCGGCGGCTTCCTGCCGGAAGGCGCAAGTGCCGAAGGCGCCAAGACGGTGACCACCGGCAATCCGGTCAGGCCGCAGATCCTCGTAGCGGCGAAGACCCCTTACACAGCATCCAACAACGGCGAGCCGTTCCGCTTCCTGGTGTTCGGCGGCAGCCAGGGTGCGCAGTTCTTTTCCGATGCCGTGCCGGCGGCGATCGCGCTTCTGAGCGAAGCGCAGCGCAAGCGGCTGATAGTCACCCAGCAAGCGCGCGCCGAAGACGTGGCGCGCGTGAAGGCCGTCTATGCCAATCTCGGCGTCGACGCGCAGGTCTCGCCCTTCTTCACCGACATGGCGGCGCGCATGGCGGCGGCGCATCTGGTGATGTCGCGCTCCGGCGCCTCCACGGTATCCGAGATCGCCGTCATCGGCCGTCCGGCGCTGCTGGTGCCTTATCCGCATGCGCTCGATCATGACCAGGCAGCGAATGCCGAGGCACTTGCCGCCGCCGGTGGGGCCGAGGTCCACCAGCAATCGACGCTGTCGGCCGAGCGGATTGCCGCGCTGGTCGGCGGGCTGATGGAGGATCCCGGCCGGCCGACCGCTATGGCCGCGGCTGCCCGTTCGGCCGGAAAACCGGACGCGGCGCGGTTGCTCGCCGACCTGACAGAGGCTATTGCGTCCGGCAAAACGGTTTTGGACTACAGGAGGACGCGCGCATGAAGATGCCGCAGACGATCGGCCTCGTGCATTTCATCGGCATCGGCGGCATCGGCATGAGCGGCATCGCCGAGGTGTTGCACAATCTCGGCTACAAGGTGCAGGGCTCCGATCAGGCGGACGGTGCCAATGTGCAGCGGCTGCGCGACAAAGGCATCGAATGTTTCGTCGGCCACAAGGCCGAGAACATCGGCGACGCCGAGGTGGTCGTGGTGTCGACCGCCATC
Organism: Mesorhizobium dulcispinae; assembly: GCF_033977345.1. Lineage (NCBI taxonomy): Bacteria > Pseudomonadati > Pseudomonadota > Alphaproteobacteria > Hyphomicrobiales > Phyllobacteriaceae > Mesorhizobium > Mesorhizobium dulcispinae. The sequence goes on from NZ_JAVIIY010000005.1 coordinate 269,719, forward strand.
AAGAAGTCCAATCCGGAACTCAAGGCCGCGCGCGAAAAGCTGCTGCCGGTCGTGCGCCGCGCCGAGATGCTCGCCGAATTGATGCGTTTCCGCCAGTCGGTCGCCATCGGCGGCACGCATGGCAAGACGACGACCACATCTATGGTCGCGACGCTGCTCGAGGCCGGCGGGCTCGACCCGACCGTCATCAATGGCGGCATCATCAATGCCTACGGCACCAATGCCCGCATGGGCGACGGCGAGTGGATGGTGGTCGAGGCCGACGAGAGCGACGGCACCTTCCTCAAGCTGCCGGCCGACATCGCGGTCGTCACCAACATCGACCCCGAGCACCTCGACCACTACGGCAGCTTCGACAAAGTGCGCGAGGCGTTCCGCCAGTTCGTCGAGAACGTGCCGTTCTACGGCTTCGGCGTGATGTGCACCGATCATCCTGAGGTGCAGGCGCTGGTCGGCCGCATCGAGGACCGGCGCGTCATCACCTATGGCGAGAACGCGCAGGCCGACGTGCGCTTCACCAACCATCGCATGGACGGAGCCGTGTCGGAGTTCGACGTGGTGATCCGCGATCGTAAGGGGCGGGGTACAACGACGATCGCCGGCCTGCGGCTGCCGATGCCCGGCCGCCACAACGTCTCCAACGCGACGGCGGCGATCGCGGTCGCGCATGAGCTCGGTCTGTCCGCCGAGGCGATCAAGAAAGGCCTGTCGTCCTTCGCCGGCGTCAAGCGGCGCTTCACCCACACCGGCTCGTGGAACGGGGTCGAGGTTTTCGACGATTACGGGCACCATCCGGTCGAGATCGCGGCGGTGCTTAAAGCGGCGCGCGGTGCCACCAAGGGCCGCGTCATCGCGATCGCGCAGCCGCACCGCTTCACCCGGCTGCACGATCTGTTCGAAGAGTTCTCGGTCTGCTTCAACGATGCCGACACGGTGTTGGTGGCGCCGGTCTATCCGGCCGGCGAGGAGCCTATCGAGGGCGTGACCTCGGACGCGCTGGTGTCGCGCATCCGCGCTGGCGGCCACCGCGACGCGCGCTATATCGAAGGTCCGGCGGCGGTCGCGCCGGCCATTCGCGAGCTTGCCAAGCCCGGCGACTTCGTCGTGTTCCTGGGCGCCGGCAACATCACGCAATGGGCCTACGCATTGCCCAAGGAACTCGGTGGAGCCCCCTCATGATGCGCGGCCAGGACCTGATCGATAAACTCGGCGACAAGCTCGCCGGCTTGCGCGGCCGCGTCACACCCAATGCCGAGATGGACAAGATCACCTGGTTCCGCGCCGGCGGCCTGGCGGAGGCGCTGTTCCAGCCGGCCGACGAGGAGGACCTCGCGGCCTTCCTGCGCGCGGTGCCGGAGGAAATCCCGATCACGGTCGTCGGCGTCGGCTCGAACCTTCTGGTGCGCGACGGCGGCATCTTCGGTTTCGTGGTGAGGCTATCGGCCAAAGGCTTTGGCGAGGCCGAAGTCACCGGAGCGACCACGATCAAGGCCGGCGCCGCGACACCGGACAAGCGCCTGGCGGCCGTCGCGTATGAAGCCGGTATCGGCGGCTTCCACTTCTATCACGGCATTCCGGGCGCCGTCGGCGGGGCGCTGAGGATGAATGCGGGCGCCAATGGCGCCGAGACGCGCGAGCGCGTGGTCGAGGTGCGGGCACTCGACCGCACGGGCAATGTCCATACGCTCAGCAATGCCGATATGGGCTATGCCTATCGCCATTCGTCGGCGCCTGGCGGATTGATTTTCACCTCTGCCGTCTTCGAGGGCGTTCCGGAAGACAGGGCGGCGATCAAGGCGGCGATGGACGCCGTGCAGAACCATCGCGAAACGGTGCAGCCGATCCGCGAGAAGACCGGCGGCTCGACCTTCAAGAATCCGGAAGGCACTTCTGCCTGGAAAGAGATCGACAAGGCCGGCTGCCGCGGGCTGTTGATCGGCGGCGCGCAGATGTCTCCCATGCACTGCAACTTCATGATCAACACCGGCACGGCGACCGGTTACGATCTCGAATATCTCGGCGAGACGGTGCGGGCGCGGGTGCTGGAGAATTCGGGCATCCGCCTGCATTGGGAGATCAAGCGGCTGGGCAACTTCCGGCCGGGTCACGCGGTCCAGGAATTCCTGGGGCAGCTCCTTTAGCTCGCCGTGAAGTTCAAGTAGTACGTGAACTTCCGTGACAGGCAATGGCCGCCGATCGTTGCCATAAAGACTCAACAACACACTTTTCTCGCCCGTTTTCGCGGAAAGTGAATCCCTCGGAATCATAGGCACTTGCCAGGGAATCAACTCTCTGATTCTCTGCCCTAAAGCGTTTCCTGATTTGAGTCGTTTGACGCGTTACCCGCGTTTTCCGTCTGGGGGGCAACCTGCCGGAAGACTCGGACTCACTATGCGGGAATGTTGCGTGCGGAAATATCGGTTGCAGACCCGGCGTGAGAGGGAATGACGGGATGAAGAAGAAGCATGTGGCTGTTCTCCTGGGTGGATTCTCCTCGGAGCGGCCCGTGTCTCTGTCCTCGGGGAAGGCGTGTGCGGATGCGCTCGAGAATGAAGGCTATCAGGTCACCCGCGTCGATGTTTCGCGCGATGTCGGGTCTGTGCTTGCCGAGTTCAAGCCCGATGTCGCCTTCAACGCGCTGCACGGCCCGTTCGGCGAGGATGGCACCATCCAGGGAATTCTCGAATATCTCGGAATTCCCTACACCCATTCGGGTGTGCTCGCTTCGGCGCTGGCCATGAACAAGGAGCAGGCCAAGAAGGTTGCCAAGGCGTCCGGCATTCCGGTCGCGGAATCGAAGGTGGTCAACCGCTTCGCCGTCCAGAACAAGCATCCGATGAAGCCGCCTTATGTGGTGAAGCCGGTCAACGAAGGTTCGAGCTTCGGCGTCGTCATCGTGCATGAGGGGCAGTCGCATCCGCCGCAGGTGATCGGCTCGTCAGAGTGGAAGTATGGCGAGATCGTCATGGTCGAGCGTTACATCCATGGGCGCGAATTGACTTGCGCTGTAATGGGCGACGTGGCGCTCGGGGTCTGCGAGATCATCCCGACCGGCCATTCCTTCTATGACTACGATTCAAAGTACGTCCCCGGCGGATCAAAACACGAAACCCCTGCAAAAATTTCACCGAATATTTACCAAAAAATACAGACACTGGCCCTCAAGGCTCATCTTGCCATCGGTTGCCGGGGCGTTTCCCGGTCGGACTTCCGTTACGACGACCGTCACTCCGAAAACGGCGAGGTTGTCTGGCTCGAGATCAACACCCAGCCGGGCATGACGCCGACGTCTCTGGTGCCAGAAATCGCCGCGCAAGCGGGGCATTCGTTCGGCGATCTGTTGAGTTGGATGGTGGAGGACGCTTCGTGTCTGCGTTGAGGTGGGGACAGGGCAAGGGCGACGGGGCTGGGCCTGCGCTGTTCTGCGTGCCGCTGTCGTTTGACCATTTCGTTTTGCCGCGTCAGCTTCGCCGGCCGGTGCGCTTGCTTGCCCGGCTCTTTGGTGGCGAGTATGAGCCGCCGCGCTTTTCGGCCGCGATCCTCTCCGCTGCCTTGTTGGCTTCGGCCGGAGCTTATGGCGCCTATCTTGGCGGCTATTCCGACAGCATCGTGCAGGGCGTGACGGCGCGGACCGGTTTTGCCGTCGATCAGATCAAGGTTGTCGGCAACCGCCAGACCTCGGAAATCGACATACTGGACCGGCTCGGCCTCGATGGCTGGACATCGCTGATCGGCTTCGACGCCGAGGCCGCGCGCGAGCGCATCGCGACGTTGCCCTGGGTCGAGGTGGCGGCGGTGCGCAAGATCTATCCGCATACGCTGGAAGTGCGCGTCGAGGAGCGCGAACCTTTCGCGCTCTGGCAGCAGGGCAGCTCGCTTTCGGTGATCGAGCGGTCGGGCGAGGTGATCGCGCCGTTCTCGGGCGGCAAAGAGGCTCTGCTGCCGCTGATCATCGGCACGGGCGCGCCGGCCAAGGCGCCGGACTTCCTGGAGAAGGTCAAGCGCTATCCCGAGCTGGCGGCGCGGGTCAAAGGCTATATCCGTGTCGGCGAGCGGCGCTGGGACCTCAAGCTTGAGAACGGCATCACGATCAAGCTGCCGGAGGACGACGAGGATCAGGCGATCGCCAACCTCGTCAAGCTCGACCATGACAACGGGCTTTTGACGCGCGACATCGCCGCCGTCGACATGCGGCTCTCCGATCGGCTGGTGGTGGAACTCTCGCCGGAGGCGGCGACGCAGCGCGAGGCCGCGCTCAGCGAAAAGCCGAAGAGCCTGACGAAGCGCAAGCCGGAGACGAAGATATGAGCTGGCTTGGCGGCAGCGGTGATGCTTCTGCACGGCGGTCGGGCACGCTGACGGTCCTCGACGTCGGCTCGAGCAAGGTTTGCTGCGTGGTGGCGAAGCTGAAGCCGCGCGAGGACGGCAAGCTCCTGCGCGGGCGCTCGCATCGCATCCAGGTGATCGGTATCGGCCATCAGAAGTCGCAGGGCGTGAAGTCGGGCGTCGTCGTCGACCTCGACCGCGCCGAGCATGCCATTCGTCTCGCCGTCGACGCGGCCGAGCGCATGGCCGGGCTCACCGTCGATTCCCTCATCGTCAACATGACGGCCGGCCGGCTGAAGAGCGAGGCCTTCTCGGCAACCATCAATCTCGGCGGCCACCAGGTCGAGGAAGCCGACATCAAGCGCGTGCTCGCTGCCGGCGCCAAGCAGGCATTGCGGGCCGAGCGGGAGGTGGTGCATTCGCTTCCTGTCGGCTTCTCGCTCGATGCCGAACGCGGTGTGCGCGACCCGCGCGGCATGGTCGGCGACGCGCTCGGCGTCGACATGCATGTGCTGACCGGCGACGCCGCACCGATGCGCAATCTGGAGCTCTGCATCAACCGCTCGCATCTGTCGGTCGAGCGCATGGTGGCGACGCCCTATGCCAGCGGCCTCGCGGCGCTGGTCGACGACGAGCTCGAAATGGGTGCCGCCTGCATCGACATGGGCGGCGGCACCACGACGATCTCGGTGTTCTCGGAAGGCAAGTTCGTGCATGGCGATGCCATCGCCATCGGCGGCAACCATGTGACGCTCGACATGGCCAAGGGCCTGTCGACCTCGCTGGACGCTGCCGAGCGGCTGAAGGTGATGCACGGCTCCGCGCTGCCGGGAAGCGCGGACGACCGCGACCTGGTCTCCATCCAGCCGATCGGCGAGGAGGGCGAACTGCCGCTGCAGATCCCACGCTCGGTGATGACGCGCATCATCCGCGCGCGCATCGACGAGACGCTGGAGCTTCTGCGCGACCGGCTGAACAAGTCGGGCTACGGCAACGCGGTCGGCAAGCGCGTCGTTCTCACCGGCGGCGCCAGCCAACTGGCCGGCCTGCCGGAAGCGGCGCGGCGCATCCTCGGACGCAATGTGCGCATCGGCCGGCCGCTCGGCGTGGCGGGCCTGCCGGAAGCGGCCAAGGGACCGGCGTTCTCGACCCCGGTCGGGCTTCTGATCTATCCGCAGATGGCGAGCTTCGAGAGCCATTCGGCGAAAGGACTTTCCGGTTTCAGAATGACCGGAACGGGCGGAAAACTGCATCGCATGAGTCAGTGGTTGAGAGACAGTTTTTAATTTGACGGGGACAGCCCCATAGGCGGCCGCAGCGGCGAAGCGGCGGGAAAGGCAAAGGACGGAGACAATGACCATCAATCTGCAAAAGCCGGACATCACCGAGCTGAAGCCACGCATCACCGTGTTCGGTGTCGGCGGCGGCGGCGGCAACGCGGTCAACAACATGATCACCGCCGGCTTGCGCGGCGTCGAATTCGTGGTGGCCAACACCGACGCGCAGGCGCTGACGATGTCGAAGTCGGAACGGCTGATCCAGCTCGGCGCGCATGTCACCGAGGGGCTCGGCGCCGGCTCGCAGCCGGAAGTCGGCCGCGCTGCCGCGGAAGAATGCATCGACGAGATCATCGATCATCTGTCCAACACGCATATGTGCTTCGTCACCGCCGGCATGGGCGGCGGCACCGGCACGGGCGCAGCGCCGGTCGTTGCCCGCGCCGCCCGCGAAAAGGGCATCCTCACCGTCGGCGTCGTCACCAAGCCGTTCCATTTCGAAGGCCAGCGGCGCATGAAGACGGCCGACATGGGCATCGAGGAACTGCAGAAATGCGTCGATACGCTCATCGTCATCCCCAACCAGAACCTGTTCCGGCTGGCCAATGACAAGACCACCTTCGCCGATGCCTTCGCCATGGCCGACCAGGTGCTCTATTCGGGCGTCGCCTGCATCACCGACCTGATGGTCAAGGAAGGCCTGATCAATCTCGACTTCGCCGACGTCCGCTCGGTGATGCGCGAGATGGGCAAGGCTATGATGGGCACGGGCGAGGCTTCAGGCGAGGGCCGGGCGATGGCCGCCGCGGAAGCCGCGATCGCCAATCCGTTGCTCGACGAAACCTCGATGAAGGGCGCCAAGGGCCTGCTGATCTCGATCACCGGCGGCCGCGACCTCACCCTGTTCGAGGTCGACGAGGCCGCGACCCGCATCCGCGAGGAGGTCGACCAGGACGCCAACATCATCCTGGGCGCCACCTTCGACGAGGAACTGGAAGGCGTGATCCGGGTCTCGGTTGTCGCCACCGGCATCGACAAGTCGGCGGCCGAAATCGCCGCGGCGCCGATCTCGATCCGCGCGCCGCAGAAGCCAGTCGCCCGTCCCGCGGCGCCTGCTCAGGAAAGCCGCCCCGCACCGGTTCAGCAGCAGGCTTACGAGCCGCGCGCCGTCGATCCGGTCGCGGAAGCCATCCAGCTTGCCGAGGCGAACGCCGCCGCGATGGCGCAGCCGCGCCCGGTGCCGGTGGACGACTTCCAGCCGCAGAGCAAGATCTTCCAGGCTCCGCCGGCCCAGCCGCGTCCGCAGCCGGTGGTGCCGCAGCAGGCCATGCAGCCCGCGCCGCAGCGCGAGATGCCGCAGCCGATGGCGGCGGCGCCGCAGCGCATGCCGCGTGTTGAGGACTTTCCGCCGGTGGTGAGGGCGGAAGTTGAAGCCAAGAGCCGTCCCGCCGACCATGAGAACAGCGGGCCGATGGGGCTGATCAAGCGGCTGACGAACGGCCTGACCCGCCGCGAGGAAGAGCCGGCCCGACTGCAGCCGGCGCAGCCGCGCGAGCCGAAACTGCGCCAGGCGGCACCGGAAATGCGCCGCCTCGCCAGCCAGGATCCGCAGCTCTACGCACCGCGCCGCGGCCAGCTCGACGACCAGGGGCGCCTGACGCCGCAGAGCCGCACGGTGCAGGAAGACGACCAGCTGGAGATTCCGGCGTTCCTGCGCCGCCAGGCCAACTGATCGATACAGCAGGCCGCTGATCGTTAACGATATATAACGGTTGTTAACAGGCAGACGAGAGATCGTCTGCCTGTTTGTGTTAAAAATGGCTTATAGAACAAAGGGTTACGGACGTTTCCTCGTTCAGGATAGCGGTTACAGAGGGTAAGAAACCGTGATTTGGAGTCTCCCAGACGGGCCATTATCTTCGCGTCCGACTTAAGTCGGTTTGCCGGGATTCGGGGAGTTGCCCTGCCTGCCGATCACATCAGAGCCGCATGCCCTGTTCGTTTGCCGCATTGCGCGGATGCCGGATGACCCATCTGGTTGAAAATGCTCAGAGGCCGACAAAGCGGACGCTGGCAGCTGGGGCTTATGGGGTTTGTCTTGCACGACTATCAGACGACAGTTAAAGCGCGCGTGACGTTGACCGGCACGGGCGTCCACAGCGGCAAGCCCGTCACCGTTCATTTCCTGCCCGCCGACGCCGATACCGGCATCGTGTTCCACCTTTCGAATGGCGGCGAGGGGCGCGAGTTTCGCGCGCTGGTCTCCGAGGTTGGCGCGACCGATCTTTGCACCATGCTCGGCGATCCGGCTGGCGAGCATATCGGAACCGTCGAGCACCTCATGGCGACGGTGTTCGGGCTCGGCATCGACAACCTCATCATCGAAATCGACGGTCCGGAAGTTCCCATTCTCGACGGCAGCGCCATGGCCTTTGTCGAGGCTTTCGACCAGGCGGGCATCGAGACGCTTTTGGTCAAGCGCCGCTATATTCGGGTGGTCAAGCCGGTTCGTATCGAAGCCGGCGCATCCTGGGCGGAGTTCCGCCCCTATGACGGCACGCGATTCGAGGTGGAGATCGATTTCGAGAGCCCGGCCATCGGCCGCCAGCTCTTTGCCTCCGACATCAACCCCGACATCTTCCGCCGCGACATCGCGCGGGCGCGCACCTTCGGCTTCATGAAGGATGTCGAGCGGCTGTGGGCCGCCGGCTACGCGCTCGGCTCGTCGCTGGAGAACTCGCTGGTCATCGGCGACGACAACCGCGTCATCAATGTCGGCGGACTGCGCTATCCCAACGAGTTCGCCCGCCACAAGACGCTCGACGCCATGGGCGACCTGGCGCTTGCCGGCGCGCGCTTCATCGGCTGCTTCCGCTCCTATCGTGGCGGCCACCGGATGAACGCGGCGGCGCTGCGCCGGCTGCTGTCCGACCGCACGGCCTTCGAGATCGTCGAGACGAGGCGCCGCGAGCGCGGCCGCGTCGCCGAGATGATCGCCGTCAGCGGACCGGTCTACGCGCCCTGGGTGATCTGATTTTTAACCGTTTTCTGGCTTTGTACCGGGAGCTTGTGTTGCACAATTGCATCACGGGCCGGTGAAATTGCGCAGCCTGGGGCGCCGCGCCAGGCCGCCACAAAAATGTGCGATTGGCCGGACATAGCGTTGCCGGGCAAGGGGATAATGGTTTATGGCTGCGGCCCGGACCGAAACGACGCCGAAAGGGCGGAATTCAAACATGTTTTTTTCGCGAGTTGGTCAATCGAAGGCGCCGCATCGGGCTGTTTTCCTGGCGTTTTCGTTGATTGCCCCGTCGCTGGTGTTGTCGGCCTGCATGTCGTCCGAAAAGGACGTCAATCTGGCGACCTATGTCGACCAGACCGAGCCGGCCGACGTTCTCTACAACCAGGGCCTCGCCAACCTGAATGCCGGCCGCCTCGATGAGGCGAGCAAGAAGTTCGACGCCGTCGACCGCCAGCATCCCTATTCGGAATTCGCCCGCAAATCGATGGTGATGGGCGCCTTCGCCGACTATCGCGCCGGCAACTACGACGAGGCGATCGGTTCCGCCAAGCGTTACCTGACGCTCTATCCGTCGACCGACGATGCCGCCTATGCGCAGTACATCATCGGCTTGAGCTACTACCGGCAGATCAAGGACGTCACCCAGGATCAGAAGGAGGCACGCCAGACCGTGCAGACCATGCAGGACCTGGTGACACGCTGGCCGACCTCCGAATATGTCGACGACGCCAAGGACAAGATCCGCTTTGCCACCGACCAGCTCGCCGGCAAGGAGATGCAGATCGGCCGCTACTATCTCGAACGCCGCGAATATATCGCCGCCGTCAAGCGCTTCCGCACCGTGATCGAGACTTATTCCAACACGCGCCATGTCGAGGAAGCGCTCGCGCGCCTGACCGAAGCCTATTATGCGCTGGGCCTGACCTCGGAAGCGCAAACGGCCGCGGCGGTGCTCGGCAACAACTATCCGGACAGCCAGTGGTACAAGGATTCCTACAAGCTCCTGCAGAGCAACGGGCTTCAGCCGCGTGAAAATGCCGGGTCGTGGATCTCCAAGGCCGGGAAGCTGATCACCGGCGCCTGAAGCTTCTCTGATGCTGTCCAGACTGTCGATCCGCGATATCGTCCTGATCGAGAAGCTGGACATCGACTTCCTGCCCGGGCTCTCCGTGCTGACCGGCGAGACCGGCGCCGGCAAATCCATCCTGCTCGATGCTCTGTCGCTGGCGCTTGGCGCGCGCGGCGATGCTTCGCTTGTCCGCCATGGCGTGGCCCAGGGTCAGGTCATCGCCGTGTTCGACGTGCCGCGCAACCATCCGGCCCGTGCACTGCTCGCCGACAACGACATAGAGGATGACGGCGACATCATCCTGCGCCGTGTGCAGACGGCCGATGGCCGCACGCGCGTCTTCGTCAACGACCAGCCATCCAGCGTCACCCTGATGCGCGACGTCGGCCGCGCGCTGGTCGAGATTCACGGCCAGCATGACGAGCGCGCGCTCGTCGATCCCGGCGCGCATCGCGAATTGCTGGACAGTTTCGGCGGCCATCTCGGCGCCATGCGCGGCACGGGCGAGGCGTGGCGCTATTGGCGGAACTGCGAGCAGGAGCTTTCGCGGCACCGCGCCAAGGTCGAGGCGGCGGCGCGCGAGGCCGATTATCTCAGGGCCTCCGTCGCCGAGCTCGCGAAGCTCGATCCGCAACCAGGCGAGGAGACCGAGCTGGCCGAATTGCGCGCCCAGATGATGCGCGCCGAAAAGATCGCGTCCGAGATCCACGATGCGCAGGATGTGCTGTCGGGGCCGTCCTCGCCCTTGCCGCAACTCGCCAGCCTGCTCAGGCGGCTGCAGCGCAAGGCGGGTGAGGTGCCTGGCCTGCTCGACGACGTGGTGAAGTCGCTCGACGAGGCGATGATCTCGCTCGACGCAGCGCAGTCCGGCGTCGAGACGGCGCTTCGCGCCACCGAATACGATCCACAACGCCTCGAAAAGGCGGAGGAGCGGCTGTTCTCGCTGCGCGCGGCCTCGCGCAAGCACAATGTCGCGGTCGACGACCTGGCGCAGCTGCGCGACACGATGGCGGCCGACCTTGCCGATCTCGATGCCGGCGAGGAGCGGCTGCACGGGCTGCAGAAACAAGCCGCCGCCGCGCGCGAGGCTTACGACATTTCCGCGGCGCAGCTCTCTTCGCTGCGCCACGCAGCGGCAGCCGGCTTGACCAAGGCGGTGATGGCCGAATTGCCGGCGCTGAAGCTCGAACGGGCCGAGTTCATCGTCGAGATGGTGAGCGATGGCGAAAGCCGCATGGAAGAAGGCATCGATCAGGTCGAATTCTGGGTGCGCACCAATCCGGGCACACGGCCGGGGCCGATGATGAAGGTTGCGTCGGGCGGTGAGCTGTCGCGCTTCCTGCTGGCCCTGAAGGTGGCGCTTGCCGATCGCGGCTCGGCGCCGACCCTTGTCTTCGACGAGATCGACACCGGCGTCGGCGGCGCGGTGGCCGACGCCATCGGCCAGCGGCTGGCGCGGCTCTCGAAGCGGGTACAGGTGCTTTCGGTCACCCACGCGCCGCAGGTAGCCGCCCGCGCGGCCACGCATTTCCTGATCTCGAAATCCGGCGGCAAGGACCGCGTCGCCACAGGCATTGCCGAGATGGACCGCGCGGCGCGCCAGGAAGAGATCGCGCGCATGCTGGCCGGCGCCACCATCACCGATGAGGCACGCGCCGCGGCGGAGCGGCTGCTGCGCGAGAACATCACGGCGGCGTAGAAGCCGGATTTCTCCCGCTCGAAAGCTGAGTCAGCAGATGACTGCATCCTGCTGTCCGGGAATGATTTTTGTGCAAGTCGACTCCCTGCCGGCGAATCCTGATTTATAGTGGCCCGCCATAATTCGAGGACCGCGTTTCATGTCGGAAAAACCAGTCGAATCGCTGAACGAAAGCGAGGCCGCGGAGGAGCTGAGGCGGCTTGCCGAGGAGATCGCCGAGCACGACCGGCGTTATCATACGGAGGACGCGCCGACGATCTCGGACGCCGAGTATGACGCGCTGGCGCGCCGCAACCTCGCCATCCAGGAGCGTTTTCCCGATCTCGTTCGCGAAGATTCGCCGTCACGCCGGGTCGGCGCGCCGCCGGCCGAAGGTTTTGCCAAGGTGCGGCACGCGGTGCCGATGCTCAGCCTCGCCAAGGCCTATACAGACCAGGATGTCGCCGATTTCATCGAGCGCGGCCGGCGTTTCTTCGACCGCGACAGGGATCTCGACATTGCCTTCACCGCCGAACCGAAGATCGACGGGCTGTCGGCCTCGCTGCGCTATGAGAACGGCGTGTTCGTGCAGGGCGCGACACGTGGTGACGGCGCCGTCGGCGAGGACATCACCGCCAATCTGAAGACCATTGCCGATATTCCGAAGAGGTTGCACGGCTCGGGCTGGCCGGAGGTCATCGAGATCCGCGGCGAGGTCTATATGACCTATGCCGAGTTCGAGGCGCTCAAGCAGCGTTCGGCGGCGATCGGCGGCCAGGACTATGTCAATCCGCGCAACACGGCGGCCGGGTCGCTGCGCCAGAAGGATCCGGCGGTCACTGCAAGCCGCAACCTCAAATTCTTCGCCTATGCCTGGGGCTATACGACCGCGGATCCCGCTCCAACCCAGTATGGTTCGGTACAGAAGTTCGCCGAGTGGGGCTTCAAGGTCAGCCCTCTGATGGTGCGGGCGAAGTCGATCGACGAGCTCATTGCCCACTACCATCAGATCGAGGAGCAGCGCTCCTCGCTCGGCTACGATATCGACGGCGTCGTCTACAAGGTCGACCAGCTGGAGCTGCAGCGGCGCTGGGGGTTCGTCACCGGCGAGCCGCGCTGGGCGGTCGCCCACAAATTCCCGGCCGAGCAGGCGATGACAACGGTGCAGAAGATCGACATCCAGGTCGGCCGCACGGGCACGCTGGCGCCGGTGGCCCGGCTGGCGCCGGTGACGGTCGGCGGCGTGGTGGTGGAAAACGTTACGCTGCACAACGAAGACTACATCAAGGGCTTCGACAGCAACGGCCAGCCGATCCGCGACGGCATCGACGTCCGCATCGGCGACACAGTCGTCATCCAGCGGGCAGGGGACGTCATCCCGCAGATCGTCAGCGTCGTCATCGACAAGCGGCCGGCGGACGCCGTGCCCTACGAATTTCCGCATACCTGTCCAGTCTGCGGCTCGCCGGCGACGCGCGAGATCAACGAGAAGACCGGCAAGGAGGATTCGCGCCGCCGCTGCACCGGCGAGCTGATCTGCGCCGCGCAGGCGGTGGAGGGGCTGCGCCACTTCGTGTCGCGCGGCGCGCTCGATATCGAGGGCCTGGGCGCCGAAAACATCGACCTGTTCTTCAATGCCGGGTTGGTCAAGACCGCGGCCGATATCTTCACGCTCAAGGACCGCAGGCCGGCCGTCACCAAGGCGCTGGCCGAGCGGCGAGAGGAGCAGGCGAGGCTGCGCGAGGAGGCATCGGGCAAGACGCGCAAGAATGTGCGCAGCGTCGAGGAGCGCAACTACGAGGGCCTCGACAAGCTGTTCACCGCCATCGACGCTCGCCGTGAGCCGGAGCTCGACCGCTTTATCTTCGCGCTCGGCATCCGCCATATCGGCGAGACGACGGCCGCGGTGCTCGCCCGCCAATTCACGACCATCGAGGAACTGATCCGCGTCGGCAAGGAGACGGCGAAGGCGGAGGATCCACACACCGTGTTCCCGTCGATCAACGGCATTGGCGACACCGTGATCGGAGCGCTGCGCGATTTCTTCGGCAACGAGCGCAATGACGACGTGCTCGATGCGCTGCTGGCGCAGGTCCATCCGAAGCCCTATGTCGTCGAGATTTCGGCCGACAGCGAGGTCTCGGGCAAGACTGTGGTGTTCACCGGCACGCTGGAGAAGATGACGCGCTCCGAGGCCAAGGCGATGGCGGAGCGTCTCGGCGCCAAGGTCGCGGGCTCGGTTTCGGCGAAGACCGATCTCGTGGTGGCAGGCCCCGGCGCCGGCTCCAAGCTCAAGGTCGCGACCGATCTCGGCATCGAGGTGATCGACGAGGACACCTGGCTGCAGCGCATCGGCAGGGGCGGCTGATGGCCGGCGCGTTCCAGGGTTTTGGCGAGAAAGCCATCCCGTTCCTGAAGGCGCTCGACTTCCACCAGAGCCGCGAGTGGTTCCAGGAAAACCGCGACCTTTATCAAAGCGAGCTGCATGAGCCGTTCTGCGATCTCGTCGAGACGCTCAGCGAGCGCTTTGAAGCAGCGAAGCTCGGCCTGCGCGGCGATCGCAAGAAGTCGCTGTTCCGCATCAACCGCGACGTACGCTTTTCCAAGGACAAGCGGCCCTACAACCGGCATCTGTCGGCCATCCTGTCGCCGGACGGCACCAAGATGGAGCAAGGCGTCTTCTATGTGCATATCGGGCTCGAGCGCTGCTTCGCCGGCGTCGCCTGGTGGCAGCCGGCGCCGGAACTGCTGCAGGCGATGCGCGAGGCGATCGTGACGAAGCCGGCGGCATTCCGTGGCATGGTGACGGCGCTGAAGAAGGGCGGTCTGGCGCTCGATGCGGAAGACTGCCTGAAGCGTGCGCCGCGCGGCTTCGAAGACGTCAGTGAAGACGATCTCGCACAGGCGGTGCGCAACCGCCATTTCGTGGTCCGGCACGACATCGATCCCGCCACCATCCACACGGCGGCACTGGTCGACGGCCTTGTCGACTTCACCTTCCGCGCCAAGCCGCTGCTCGACTGGGGCAGGGCGATCCAGGGCAAGACCGGATAACCGGAAATCCGTTTCGCGATCAGTTCCGCTGATCGTCGGCTCAAGCGAATTGGTGTGACAAGGAGGACGACGCTGCCTACATCAGGCGGCCTGAAGCGCGTCGTCTGAAACGGGTTCAGGCGACGCATTTTAAATCCTTGTTTTGATGCATGTCGTTGCCCAGAACCGCTGCGCACTTCTGGGCGACATGCAAAGGGAGCAGTTGGATGTCGGCGGAAGCTCTCTCCGAAAGCGGCGTAAGAAGCGATTTCTGGGACGGCGTGCGATTGAGCATGCCGGTCGTCGTCGCTTCGGCGCCGTTCGCGGTGCTGTTTGGGGCTTTAGCCGTCGACAACGGCTTTTCGGTGCTCGAGGCCTTCCTGATGAGCGCGATGATCTATGGCGGCGCCAGCCAGATGGTCGGCATCGAACTGTTCGGCCAGCATGTCGCGCCGTGGCTGATCGTGCTCTCCATCTTCGCGGTGAATTTCCGCCACGTGCTCTATTCCGCCGGCATCGGCCGGCGCATCGCGCATTGGCCGGTGCTGCAGCAGGCGCTCGGCTATTTCATCTTGACCGATCCGCAATATGCCGTGGCCGAGGCGCGGGCGGCCTCCGGCCAACCGGTCGGCTTCGTCTGGTATCTCGGGCTCGGCCTGCCGGTTTATGTGTTCTGGGTGATCGAAAGCGCGCTCGGCGCCGTGTTCGGCAAGATGATCCCCGACACGCATGCGCTGGGCATCGATTTCCTGCTGCCGATCTATTTCCTCGGCCTGGTCCTCGGCTTCCGCAAGCGGCCGCTGTGGCTGCCGGTGGTCGTGGCAAGCGCGGCGGCCTCGATCGTCGCCTACAAGACGGTCGGTTCGCCCTGGCATGTCTCGATCGGCGCTATCGCCGGCGTGCTGCTGGCGGTGATCCTGCCGCCGCATCACAGCGGCGTGGGGAAGCGGCCATGAGCACCACCTTCTGGATCATCCTTGCCGGCGCGATCGCCACCTATCTCACGCGCGTCGGCGGCCACCTCGTCATCTCGCGCTTCGACAACATCCATCCGCGTGTCGAGGCGGGCTTGAACGCCGTTCCGGCCGCGGTGCTGACAACGCTGGTCGCGCCGGCCGCGCTCGGCGCCGGCCCGGCCGAATGGGCGGCGCTGATCGTCACGGCGATTATGTCGCTGCGCGGCGGCCTGATGGCGATGTTTTTGGCCGGCGCTGCGGTGTTGATTCTGGCCAGGCAGTTCGTCGGCTAGAAATCAAATCTTGGCGTCGTGCGGTAGCGGCGCGGTGGCTTTCTCCAGCCAGGCCAGCGTCTCGCCGTCCACCATCGGACCGATCTCGGCCAGCACGCGTGCGTGATACTGGTCGAGCCAGTGCAACTCGTCGCGCGTCAACAGATCGGTGCGGATGAGGCGCTTGTCGATCGGTGCCAGCGTCAGCGTCTCGAAGCCGTGCATGGCGATGTCGCCGCCCTCGATCGGCTCGGCGGGCGTGACCAGGATCAGGTTCTCGATGCGGATGCCGTAGGCGCCTTCCTTGTAGTAGCCCGGCTCATTGGAGAGCATCATGCCTGCAAGCAGCTTCTCCGTACCGGTGCGGGCGATGCGCTGCGGGCCTTCGTGCACCGCGAGGTAGGAGCCGACTCCATGGCCGGTGCCATGGGCAAAGTCGCAGCCGTGCTTCCACAGCGCCATGCGGGCGACCGCGTCGATCTCGGAGCCGCGCGTGCCGGCCGGGAAGCGCAGCGTCGAGATGCCGATCATGCCTTTTAGCACCAGCGTGAAGCGCTCGCGCATCTCCTGCGTCGGCTCGCCGATCGGCACGGTGCGGGTGATGTCGGTGGTGCCGTCCTGGTACTGTCCGCCGGAATCGAGCAGGAAAAGCTCGCCGCTTCGAAGCTTGCGGCTGGTGGCGCGCGAGACGCGATAATGCATGATGGCGCCGTTCGGGCCAGCGCCGGAAATGGTGTCGAAGGAGATGTCGCGCAGCGGCATCTGCGTTTCCTCGCCGGTCTGCCGGCGCACCTCCTCGAGCCTGGTCACAACGTCGATCTCGTCGAGCGAGTCCGGCTTCTGCCGGTCGAGCCAGCAGAGCAACTTGGCGACCGCCGCGCCGTCGCGGCGATGCGCGGCGCGGCTGCCGGCGATCTCGGCCTGGTTCTTGGTGGCGCGCGGGATGCGGGCGGGGTCGGCGGCGGATATCACCTTGCCGCCATTGCCCTCGACCAGCATGTTCAGCTTTTCCGCCGCCAGCACCGGATCGAGCGCGATTTTTGCGCCATCGTCGGCAAGCCCAGCGATGGCTGCTTCGAACTCGCCCGGATCGTGCGGGTCCGCTAGCTGGGTGAGATAGGCCGCGACCTGGCGCGAGAATTTGCGGGGGTCCATGAAGAGCTGGTGCTTGCCGTCGGCGGCCAGAATGGCGAAGCCGAGCGCCAGCGGCGTGTGCGCGACGTCGCCGCCACGGATGTTGAAGGCCCAGGCTATCGAAGAGGGGTCGGTGAGCACGGCGTGCGTTGCGCCATCCTTTTCGATCGCACCCGCCAGGCGCGCCAGCTTGTCCTTGGCGAGTTCGCCGGCAAAGGCGATCGGATGGAGCTCCACCGGTGCGCGCGGCGGCTCCGGCTGGTCTTTCCAAATGACGTCGATCGGGTTCTTGTCGAGCGGCACAAGCGTCGCGCCGGACTGCTCGGCCGAAGCTTGCAGCGCCTTGACCTCGCCGATCGTATGCAGCCAGGGATCGAAGCCGAGCCTGGCGCCCTTGCCGAGATTGTCCTTGATCCAGGAGGCCGGCGGATTGTCGACAAGGCTCTCGACGGTGAAGATCGAAAGGTCGACCTCGCCCCGCACCTGCAGCGTGTAGCGACCGTCGACGAAGATGAAGGCGCGATCACGCAGGATGATGGCGACGCCGGCCGAGCCGGAAAACCCGGTCAGCCATTTCAGCCGCGCCGAGCGGTCGGCGACATATTCGCCCTGATGCTCGTCGGCGCGCGGCACCATGAAACCGTCCAGGCCGTTCTCTGCCAGCCATTGCCGCAGCATCGCCACACGCGGCCTGCCGACAGCCGGATCGCCGGCGGAATCAAAGGTCTGGAACATGGTCGTCTCCCTCGAATGCGAGCCGCGACCGTAACGCATACACCTTCAAACCGGAATCAGTTTCGGCAGGGCCAGGCGGGATTGAATCGAGTCTGGTTCACCGCTTGAGGTGAATCGTCACCCAGCCCTCGCGATGCAAGGTGCGGACGTGGCGGAAAGCCTGGCCGACATAGGCGGAGATCACCGCATCGCGCTGGCGGTCGAGAATGCCGGAAAGCACCAGCGAGCCGCCGAGCCTGATGTGCCTGGCCATCTGCGGCGCCAGCCGCATCAGCGGCCGCGCCAGGATGTTGGCGACGATGAGGTCGAAGGGCGCGCGTCTGGCGAAGATCGGATGATGGAGGCCGGGCGCCGTCACCGTCTCGACGAGCGCCTTCACGTGGTTCAGTCGCGCATTGGCGGCAGCGACACGAACGGCGATGGGATCGATGTCGGTCGCCAGCACGGGGATATGCGCGAGCTTCGCCAGCGCGATCGCCAGCACGGCGCTGCCCGTTCCGAGGTCGAGCGCGTTGCGCGGGCGCTCGCGCAGCACCACCTGCTCCAGCATTTCGAGGCAGCCGGCGGTGGTGCCGTGGTGGCCGGTGCCGAAGGCAAGACCCGCCTCGATCTCGATGGCGAGATCACCGCTGCGGCGCTTGCCGCGATCATGCGCGCCGTGGACAAAAAAACGTCCGGCGCGGACCGGCTTCAATCCTTCGAGCGAGCGCGCCACCCAGTCGATGTCGGGGAGGGCTTCGCGTTCGACCTGCTTGGGGAGGTCGAGCCCTGCGAGAATATCGTTGATCCGGGCTTCGACGGCATCGACATCGCTCTCGGCGTAGAGCGACACTTCGTGGATGTCGGCGGCCTCGTCGACCTCCAGCACGGCAAGCGGCAGGCCGTCGTCCTCGAAGGCGGCGTCGAGCGCCGCGAAGATGCGGTCGGCCTCGGCCTTGCCGGCGGTAAGGTGAAGCCTAATCTGTGCCATCAGGGCCGCTCTTGTTCAAGCATGATCATTTCCGAACCGAAGGTCAGCGCAGCAAAAATCGGTTCCCACTTCTCGGGATCATGCCTGGCCGCCCGCTGCAAGCCGTTTCAGCTTGGCAATCGCGGTGTCGGCGCTTTCGCCATAGGCGATGGTACCGGCGAACTCGCCTTTGGCGTTGAGCAGCAGAACCGAGGCCGTGTGGTCCATCGTGTAGTCGCCGTCGCCGGTGTCGACCTTCTTCCAGTAGATGCCGAAGGCCTTGGCCATGGCATGGACTTTATCGGGATCGCCGGTGATGCCGGTGATGCGGTCGGAGAAGTTGCTGACGTAGGAGTTCATGATCTCCGGCGTGTCGCGCTCCGGGTCCACCGTGACGAAATAGGCGTTGAGGTTCTTGCCGTCGTCGCCCATCGTCTTCAGCCAGCCGGCCAGTTCGAACAGAGTGGTCGGGCAGACTTCGGGACAGTGGGTGAAGCCGAAGAACACAACGCTCGGATGACCTCGGAACGCGGCCTCGGTGATCGGCGCTTTTTTCTGGTCGATCAGCGTGAAGGGCGCGCCGTAGGGCTCCCCGCCATAATGGCCGCGGTACCAGTCGAAAGTGAGCCAGCCGATGCCCGCCGCCATCAGGACGAGAATGCCGACCAGAATTGAGCGCATCATCAGAAGTTATCCGCCGTGACTGCCGTGGCGCGCCGTTCGGGCGCGAGCCTGTTTCGGCGACAGTCTTAACGGTTTGGCGGCGCGCGCGCAAAGATGTCGCGTTGCCGCAACCGTGACGGGTTGAGTGCCCGCACACGGCCTGGCGCAGCAGCGGTCGAACGGCTTGCAAATGCCATGGTCTTATCCCACCTGACATCGGCTGAACGCGAACCCGAGGAGGCTTCCTTGCGAAAACTGATCGGCTTGATTGCCGCGTGCCTTGTCCTGAGCGCCGGCGCCGCGGTGGCGGACGAGGTCGGCAAGGTCGGCGTCGACTGGGTCGGCAACGACATCATGATCGACGCGATCAAGGACCCGAAAGTCGACGGCGTCACCTGTCATGTCGCCTATTTCGATCGCAGTATCATCGATCGGTTGCACAAGGGCAACTGGTTCGAGGATCCGTCGGATTCGTCGATCTCCTGCCGCCAGACCGGGCCGATCACCATTGGCGACATCGACATGAGCGAAGGCGGCGAGGAGGTGTTCAAGCAAGGCCTCAGCCTGATCTGGAAGAAACAGGTGGTGAACCGCATCTACGACAGGAAGAACGAGACGCTGATCTATCTGTCGCATTCGCGCCAGGTGCAGAACGGTTCGGCGAAGATGTCGGTGACCACCGTGCCGCTCTACGGCCAGAACGTCGTATGGACCAAGGGCAAGCCGCAATAGCTTGCGGGACAACCGCGGCCGGGGTGGTCTTGGCTCGCGATGGCTTGCAGGGTGATCTTGGCCGGCGTAAAGCCGCGCCATGGATCGTCCTGAACACCTCGTCCTGAAGGATCCCGAACCGCGCATCCATCCGACCGCGGAGCTGAAGGGATGCAAGCTCGGCCGCTATGCCTCGATCGGCGAGCGGGTGATCCTGCGCGAGGTGACGGTCGGCGACTTTTCCTATTTCGAGCGACATTCGGAAGCGATCTACACGACGATCGGCAAATTCTGCTCGATCGCCGCCAACAGCCGCATCAATGCGCTCGAGCATCCGATCGAGCGGCTGACCCAGCACAAGGTCAGCTACCGGCCGAACGAGTATTTCCGCTGGCTTGGCGTCGACGCGGCGTTTCGTGAGTGGCGGCAGGCAAAGCCGGTCAGCATCGGGCATGATGTCTGGATCGGCCACGGCGCCGTCGTCATGCCTGGTGTTTCGATCGGCAATGGCGCCGTTATCGGCGCCAACGCGGTGGTGACCCATGACGTGCCGCCTTACGCGATTGTCGCCGGCGTGCCGGCGAAACCGCTGCGGCAGCGGTTTACCGCTGACGTCGCGGCGCGCATCGAAGTCCTCGCCTGGTGGGACTGGGCGCCGGAAAAACTCGCCAGGGCGATCCCGGACATGCAGTCATTGCCGATCGAGGCCTTCCTCGATCGTTGGGAACACGAAGCGCTCTGATTTCTGCACGATTACAGGGAGACGGTGCCCCTTCCGCCATGCGGGGGTGGCGCAGCGGAAGGGGCTGGAGGTAAACCGTCGTGAAGCGGAAGGAGCAGGCCTTTTGCCTGCGCGGGTACTATCGCAACAAACCCATAAGGTGGTTTTTCCGGAAGCTGCCCTTCTGGCGTGTGTTCAATTGTGCGGGATGCGGTCGCGAAAAAACTCTTGCCAGGGAACCAGGAGCGGCCGCCACTTGTTTTTGACCAGGATTTGAGCCTTCGGCCGAAATCATATCGCTTTGGCCGTTCAGGGATTTTCGATGATCGAGAAGTTTTTCACCAAGATCGCCAATGCCGTAGCGCATCTCGCCGGCATGCCGCCGACATTTGCCTTGTGCTGCTTGGTCATCATCGTTTGGGCTCTGAGCGGACCGGTCTTCGGCTTTTCGGATACTTGGCAACTCGTCATCAATACGGGGACTACGATCGTCACCTTCTTGATGGTGTTCCTTATCCAGAACACCCAAAATCGTGACAGCGCGGCTATCCAGACCAAACTCGACGAATTGATCCGGGTGAGCCGGGCCCACAACACCTTCATCGGCATCGAGCATCTGACCGAATCCGAGGTCGAGGAGATCCGCGAAAAATGCGAAAAAGCCGCAAAACGGCATGACCGGGAGGTTGCGGCGGCAGCTGTCAAGAAGGCCGCGCAAAAGCGTGCCCCCAAAAACCACGCCGCTTGAGCGCCGCCTTGTCGTCCGGGCTTCGGCTCTAGCGGTCCATGAAGGCCGCGAACGCGTCCTTGTGATCCGGATGCCAGCGCGACAGGGCAGGGCGGTTTTCGATGATATCGCCGATTGCCCAGGCCATGCGTTTTTCGTCAGTCGGCCGCGTGACCTCGTTGTCGGGGCAGAGAATGTAGAAGTCGTCGTCGATCAGCGATGCCAGCATGAAATCGATCACCTGCTCGCCCGTCCACGCGCCGGCCGGCTTTTCCGTCGCGCCTTCGGTCAGGCCGGTATAGGTGAACCCCGGTATCAAGAGGTGTGCAGAGACCTTCGCCCCAGGCTCGTTGCGCAGCGCATGCGCCAGACCCTCGGTGAAGGTCTTCACGCCTGCCTTGGAGACGTTGTAGGCGAGATTGCCGGGCGGTGTGGTGATGCCTTGCTTGGAGCCGGTGTTGATGATCAGGCCCGGCTTGCCGGCCGCGAGCATGCGCGGCGCGAAAACCTCGACGCCATGCACGACCCCCCAGAAATTGGTATCCATCAGCCGCCTCCAGGCAACGCGGTTTTCCCACGGCTTGCCCGGATTGTTGCCGACCCCGGCGTTGTTCATCAGCACCGAGACCGCGCCAAAGGCAGCGTAGGCGGCATCCGCCAGGCGGTCGACATCGTCGATGTAGGAAACGTTTGCGGCAATGGCGCGAACGGCATCATCGCCTCCGATCGCGGCTAGCGCTTGCCGGGCCTGGTCGAGGCGCGCGCCGTCGACGTCGGCAATCACCGTCTTCATGCCCATTGCCGCGAACCGCTTGGCTGCGGCAAGACCGATGCCACTGGCGCCGCCGGTGATCACGGCGACATTACCGGAGGCAAAAGCGGGCAGAGCGGTCTGGATTTCGGCGTCGCTGGTCATGATCCATGTCCTTGTTTCGAGGTGAGCCGAACTTAACGCCGGTCGGAGCCGAGACAAGCCTCGATCGCTGCAATGGTTGACCGCGATGGCGGCAACGGGTTGACCGCATAGCGGCAACGGGTTGACCGCAATGGCGTCCCCCGCGCATGCTGCAAGGAAAAGGAGCTCGGTATTGACCGATTGGATCGGAATCCTGAAAGAGCAGACCGCCACCGGTGAGCAGATGGGCCGAGACGTGCCGAAGATGCTTGCCGATCCCGACATCAGCGAGACCCAGGTCAAGACGCTGTTTTCGGCGCTGGAGCAACAGGCGGATTTCGCCGAGAAGCTGCGCCTGGCGCTGGAGAAGTTCGGCCATGACTTTCCCGTCATCAAGGCCGCGGAGCGGCTGGAAGAGCGCTATGCCGATCTTGCGGCTTCCGCGGCCGAGAAGCTGAAGGCGATGCGGAAGTAAGAGCGGAATTATTTTTTTCGCAGTTTCCGTACGGCGAACCGCTACGCACTCTTCCTGGAATCGCTCTGGCTATTTTTCGATCAGACGTTCGAAACGCTTGTCGGGCACGAACCAGATGGTCGCCACCAGCACATAGACAGCCACGCCGATCCATTGGCTGACGAAGGTCAGCGCTATCCCGGCCAGATAGAGAGCCAGCGAAATCTTGCCCTTGCGATCCTGGCCCACGGCCCGGGCAAAGGTCGTCTCGGCGCCGTGCAGATGACGCAGTTTGATGACCAGGATGTTGTAGGCTACTGCGCAGAGCGCGAGGTCGACGCCATAGACGGCGACCGGCACCGGCGCGAAGTGGTTCTCGCCCATGAAGGCCGTTGTCACCGGCATCAGCGACAGCCAGAACAGAAGGTTGAGATTGGCCCACAACACCCGGCCGTCGACGCGCTGCACGGTGTGGAACATGTTGTGCAGATTGTTCCAGTAGATGCCGACATTGATGAAGGACAGCACGTAGCTGAAGAAGACGGGCCAGAGCGGCAAAAGCGCCGAAAGATCCTCGCCGTGCGGCACCTTCAACTCCAGCACCATGATGGTGATGATGATGGCCACGACGCCGTCGGTGAATGCCTCGACTCTTCCCTTGCCCATGGTTCCTCCGCGATTGATCGACAAAGGTTACGGGAGGATTTCGCGCAAGGCCATACTGCCAGAATTGTCAGGAGGGCGTTCGGCAAGCGGAGCGGCCGCCACTACATGGGCGTGGGGGTTTGCAAACTGGCCGGAGGTTCCGATGACCAGCTACGCTCAGACAATCACGCGCGACAATGAACTAAGCGGCGGTATCGCAATGGCCGTCGTTGCCGCCATGATCGCGGTACTCTTTGCCGGCAGCACGGCTTTGACGCCGCTCTATGTGATCTACAAACAGGCCTTCGGGTTTTCGCAGATCACCCTGACATTGGTCTATGCCGTCTATGTGGTCGGCAATCTGGCGGCGCTGCTGTTTTTCGGCCGATTGTCGGATGTCATCGGCCGCCGTCCGGCGGCCATGGCGGCGATGGGCGTTGCCATAGTCAGCGCGCTGTTTTTCCTCTTTGCCGAAAACCTGGCCTGGCTCGACATCGCCCGCATCCTCAGCGGACTCGGCATCGGGATCGGCGCAGGGACCGGCACCGCCTGGCTCGCAGAACTGATCGAAGGCGAGGACAAGTCGCGCGCCGCCATTATTGCCACCAGCACCAACTTCGTCGGCCTCGGAGCCGGTGCGTTGGCGTCGGGGCTGCTCGCCGAATACGCGCCCTGGCCGCTCAGGCTGACATTCGCCGTCTATCTCGCCCTGCTTCTGCTGGTGACCCTCATGCTCTGGCGCACGCAAGAAACCGTGCCGCAAACCAGGCGGCTCGCCGAAGTTTCGATGCGGCCACGGCTTTCGGTTCCCGCCGGCATCCGCGCGCGGTTCGTGGCGCCGGCGATCACCGGCTTCGGCGCTATGGCGCTGGTCGGTTTCTACGCGGCGCTGGCGCCGAGCATCCTGGCGCAGCAGCTTCATGCGACGAACCACGCCGAGGCCGGCGGGCTGTTCTTCGAACTGTCGATCGTGGCGGCGGCCACAATCCTGGCCACGGCGCGGCTGTCCAGCCGCTTCACGATGCTCGCCGCCCTGGTCTTGATGATCCCGACGGTTGCTCTGATTGTGGCGGCGCAGGTCTTCGCCTCCGCGGCAATCATGGTCATCGGCACGGCGTTATGCGGAGTTGCCGCCGCGTTCGGCTATCGTGGCGGCCTGCAAGTGGTGAACCACATCGCGCCGGCCGACCGGCGCGCCGAAGTGGTCTCGGCCTTCTTCGTCTGCTGCTTCTGCGGCAATGCGCTGCCGGTCATCGGCATCGGCGTCTTGTCGAGTCTGACGAGCGCGACCGTCGCAAGCCTGGCCTTTGCCGGCATGATCACGATCTTCTCGCTGGTGGCGCTGGGGTTCGGCGCCAAATACGCCCGATAGTTTGCCTATTCCAACACGATGTCAGCCGTTCGGCGTTTCGGGCGAGAGGTGCGCGCGCTGGCGCGGCACGCCGAGACCGGTGTCGGGCGGCTCGCCGGCAGCCGGACGGTCCTCGATCATATGCAGGGTGCGCCAGCGGCCGAAGCGATAGTAGGCGGCGGCAAGCGCCAGAGAGGCGATCGAGCCGGCCGGAAAGCTCCACCACAGCGCTTCCTGGCCGATGACGATTCGCATGGAATAGGCAAAGCCGGTGCGCACGATCAGCACCGAGACGATCAGGATGATCAGCGGCGGCATCACGGCGCCGGTAGCACGCACCGTGGCGAAGAGCACGATGGTGACGCCGAACAGGATGAAGGACCAGGACGCCGACTTGTTTATGTGGGCGGCGATATCGATCGCCGTGCTGTCGCCGCTCAGGAAAAGACCGAGCACCGGGCGGTCGAAGAGGAAGATCAGCGCCACCAGCGCGCCGGTGAGCACGAGGTTGAAGCCGACGCCAGAAGCGGCGATTTTGCCGATGCGATCCCAGCGCCCGGCGCCGACATTCTGCGCCGCCATCGAGGAGACGGCGGCGCCGATGGCCAGAGCCGGCATCTGGATATAGGTCCAGAGCTGTGCGGCGATGCCATAGGCTGCCGCGACCTGCGAACCGTAGGAGTTGACGATGCCCATCACGGTCAGCGCCGCCGCCGAGATGACGATCATCTGCAGACCCATCGGGATGCCCTTGAAGACGACGATGCGCAAAAGCGCCGGGTCGGGCTTGAGCAGAGCGAGGTCGCTGCCTGCCAGCCGCAACGGGTGCTTGCGCGCGTAGAGCACGATCAGGATGGCGACCACGCTCACCGTCTGTCCGATCAGCGTCGCGGTGGCCGACCCGGCGATGCCAAGCTCGGGGAAGGGGTCGATGCCGCGGATGAGCAGCGGGTTCAGGACGACGTCGAGCACGACCGCCAGCGCCATGAAGACAAACGGCGTGCGCGAATCGCCGGCGCCGCGCAGCACCGTCATGACGAAGGACAAAAGGTTCATCATCGGCACGGCGACGAAGATGATGCGTAGGTAAGAGCGCGCCAGCGGCAAGGCATCCGCCGGCGTGCCGAGCCCAGTGAGGATGGCGTCGACCCAGATCCAGCCGCAGACGGCGAACACCACCGAGACAAGGAAGAAGAAGGTGGCGCTGGTGCCGACGATGCGCCGTGCTTCGGCCAAGTCGCGGGCGCCGACCGACTGCGCGACCAGGATAGTCGCCGCCATGCCGATGCCGAACACCGTGCCGAGGATCAGGAACAGCACCAGATTGGCGTTGGAGGTGGCAGTCAGCGCCGCCTCACCGAGGAAGCGCCCGACCCAGACGGCGTTGATCGAGCCGTTGAGCGACTGCAGCACGTTGGAGCCGAGCACCGGCAGGGCAAACAAAAGCAGCGTGCGAGGAATGGGGCCGCTGGTCAGGTCGCCGGTCCGCCGGCGAGCGGGCTTGTTGTCGTCCATGGCGGGCACCGAAAATGAATCAGGCCCGCGATGCTATCGCAGGCCTGATGGTGATGCATCCCTTGCCGGGCTGGATGCCTCGCGGCATCGCACCCCATGGCGGGGCTAGAGCGTTTCACCGTTTCATGGAAACGGCGAACCGCTCTATCTCTTTGTTTTTACGCAATTCCGGACGGAAAACCGTTACACACTTTTCCTGGAATTGCTCTAGTTCGCGGCGAGGCTGTTGCCCGACAGGCCGGGGAGCGTGACCTGATAGACGAGGAAGGTGGTGTCGACATCGGCGCCGTCCTCGGCCTTGTACGGGGCGCCGACCTGGAAGCCGTCCTGGGTGAGAAAATCGTTGTCGTTGGCGACGAACAGGAAATAGTCGTCGGGCAGCTTCGGGTCCAGCACGCTCGCCAGCGACATCGCCTCCCACTTCTCCGAGAGGTTGTTCCTGTCGTTCGGCGCGCCGTTGTGCAGGCCGAAGCGGCCAAGCTCGCCCTTGTCGTTGATGTCGATGAAGGAGGTGAGCTTGGCCGGCGTCACCGACGGGTCGAGCACGCCCTTCGGCGCGACCGGCTTGTCGGCGGCGTCGAAGGGACCGTTGGCGATGTCGGTGGCGCCGGTCAGGTCGACAATGTTGATCTTGCGGTAGACCGACTCGGCGTCCTTCAGGCCCTGGCCGTTGCCGTTGTCGCGCGTCAGCATCAGGAAGCTCTTGTCGGACAGCGCCACGATCTCGCTCTGCGCGGCCACCTTGGTCTTGCCCTTGGCGTCCTTGAACACTGGCAGCGGCACGACATATTCGTGCGCCAGCTTGAGATGGCCAAGGTCGGAGGCGTCATAGACCAGTGCGCGGGTGTTCTGGCGCGTCGAGCCGGAATCGCCGCCGTCCTGGCGCGGCGCCGACTGCAACACCGCGATCAGGTACTTGCCGTCCGGCGTCATCGACATGCCTTCGAGGCCCTGGTTGTTCTGGCGGCCGGACTCGGGATCCTTCGGATCGGGTTCGGCGGCGCCCGGGCCCGGATTGTTGGAGGCGAAATTCGGCTTGCCATGGCGCATCGGCACCAGCGCCGCCGGAGGCTGCGTTGCCGACATCAGGCGGCCGTCGGCCGAGAAGCGATAGATGTTCGGGCCATATTCATCAGAGATGAACATGGTACCGTCGGGCAGGCGCACGATCGCCTCGTCGTCGAGCGCCAACTTGCCGTTGTCGGCCTGCGGCAGGATCGGCATGTCGCCGGCGGCCGGATGCACGCCGTTGAGGGGATCGAGGCCGGTGGCGTCGGCGCCTTTGTCGTCAGTGAGCAGCATGGTGTCGGCGAGCGTCGCCTTTACACCCGACTGTTCCTGGCCGGCGGCGGGCACGGCACCCGGAGCGGTCGGGGCAAGCTCGATTGCAATGGTGTTGAGGCGCGGGCGGTAGTCGGTGGTGCCTTCGACGTTGTAGCCGCGATCCGGCAGCAGCCAGAGCGAACCCTTGTAGCCGGCGCCGTCACGCGCCCAGGACTTGGTGTCGATCGCCATGCCGGAGCCCGAACCAAAGGTTTCTCCGAACTTGTCCTTCTGGCTGGCGGGGATGCGGCCGACGCCGACAAGCCCCTTGTTGACATAGGCGACGCCGTCGGCGAGCGCCGGTGTCATCGCGGTGAACAGCGCGAGCACGACGCCGAGCGAGACGGTTCGGTTCAAATGTTTCATGGATATCCCCTTCTTGACGAGCAGAGCGGCCAATGCCTGGAAGGACGCGGCATCGAAGATGCGGCGAGCGGTTTCCGTCGAGCGGTCTAGGACGTGAACGTGATGGTTGCATGACAGGCGGCGTGCACTTCCCTTCGCCCCTTGTGGGAGAAGGAGAGGGTGCTCAATCGCTCTCGCGTGCGATGAGCTCCAGCGGCCAGACTTCGCGGATGGTGCGTGGCCCCTCAGGACCGGCATGGGCCGGCAGCGAGGCGAGCAGCATTTCGGCCAGCCGCCGGCCCATCGGCTCCAGCGCGGGGCGGAAGCCGGTCAGCGCCGGCGAGAAATAGCGGCAGAGCGGGGTGTCGACGATGACGATCACCGCAATGTCGTGGCCGGGCCTGATACCCATTTCGGCCAGCGCCTTGCAGCCGCCGAGCGCCATGGCGTCGTTGTTGAAGATGATGGCCGTCGGCCTGTCCTTGGAGAGCATCACGCGCGGCGTCACATGATAGCCGCCGGCTTCGTTGATGAAATCCTCCGCGATCAGGCCGGGATCGACCTCGATGCCGTGCCGCCTCAGCGCCTTGCGGTAGCCGGTCATGAACAGGTGGCCGAAGTTCAGGTCGAGGGACGGCCGGATGGCGGCGATGCGGCGGTGACCACGCGCCACCAGCCTGTCGACCGCGTCGCTGCCTGCCTTCTCGAAATCGAGGTCGAGCGACGGGTAGGATTTGCCGCCCGAGCGGCTGCGACCAAGCGTGGCGAAGGGGAAGCCTCTCTCGGTCAGATAATCGATGCGCTCGTCCTCGCGCCGCGTCCAGGCCAGCACCACCGCATCGGCGCGGCGCGTCTCGACGACGCGGCGCAGGCGCTCCTGCTGGTAGTCGCCCGGCGCGCCCATGACCACGAACAGGTCGAGGCCGCTCTCGGCGAGCCGCGCCTGCAGGCCGGTCAGGAACGGAATGAAGAAGGGCTCGCCATATTGCTGGTCGCCCGGATGCGGCTGCAGCATGAAAGCGATCGAATGCGTGGCGCCTTGCCTCAGACTCCGGCCGGACTGGTTTGGCGCATAGTTCAGCTTCTTGGCGGCTTCCAACACGCGCTGGCGGGTGTCGGCATTGACGTCGGCGCGGCCGTTCAGCGCCCGCGACACGGTGCCGATCGAAATGTTCAGGTGACGCGCAAGGTCGTGGATGCTGGACGCCAAAGCCAATTCTCCCCCGCCTTGGCTAGCACCGGCTGCCGCTCAGGCCAAGGCTTAGGGACGATTTTCGAGAAGCAGCCGGTTGACATTCTACGCTATTGGGTGTGTTGTCGTAAACGTTTACGGAAAAACGTTTACGGTGATGCCGTGGATGCCGTGACATTCGGCCTGGAGGGGCCGAACGGGAGGAGCGCTGGATGATGAAGGTCGTCCTGGTCGGGTGCGGAGCCATGAGCAGGCAGTGGCTCGATGCCGCAAGGCAGATCGACGGGCTGACGATTGCCGGCCTTGTCGATCTCGATGCCGAGCGTGCACGGGCGAGGGCGCGCGAGTACGACCTCACCGATGCCGTCATCGGCACCAGCGTTGACGCTGTCCTCGACCAGACAAAGCCCGAAGCCGTCTTCGACGTCGTGGTTCCCGCCGCCCGGCGCGAAGTGGCCTTTTCCGCCTTCGCCCACCATTGCCATCTCTTGACCGAGAAGCCGCTGGCCGACAGCCCTGAAAACGCGCACGCGATCATCGAGGCTGCGCACCGGGCCGGGCGCATCCATGCCGTCGTGCAGAACCGCCGCTATGTCGCCAATGTCAGGCGCATCCGGCGGTTTCTGGACTCCGGCGCCATCGGCAAGCCGACCAGCATCCATGCCGACTTTTTCGTCGCGCCGCATTTCGGCGGCTTTCGCGAGGAGATGGCGCATGTGCTGCTGCTTGACATGGCGATCCATACCTTCGACGCCGCCCGCTATATGGTCGCCGGCGAGCCGGCCAGCGTCTATTGCCAGGAATGGGAGCCGGCCAGTTCCTGGTACCGGCAGGGATCGTCCGCCAGCGCCGTCTTCGACTTTGGCGATGGCAAGGTCTTCACCTATGCCGGAAGCTGGTGCGCCGACGGCTTCCGCACCAGCTGGGAAGGCAGCTGGCGCATCGTCGCCGAGCGCGGCAGCCTACTCTGGGACGGCCATGACGGGCTGAAGGCGGAGGTGGTTGCGTCCGGCCGCGACGGTATCATCGATAAGACCCAGCCGATCGACGTGCCGCCGCTCGACGCGTCGGACCGCGTCGGTGGCCATCTCGGTATCATCAAGGATTTCATGCACGCGATCGAAGCCGGGACCGAGCCGGAGACGCGCGGCAGCGACAACATCAAGAGCCTGGCCATGGTCTTCGGCGCGATCGAAAGCGCCGAGACCGGCCGCCGCGTGGCGATCGCACAGGAAACGCAATGATGCCAAACCCGCTTCTCGACATCAGGATCGGCACCATGGTGCGAGCCAATCTCGACGATCCGGCTGCCTATATCAGACAGATCCTGCCGCTCGGCTTCGAGAGCATCCAGCCCTTCTTCTGGCAGACGCTGGGCGGCAAGGACCTGCCGCGGTTGGCCGGAGAGATCCGCGAGGCGATCGGCGATGCCGACGTCACTGTGTCTTCGATCGGCGTCTTCGGCAATCCGCTGGAAAGCGGCGAGGTCGATCGCGGCGTGCTCGCGGCCTGGGAGGCGGTGATCGACAATGCGCATCTGTTCGGCGCTTCCACGGTCAGTGGCTTTACCGGCCGCGTGCGGGGCAAGCCGCTGACCGACAGCCTGCCGCGCTTCCGCGAGGTCTGGGCACCGCTGGCGAAACGCGCCGCCGACAAGGGCGTGCGCATCGCCTTCGAGAATTGCGCCATGGACGGCAACTGGGCGAGCGGCGACTGGAACATCGCCCACAATCCCGATGCCTGGGAGCTGATGTTCAACGAATTGCCGAACGACAATCTCGGCCTCGAATGGGAGCCGTGCCATCAGCTCGTCTACCTGATCGACCCGATCCCGCAGATCCGCAAATGGGCGCCGCGCATCTTCCATGTCCACGGCAAGGACGCGACGGTGCGCTGGGACGTGATCCGCGAGCACGGCGTGTTCGGCCGCCTGCCATTCGTGCAGATGCGCACGCCGGGCTTCGGCGACAGCGACTGGACGCGCGTGATCAGCGAGCTGCGGCTCGCCGGCTATCGCGGGGCGATCGACATCGAAGGCTGGCACGATCCGGTCTATCGCGGCGACCTCGAGATCACCGGCCAGGTGCGGGCGCTCGACTATCTCAAGCAATGCCGGGGAGGAGCCAGCTACCTGCCTAATCCGGTGTGAGGCCAAATTTGATGTGAGGATTGGCCGGCGGGAGGAGCCGGTCGCAAGGGACTGCGGCATCAGGCCGAAGCAATTGTCGAAAACCCTCGATTGCGAGGGACACAAAGGGAGGAACGTGCATGAGCATCACGACCACAAGGACTGTTCTGCGCTCGACCGTCGTGGCGGCTGCCGCGGCGCTCTGCGCCTCGATCTCCACCTTGCCGGCGCAGGCGCTCGACGCCCAATGGTGCAAGGACGTCCACATCCGCTTCTTCGTCGGCGGCGCAGAGGGCGACGCCTTCGGCACCATCGTCTACAATGGCGCCAAGCAGGCGGCGGCCGATCTCGGGCCGAAGGTCGACTACATCTTCTCCCAGTGGGATGTCGAGAAGATGGTGCAGCAGCTGCGCGAGGCGGTCGCGGTCAAGCCGCAGGGCATCGCGATGATGGGTCATCCGGGCGACGCCGCGATCATGCCGCTGGCCGAGCAGGCGCATAAGGACGGCATCCAGATGATGTACCAGAACGTGCCGGTGCCGAAGGTGGTGGCGGCGTTCGGCGGCGGTTATGTCGGCGCGCAGCAGGAGCAGCAGGGCCGGGCGCTCGGCGCCGAGGCGTTCAAGCTCGCCAAGCTCAAGGCTGGCGACAAGGCGATCATGATCGGTCCGTTCGAGAACGAGAACCGCGGCGCGCGCGAGCGCGGCACGGTGGCGGCCCTGAAGGAGGCCGGCGTCGAGGTCATCCAGCTGTCCTCGCCGCCGAGCGGCGAATGGGCGTCCGACCCCAACCTCGCCATTCCAGTGATCACGGCAGCGCTGCTCAACCACCCCGACGTCAAGGCCGTCGGCTATCCCGGCGGCCAGATGCTCGGCAATGTCGCCACCTACATGCAGGCGGCGGGCCGCAAGCCGGGCGACATCTTCAACTTCGGCTTCGACACCAGTCCGCAGATCGTCGAAGGATTCAAGGGCGGCTGGGTGCAACTCACTGCCGACCAGCAGCCGTTCCTGCAAGGCTATCTGCCGATCCTCAGCCTATGCCAGCAAGTGGTGCTGGGGTTAGCGCCGATGAATGTCGACACCGGCGCCGGTTTCGTCACGCCGGACAATTACCAGGTCGTGTCGGAACTGGCCAAGCAGGCGTTGCGCTGACTCCCAAGCCGCCGGTCGGGTCGAGCCCGGCCGGCGGGACCGCCGGCGAACAGCCGGCTGCCGACATCAGATGAGGATTGCCATGGCCGAACGCATCATCGAACTGCGCGACATCAAGAAATCCTATGGTCAGGTCTATGCGTTGGGCGGCGTCAATCTCAGTGTCGACCGCGGCGAGGTGGTCGGCCTGATCGGCGACAACGGCGCCGGCAAGTCGACGCTGATCAAGATACTGTCCGGCGTGGTCAAGCCGACCAGCGGTGAGATTCTTGTCCGTGGCAAGCCGGTGACAGGATGGAGCGCCGCCCGCTCGCGCGACGCCGGCATCGAGACCGTGTTCCAGGACCGTGCGCTCGCGGTCCAGCAGACGATCGTGCGCAACATCTTCATGGGCCGCGAGCTCACCGGCTTCATGGGCTGGCTGAAGGTCGGCAAGGAAATCGAGGAGGCAAGCCGCCTGATGCGCGAGATCGGCTTCACCTCGAAAGTGTTCACGCCGCAGTCGATCGTCGGCCAGCTTTCGGGCGGCGAGCGACAGGGCGTGGCGATCGCGCGCGCCATCTACAAGCAGGCGGAGCTGATCATCCTCGACGAACCGACGACGGCGCTGTCGCTGACCGAGACCGCCAAGGTCTTCCATTTCGTGCGCCAGGTGCGGGCGAGCGGCCGCTCGATCCTGTTCATCGGCCACAACATCCACCATGTCTTCGACATCGCCGATCGTTTCGTGGTGCTCGACCGCGGCAGGGTGGCGCTGACGGCCGACCGCAGCGAGGTCAAGTCGGCCGAAGACCTCATCAACTTCATGGAAGACATAGCACACCCGGGCGGGCTGCCGGGGCTGCACGGGGCAGGCGAAGCGGAGCAGAGAGCGTGATGAGCAAGGCCATGGAACCCGATCTGCAAACGCCTCTTGGAAGGGCCAGCGGCCAGGTAGCCAAGGAGTCAGGTAAGGAATGGAACCATCCGTCCGACCACTGGCTGCGCGGCTTCGTCCTCGACAACCGCGCATCGCTTGGCACGCTCGTCGTGTTCATCGTCATGATGGCGGTGTTCATGATCGCCAACCCGACCGTCTTCACCACCTGGTATCTCTACAGTTCCGTGCTGACGACGCTCCCCGTCGCGCTGTTCGTGGTCGTGCCGCTGGTCTTCGTGGTCACCTGCGGCGAGATCGACCTGTCGTTCCCGGCGACCATGGGCTTTGCCTCCTGGGTTTTCGCGCTGGTCGTGCAGGCCGGCTACGATCCGTTCCTCGGCATCGCCGCGGCGCTCGTCACCGGCACGCTGCTCGGCTTCCTGGTCGGCTCGCTGGTGGTCTATGGCGGGTTGTCGTCGCTAATCGCCACGCTCGGCATGAACTTCCTGCTGCGCGGGCTGATCCAGATCATCAACGAGGGCAAGTCGACGGCGCTGACCAACCTCGCCGACAGCTCAGCCTACGCGATCTTCTCCAGCCAGATCTGGGGCATCCCGGTGCAGATCTTCTGGGCGATCGCCTTCGTTGTGTTTTCGGCGCTGCTCTACAACCGCCATCGCTTCGGCGCGCAGGTGAAAGTGGTTGGCGACAATCCGGACAGCGCCAAGCAGATGGGCATCGACGTCAAGCGCGTGCGGGTCAAGGTGTTCGTCTTCGTCGGTATCGGGGCGGCGATCGCCGGCACCTTCTCGGTGATGATCAACTTCACCTGGTGGCCGACGGCGGGCGACGGCTATCTGCTGCCGGTGCTGGCTTCGGTATTCGTCGGCGGCACGCCGACCTGGGGCGGTATCGGCACCGTGGTCGGCGGCGCGATCGGCGCGGTCACGGTGTCGTTCATCCAGACCGGCGTGGTGGCGGCGGGCCTGAGTGGCTTCTACGTCCAGTTCTTCAACGGGCTGATCATCATCCTGTCGCTGCTCGGCCATAAGTGGAACCAGGCGCGGTATCGGTGAGGGGGCCTCCTCAAACGCCGGTCACGAACCCGTCGAGCACGCGTTTCTGGCCGGCCTTGTCGAAGTCGATGGTGAGCTTGTTGCCGTCGATCGCGGCGATGTTGCCGTTGCCGAATTTCTGGTGGAAGACGCGGTCGCCGACGCTGAAGGCGGACGGCGTATCGGCGACCGACTTGGCGACCAGCTCGCCCTCGATGGTGCGGCCTTTCACGCTGGTGCGGCCGGCGCCGTAGCCGCTGTCGGTCTCGCCATAGCCGATGCGCTCGACCTGATGGCCGGAGCGCGTGCCCCAGTTGCGGTCAGTCGCCTCAGTGCGGTTGGCTTGCGCGCGCTGCCAGCCGGGCGTCGCGTAGGTGTTGGAGAAGCTGCCCGATTTCTCGGCGCCGATATTGTCGAAGCGCGACGCGCCATAGGGATTTTGCCGGCCGCCGCCGCGGCCTGAGGCGAATGAACCGCCGCCGTAAGGATTACCGTAGCCGCCGTAGGAATTGCCGCCGTCGGCGACATCGACATGGGTTTCCGGCAATTCGTCGAGGAAGCGCGACGCGATGGTCGACTGCCACAGCCCATGGATCAGGCGGTTGGAGACGAACCAGATGTGCAGGTTCTTTTTCGCCCGCGTCAGGCCGACATAGGCAAGGCGGCGCTCTTCCTCCAGGCCGGAGCGGCCGCCTTCGTCGAGCGCGCGCTGGTGGGGAAAGAGCCCTTCCTCCCAGCCGGGGAGGAAGACGGTCTCGAATTCGAGGCCCTTGGCCGAGTGAAGCGTCATGATCGAGACCGCATCGAGCGACTCGCCTTGCTCGGCCTCCATGACCAGCGCGACATGCTCGAGGAAGGAACGCAGCGACTCGTACTCCTCCATGGAGCGGATCAGCTCTTTCAGGTTCTCCAGCCGCCCTGGCGCTTCCGCCGAACGATCGTTCTTCCACATGTCGGTGTAGCCACTCTCCTCGAGGATAGTCTCGGCGAGCTCGGTGTGCGGTGTGGTTTCCAGCGCCTTCTGCCAGCGCTCGAAATTGGCTGCGACCTCGCGGAGTGCTGCGCGCGGCTTCGGCTTCAACTCGTCGCTTTCGGCGAGCGTCGCTGCGGCCTCCAGCATCGGGATTTGCATGGCGCGCGCCGTGTCGTGGATCTGGCGGATAGTGGCTTCGCCAAGCCCGCGCTTCGGTACGTTGACGATGCGCTCGAAGGCGAGGTCGTCGCCGCTGTTGGCGACGACGCGGAAGAAGGCCAGCGCATCGCGGATTTCCAGCCGCTCGTAGAAACGCGGACCGCCGATGACGCGATAGTTCAGGCCGAGCGTGATGAAGCGGTCTTCGAAGGCGCGCATCTGGAAGGACGCGCGCACCAGGATCGCCATGTCGTTGAGATTGTGCTTCTGCCGCTGGTAGGCCTCGATGGCCTCGCCGATGGCGCGTGCCTCCTCTTCGGAATCCCAGGCGGCATGGACATGCACCTTCTCGTCCTCGGGGTCGTCGCGGTCGGTGAACAGCGTCTTGCCGAAGCGGCCCTCATTGTGGGCGATGAGATGGGAAGCCGCGCCCAGGATATGCGCGGTGGAGCGATAGTTGCGCTCCAGCCGGATGATGGTGGCGCCCGGAAAATCCTTGTCGAAGCGCAGGATGTTGTCGACCTCGGCGCCGCGCCAGCCATAAATCGACTGATCGTCGTCGCCGACGCAGCAAATGTTAACCTTGTTTTCGCTCACGGCCGCGCGCTCGCTACGCTCGCTGGCCTCCGCGGGGGCGGCCTGACCGGCCGACGCCCGGTCGGGCTTGCGGCCTTCGGCCGATTGCTGGCGTCCCGCACTGGGCCGCTGCGCCAGAAGCCGCAGCCACATGTATTGCGCAGTGTTGGTGTCCTGGTACTCGTCGACCAGGATGTATTTGAACTTGCGGTGATAGTCCTTCAGTACGTCCGGATAGGCGCGGAAGATGCGGATCGGATGATAAAGCAGATCGCCGAAGTCGCAGGAATTCAGCGTCTGCAGCCGCTCCTGATAGGCCTTGTAGAGCTGGCGGCCCTTGCCGTTGCCGAAGCTGCGCGCATCGCCTTCCGGAATCTCGTCCGGGCCAAGGCCCTTGTTCTTCCAGTTGTCGAGCATCTGGGCGAACTGCTTGGCAGGCCAGCGCTTGTCGTCCAGACCTTCCGCCTGGATCAGCTGCTTGATCAGCCGCACCACGTCGTCGGTGTCGAGGATGGTGAAATCGGACTTCAGACCGGCAAGCTCGGCGTGACGGCGCAACAGCTTGACGCCGATCGAGTGGAAGGTGCCGAGCCACGGCATGCCTTCGATCTTCTCGCCTACGAGCAGGCCAATACGAGTCTTCATCTCCCTCGCCGCCTTGTTCGTGAAGGTAACGGCGAGGATCTCCCACGGGTTTGCTCTATGGGTTGAAAGGATGTGGGCGATGCGCGTGGTCAAGACCCGCGTCTTGCCGGTGCCGGCGCCGGCCAGCACCAGCACCGGGCCCTCCGTTGTTTCGACGGCCAGCCGCTGTTCTGGATTGAGGCCGTTAAGGTAGTCGGGCGCACGGTTCTGGGCGCTGCGCGCGGCCATGGCGCGCGCAGCAATGCCGGATGGGGCTGCGGGCCGCGCATTCGGTTCATCAAAGAAGGGCATGTCTTCCGAAAAGCCGGACATCGCCCCCGAATGTAGTGATTCGGCAGCGAAAGGCCAGAAGTGTCTACGTTTTGTTCCATTTTTGCACCGCCCCGGTTCGCTTGACAGGCGCGGCCAGCGGGGGGAAAGCTGCCGGCAGGGCAGGGACGGCACGCCGTCGCCTGAGAGGCGCCGCAACCGCGCAACAGTCGAAGGAGTATCATCTTGGCTGTCACGATCACCTCCCTCGTCCTCTTCCTCATTGGTCTGGTGCTTGGCGCTGGTGGCATCTGGCTCGTCACGTTGGGTGGCAGCTGGTACTACCTGATTGCCGGTCTCGTGTTCCTGATCACCGCCTGGCTCATCCTCCGGCGCAGTTCGACGGGACTGTGGGTCTATGCGGTATTCGTGCTCGGCACGCTGTGCTGGGCGGTGTGGGAGATTGGATTCGACTGGTGGCAGCTCGGTCCGCGCGGCGGAATCATCGTCCTCATCGCGCTGTGGCTGCTGACGCCGTGGGCCAGACGTGGATTCAAGGGTCCGGACGGGCGCGCGCCGCTGATCCTGGCGGTTCTCGCCTCGCTGGCGGTGGCCGGTTATTCGATGACCACCGATGCCATGGATATCGGCGGCACGCTCGACACCGACAAGGTGACGCCCACGGCCAATCTCGGCGGCGACATGCCGGCCGGCGAATGGCATTTCTACGGCCGCACGCCGTTCGGCCAGCGCTATTCGCCGCTCGACCAGATCACGCCGGACAATGTGGCCAAGCTGCAGCCGGCCTGGACCTACCGCACCGGCGACGTGAAAGGCCCCGACGACATCGGCGAGACGACCTATCAGGTGACGCCGCTGAAGATCGGCGATGCGCTGTTCATCTGCACGCCGCACAATTTCGCCATCGCCATCGATGCCGCGAACGGCAAGGAGAAATGGCGCTACGATCCGAAGGTCAAGCTGGACCCCAACCGCCAGCACCAGACCTGCCGCGGCGTATCCTACTACGCCGATGCCAAGATCGCGGCCGGGCAGCCTTGCGCTGCGCGCATCTATCTGCCGACCTCGGACGCCAGGCTGATCGCGCTCGATGCGGCCAACGGCCAGGTGTGTCCGTCCTTCGCCGAAGGCGGCACGCTCAACCTCATGACCAACATGCCCTATCCCAAATCGGGCTACTATTATTCGACCTCGGCACCGCTGATCGTCGCCGGCAAGATCATCGTTGGCGGCGCGGTCAACGACAATTATTCGACCGAGGAGCCGTCCGGGGTCATCCGCGCTTACGATGCCGGCACCGGCGCCTTGCTGTGGAACTGGGACTCCGGCAATCCGGACCAGACGACACCGCTGGCGGCGGGGCAAAAATACACGAACAACTCGCCCAACATGTGGTCGACGGCGAGCGCCGACGAGAAGCTCGGCCTGCTCTACCTGCCGCTCGGCAACCAGACGCCTGACCAGCTCGGCATGGGCCGCAGCGCCAATGTCGAGAAATTCTCCTCCTCGATCACGGCGCTCGACCTCAACACCGGAAAAATGCGCTGGGTTCGGCAGCTGGTGCATCACGACCTGTGGGACATGGACGTGCCGGCTCAGCCGACACTCATCGATATCACCTCGGCCAGCGGCGAGGTCGTGCCGGCGCTGGTCGGGCCGACCAAGCAGGGCGACCTCTATGTGCTCGACCGGAGCACCGGCGAGCCGATCATCCCGGTGAAGGAGATGCCGGCGCCGGGCGGCGCGATCGAAGGCGACCATGCCTCGCCGACGCAGCCGGAATCTGGGCTTTCGTTCAACCCCAAGCGGCTGACCGGCGCGGACATGTGGGGCATCACCATGTTCGACCAGCTGGCGTGCCGGATCGCGCTCAGGAAATTGCGCTACGAGGGGCGCTATACGCCGCCTTCGCTGCAGGGCTCGCTGATCTATCCCGGCAATTTCGGCGTGTTCAACTGGGGCGGCGTCGCGGTCGATCCGGTGCGGCAGGTGATGTTCGGCATGCCGACCTACCTCGCCTTCACGTCGAAGCTCATTCCGCGCGCCGACGTGCCGCCGCCAGGCGACAACACGAAAGGTAGCGAGCAGGGTCTCAACCGCAACGAAGGGGCGCCTTACGCGGTGGTGATGGGACCGTTCCTGTCGCCGCTCGGCATTCCCTGCCAGGCGCCGCCATGGGGCTATGTCGCCGGCGTCGACCTCAGGACCGGCCAGATCGCCTACAGGCATCGCAACGGCACCGTCTACGACATGACGCCGCTGCCCTTGCCGTTCAAGGTCGGCGTGCCGGGCATCGGCGGCCCGACGATCACAGCCGGCGGCGTCGCCTTCCTCGGCGCCGCGGTCGACGACTATCTGCGCGCCTACGACCTCACCACCGGCAGGCAGCTCTGGCAGGCGAGGCTGCCGGCGGGCGGACAGTCGACGCCAATGACCTACACGGTCGCCGACGGCCGCCAGTTCGTGGTCATCGTCGCCGGCGGTCACGGCTCGGTCGGCACCAATCCGGGCGATTACGTGATGGCCTACACGCTGGCCAAATAGCGGAGCTGCGCTCGCCCGTTCAGAGGCCGAGATGGCTCCTCAGGCTGGGCACCTGGCCGAGCACCTGGTTGGTGAGATCCGGACCGGCGGCCACTTCCGCCTGCTTGATCAAGGTTTCGCCGGCCTGTCGGATCTGCGCCATGTCAAGGCCGGACTCTTTAAGCGCCGCAACGCCGTTGATCAGTGCGCCTGCCTTTTCGCCGAGCACGCCGCCAAGCGCTCCCTGCAGCGACGACAGCAGACCGGGCCAACGCACCGGCGCCGGGGATCTGGTCGAAGAAGGACGAAATGCTGGTGCCTTCGGCTTCGTGCTCGAGCACGGAGAATATTGTGCCGACGACCTTTTCGGTGGTTGGCTGGTCGAGCCCGGCCGATTGCGAAACGGTGTTCACGATGTCCTGGACGTTCATGGCATTCCCCTTTTCGTCGTCTGGATTGGGCGAGGCCGCGCCGGCAGCTTCCCTTCCTAATGTGACAGCACGGTCAACGCTTTTGGAAATGACCAAAATGTGATGGATGCAGAGGCTGCCTGCGATCGTCATGGTCGAGGTTTCAGTCGAGTGCCGCTGTCGCCGGCAGGTGACTGGACCGCGCGCGTTGCAACCCTATCTTGCGCATCGAGCAGCCGTCGAGGAGAGCCATGACCGAACCTGTCGCAAAGCCCGTCATCACGCAGCCCAACATCACGCAGCCCATCATCACCCAGGCGATGATCGATGCCTTTGACGAATACACGCATCTGACGCTCGACCGACGGCGCTTCATGGAGCAACTGACCCGGCTCGCCGGGTCAGGTGCCGCGGCCGCGGCGATCGCGCCGATGCTGGCGGCGAACTCGGCCAAGGCGGCGATCGTCGCCGAGGACGATCCGAGGGTGAAGGGCGAGGACATCACCTATCCCGGCAGCAGCGGTGAGATGAAGGCCTATCTGGTCAAGCCGGCCGATCAATCCAGCAAGGCGGGAACTGTCATCGTCATCCATGAGAACCGGGGGCTCAACCCGCATATTCGCGACGTTGCCCGGCGCGTGGCGCTGGAAGGTTTCGTGGCGCTGGCGCCGGACTTCCTGTCGCCACTCGGCGGCACGCCCGCCGACGAGGACAAGGCGCGCGACATGTTCAACGAGCTCGATGCTGCCCAAGTCGCGGCCGACGGCGTGGCGACGGTCGCCTATCTCAAGGGCTTCAAGGACGGCAACGGCAAGGTCGGCGCGGTCGGCTTCTGCTGGGGCGGCGGCACGGTGAATATGCTCGCCGTCAATGCGCCGGACCTCAACGCCGGCGTCGCCTATTACGGCATGCAGCCGAAGGCGGAGGACGTGCCGAAGATCAAGGCGGCGCTGCTGCTGCATTATGCCGGGCTCGACGAGCGCATCGACGCCGGCATCGATGCCTACAAGAAGGCGCTCGATGCCGCGCATGTCGAGTACACCGTCTATGTCTATGACGGCGTCAACCACGCTTTCAACAACGACACTTCGGCCGCGCGCTACGACAAGAAGGCGGCCGATCTGGCGTGGGGGAGGACGATCGCGTTTCTGAAACAGAAGCTGGCCTGACCCGAATCTCGACACACCTCACCGGTGCTGTCGGCGGATCATTCCCGCGCCGGCTTATGCATGGCGACGCCAGCCACAACCAGCGCGATGCCGAGGCAATCGGTCAGGCTCGGAACCTGCCTGAGCACGATGACGCCGATCAGCGTTGCGGTCAGCGGCAGGAGCGACAGCATCAAGGCGAAGCTCGCGCGCGGTAGCCGCGCCATGGCGAGCTGGTCGCAGATATAGGGGATGACCGAGGAGCAGACGCCGACGCCGATGGCGGCGAGCAGCAGTTGCGGCGCCGAGAATGCCGGCAACGCCTCGCTGAAGCCGATGGGCAGCACGACCAGGAAGGCGATCGCCATCGCGGTGCCGAGGCCCGCAATGCCGATGCCGGTCTGGGCGATGCGGTGGCCCAGCACGATGTAGCCAACGAACAGCGCGCCGTTGAGAAAGGCCCAGAACAGGCCGACAGGATCGCTGGACCATTTGATATCGATCAGCAGCAAGGTGCCGGCGATGGCGATGGCGAGCGCCGCGACATTGCGCCGGCTTAGCAAGCCGACGAGCGCCACGCCGATCGTGCCGACGAATTCGATCGCTGCCACCAGCGAGATCGGCAGGCGGTCGAGAGCCAGATAGAAGGCGCAGTTCATCACCGCCAGGCAGGCGCCGAAGGCCAACAGCAGCAGCCGTGTTGAGCGGTCGGCGCGCGCGAAAACCGTCCATGGCTTGGTGAGCGGCGCGAAGACGAGCGCGGCCGCGGCGATGCGCAGCCAGGCCATGCCGAGCACGCCGACCTGCGCGAACAAAAGCACGGCGAAGGCCGGCCCGAGATAGTGGAAGATGGCGCTGACGCAAAACCAGACATGCGGCGGCAGCGCATCGGCCAGGCCGGCGAGGGCAGGACGCGCGGCGCCGGTGTCGCCAGCGGCCCGATGTATCGCACGAACTTGCGCTTCAGAATTCATGCGCTCATTATCGCAGGCGAACTCCGCGGCTTATATGGGTGATGAACGGGTTTGACCGCCGCTAACGTTCAGAAGAAAGTGGATTTTGTTGAAACGCCTTCGAAATGAAAATGTCGACCTGGATGCGGCGGACCTGAAGATACTACGGCTTCTGGAAAAAGATGCCCGCACCAGCACAGCTGAGTTGGCGCGTGCCGTCGGGCTGTCGGCGCCGAGCGTTGCCGAACGCATCCGCAAGCTGCAGGAGAATGGCGTGATCGAGGCCTATACGGTGAGGATCAATCCGGCGGCGCTCGGCATGAAGCTGTCGGCATGGCTCAGGATCAGGCCTGTGCCCGGGCAGCTCGCCGTCGTGGCCGAGATCATCCGCGAGCTGCCGGAAATCGCGCAATGCGACCGGGTGACCGGCGAGGATTGCTTCATTGCGCTGGCGCATGTCGGCTCGGTCGCCGAACTGGAGCGGGTGATCGACAAGATCATTCCCTATGCGATGACCAACACCGCCATCATCCAGTCGTCGCCGGTCGAGCCGCGCTCGCCACTTGGCGGTTTAAGGGAGCGCTGAGGGTTGAGAGCGGGTTATTTTCTCGCAATTCCGGACGGAAAACCGCTGCGCACTTTTCCTGGAATTGTTTAGGCGTGACCGCGCCTCATGCGCGCCTGCTTGAGGATCGCGCGCCAGCGGATCATGTCGAAGGGGATGGGCTCATTGTTGTTGGCGATGTGAAAAATCTCGTTGTTGACGTTCTTCAACGATCGCCAGAAATCATAATCGGTGATGCGCGGATCGGCCGCCAACCGCTCCACTTCCACCTTGATATCGGTCTTCATGCACTATCCTCGCACCGCATTCCGCCTGCCACCCGCGCAACCCGGCACGGCGGTTTTCGAACGTCCCACTGAGTCGTTCAACGGACTCAAGCGACTTGTTCACGTTAAAACCTTGGTAAGGTTAACGCGGGCGGAGGGGTTTTCAAGCGCTCTTGCGTTTGATGCCGATCGAACGGCCGGCACGCTCGGGCATCGGCAGCGCGGCATGGGCGGCGCGCATGGCCTCGACCTGCGCCATCACATCGGCCGGGAAGGGGGCGACCTTCGGTCCGGCCATATCGACATGCAGCGCAAGCTGCTCCGACGTCGCGGCCAGCCAGCCGTCGACGTGACGGATTTCCTGATAGACCCTCAGCCGCTTCTCGTCATGATCGATGAGCTGGAACGAGACCTTCACCTTGTGGTCGAGGTGCAGTTCCTGCACATAGCAGACATGGACCTCGGCCGTGTAGATGGTCAGGCGGCGCTCCTTGGCATAGTTCGGCCCCATGCCCATCAGCTCGAACGCCTCGTCCGAGCAGCGATCGAACAGCACGTTGTAATAGGCCATGTTGAGATGGCCGTTATAGTCGATCCAGTCCTTCTCGATCGCCATCGGCTTGGAAATGATTGGCGCGGGCATCGTCATCTGGTTTTCCTTGATCGTCGCTGGACAGGGCGTGGCTGGTGAGGTTCTCTTTGTTCCGGCGCAATTCCGGACGGAAAACCGCTTCACACTTTTCCTGGAATTGCTTTAGGCATCATCCATAGCTGCATAGCAAGAGTGGCCGCTGGTCCATTCGCGGAGGAATTCATGGCTTTGAGCGACCTCAACCCCGTCGAGCGCAACGAGGAAGGCATCGCCGCGGTGCTCGGCATCCTCAAGCAGCAGTTCGGCGAGCGTTTTCAGACCGGCGAGGCGATCCGCGGCCAGCACGCGCACACCACCACCTATATCCCGACCCAGGCGCCGGACGGCGTCGTCTTTGTTGAGAGCACAGCCGAGGTGCAGGAGATCGTGCGCACCTGCGCCGCGCACCGCGTCCCGGTCATCGCCTTTGGCGTCGGCTCCTCGCTCGAGGGGCACACCAATGCGCCTGGCGGCGGCATCTCGATCGACACTTCGCGGATGAACCGCATCCTTTCGGTCAATCCGCAGGACCTCGACTGCACGGTTGAGCCCGGCGTCACCCGCGAGGACCTCAACCGGCATTTGCGCGACACCGGCCTGTTCTTCCCGATCGATCCCGGCGCCAATGCCTCGCTCGGCGGCATGGCAGCGACGCGCGCCTCCGGCACCAACGCCGTGCGCTACGGCACCATGCGCGAGAACGTGCTGTCGCTGACCGCGGTCATGGCCGACGGCGAGGCGGTGACGACCGGCAAGCGGGCGAAGAAAAGCTCGGCCGGCTACGACCTGACCCGGCTGCTGGTCGGCTCGGAAGGCACGCTCGGCATCATCACTTCGCTGACGCTCAGGCTGCAGGGCATTCCGCAGGCGATCTCGGGCGGCGTGTGCCCTTTCCCGACTCTTGAAGCAGCTTGCAACACCGTGATCGCGACCATCCAGATGGGCATTCCGGTGGCGCGGATCGAACTGGTCAACGCGCTGCAGATGCGGGCGATGAAGAATTATTCCAAGCTCGACTATCCTGAGAGCCCATGCCTGTTCGTCGAATTCCACGGCAGCGATGCCGGCGTCGCCGAGCAGGCCGAGACTTTCGGCATGATCGCCGAGGAGAATGGCGGCGGGCCGTTCCTGTGGACCAGCGTCGCCGAAGAGCGCACGAAGCTTTGGAAGGCGCGGCACGACGCCTACTGGTCGTCGCTGACGCTGCGCCCCGGCGCCAAAGGCCTGTCCACCGATGTCTGCGTGCCGATCTCGCGGCTTGCCGAATGCGTCACCGAAACCGAAGCCGACATCGCCGAAATGGGCCTGATCGCGCCGATCGTCGGCCATGCCGGCGACGGCAATTTCCATGTGCTGGTGCTGATGGACGTCGACAACCCAAAAGAGATCGCGCTCGCGGAAAAATTCGTCGGCAGGCTCAACATGCGAGCGATCGCCATGGAAGGCACCTGCACCGGCGAGCACGGCATCGGCCAGGGCAAGGTCGGCTTCCTGCGCCACGAGCTCGGCCACGGCGTCGACGTCATGCGCACCATCAAGCAGGCGCTCGATCCGCTGAACATCATGAACCCCGGCAAGATCTTGCCGGGTGCAGGATAGGCTGGTCGCCAGACGCTATTCCCGCATCCCCTCGGCAAGCTTTTGCAGCGTTGGCCGTGTCGGCGCGAAG
Source organism: Mesorhizobium dulcispinae (assembly GCF_033977345.1). NCBI lineage: Bacteria > Pseudomonadati > Pseudomonadota > Alphaproteobacteria > Hyphomicrobiales > Phyllobacteriaceae > Mesorhizobium > Mesorhizobium dulcispinae. Next base: position 314,696 of record NZ_JAVIIY010000005.1, read on the forward strand.
AAGGTCGTGCCGGTATGCGGCGTGGAGAAGTCGAGCAACCGGTCGTAGGCGCCCGGCGGCTCGCCGACATACATGCGCTGCAGCATTTTTTCGATCACCCACAGATAGCGGGTGTAGCCGATGAAGTGGTTCCGAATTCCTTCTGCCCCGGCCGGCCGAAAGGCATGTTGTCGCGCAGTATGTCGTATTCGTTGCCTGCGTCGTCCTCGATGGTCGCCAGCGACTTGTGCGACTTGCGCGGCCTGTCGTCATCATCGATCTCGATGTTGTCGATCTTGGTGCGGCCAATGATTTCTTCCTGGACGTGCGTCGGCGTTTCCGCCCAGGCACCAAGATCGTGCAGGTATTTCTGGACGACGACATAGCTGCCGCCGGCAAAGTCGGCATCCTCGTCGCCGACAAGGGCTGAGGCTGGCAGGTCGAGACCGGTGGGGTTGGCTGTGCCATCGACAAAGCCGAGCAGATCGCGCGCGTCGAAATAGCGAAAGCCGGTGACCTCGTCGGCGACGGTGACGCTGCCGCCCAGGCTGTCCAGCAGGATGCGCTCGAACTCGAAGCACATGTCGGAGCGTTCGGCGCGGACGTGGAAGAGGAGGTCGCCAGGCGTCGACGGCGCCGAATGGACCGGTCCCTTGACCGGCGCAAAGGCCTTCAGCTCGCGCGGCCGCCGGTCCGAGGAAAGGCGCGCCCAGAGATCGGCGCCGATGCCGGCGATGCATGACAACCGGCCGGACAGGTCGCGGAAGCCGACATTCTTGACGACATCGTCAAGCCCGCCAAGCACCGAGGCCACCTTCGAGAGGGCCGCGCGATCGCTGCCGACCGTCACGACCAGGAAAACCGCGGCGAGCGATAGCGGGGCATCGACGCTCTGCGCATCGATCGGCACCCTGTCCCAGTTATTGCCTGACATCGGGAATGCTCCGCGTTTGACGATTTGGTTAAGATGACCGCGGCCGGGCGTGGCCGCTTGCGGCAGGTGCGTTCCAAAAGGATATCGCGACCGCGAGCGGTTCCGCAACAACGGCCGTTACCCCGGATCGGCGGGCGAATCGGGCCGAATTGCCTCTTTATCGACACGCGGATGCGGGTAGAGTGCGGCTGACTTTCAATCCGGGGAGAAAATGCTCGCACGCCTGTTCGTGATCTTCGGTGGGCTGTTCGTGCTGGTGCTGTGCGCGGCGCTGGTGGTGCCGTATTTCATCGACTGGACCGGGTACCGCGCCGATTTCGAGCGCGAGGCGAGCACCATCCTCGGCCGCAAGGTGACGGTGAAAGGCGATGCGACCGCGCGGCTTTTGCCGTTCCCCTCGGTGACCTTCTCCAATGTCGAGGTCGCCGGCGGCCCTGGCGGCCAGCCGGCGATGACGATGGAGACCTTCTCCATGGATGCGGAGCTTGCGCCTTTCCTGCGCGGCGAGCTGCTGATCTTCGACATGCGGCTGGTGCATCCGAAGGCGACGATCGACGTCGCCGGCGACGGCACGGTCGACTGGGCCATCCGGCCGTCGACACCCTTCGATGCGGGCCAGATCGCGATCGAGAAGCTGACGGTTACAGAAGGCCAGATCGAACTGCGCCATGCGGCCGGCGGGCGCAGCCATTTTATCTCCGAGATCAACTCGACCGTTTCGGCCAAGTCGCTTGCCGGCCCATGGCGGATGGACGGCACGCTGCGCTTCGACGGCCTGCGTACGGACGTCTCTGCCTCCACCGGCAGGGTGGAAGCCGACGGCCGGATGCGGCTCAGGGTGAAGGCCGATCCGGATGCCTATCCGCTCATCATCGAGACCGACGGCAATGCCGGCATCATCAAGGGCGCGGCGGTCTATTCCGGTCAGTTCAAGGTCTCTGGAGCGGACAGGAACTCGGCCGAATTGCGCGGCACCGACGGCGAACCTGTAAAGGTCAGCACCGGCAAGCCGGACCCTGGCTTCCGCCTCAACGGCAAGTTCGCGCTCGACCACCAGGAACTCGGCGTCGACGAATTCCGCTTCGAGACCGGGCCGCTCGACAATCCCTACACCGCCGACGGCAAGGCTTCGGTCGATCTCGGCCTCAAGCCGCATTTTTCGATCGAAGCGAGTGGTGCGCAGGTGCAGTTCGACGAGGCGGTGGGCGCATCCGCCGGAGCCGGGCTGACGCTCGATCAGCGCATTGCGGCTTTCGAGCAGACGCTTCAGCACATGCCGAAGCCGACGATACCGGGCACGGTCGAGGTCAGGCTGCCGGCGGTGGTGGCGGGCGACACGACGGTGCGTGACGTGCGGCTGTCGGCGGAGCCGGTCGAAGGCGGCTGGTCGGTGAAGTCGCTTGCCGCGACGCTGCCGGGCCGGGCAACGCTCGAGGCCGACGGCATGCTGAGCGTCGAGGACCATTTCGGCTTCACGGGCTCGCTGCTGCTTGCCGTCGGACAGCCCTCCGGTTTCGCCGCCTGGCTGTCGAAGGATGTCGACGACGCGATCCGCCGCCTGCCGGCGGCGGGCTTCAAGGCCAAGGTCGATCTCAGCGAGAACCGGCAGTCCTTCAGCGATCTCGAACTCATCCTCGGCAAGGCGAAGTTCTCGGGCAGCATCGATTCCAGCCAGCCCGACGGCGCCAGGCCCTCGGTGCTGATGCGATTGGAAGGCGGCGAGCTCGATGTCGACGGGTTGGCGGCCTTCGCCTCGATCTTCGTCAGCGACAAGGGCGCCAACCGTTTCTCGGATCGCGACCTCGATTTCCAGATCAAGGCGGGCCCGGTCAGCGCCGGCGGGCTGACCGCCGACACGGTGGATACGGCGTTGCGGCTGCGTGAGGGCCTGCTCGAAATCGACCGGCTCTCGGTCGGCGGGCTTGCCGGCGCCTCGATCAGCGCCACTGGGCGCATCAAGGACTTTCCGGAAAGCCCGACGGGCAAGCTCGACGCATCCGTCGTGGCCGTGGATCTCAAGCCGCTCGTCGATGTCGCGGCTCAGCATTATCCGGACAATCAGGTTCTGAAGGGCCTGGCCACCCGTGCGGCCGCCTATCCCGAATTGTTCCAGGACGCCCGTGTCGACCTTGTGACAAGTGCTGCCGACAATGGCGACGGCACCACGGGGCTCGCGCTCTCCGCGCAAGGCAAGGCCGGCGGCTCCGCTTTTTCGGCCTCGCTCTCGGGCAAGGGCACGGCGGATCGGCTTCTGGAGGCGCCGGTAGCGCTGACCTTCAACGCTCGCAACGAAAACGCCGCCACGCTGCTTGCGCTTTATGGGCTGCCGGCGCTGCCGCTCGGCATGCTCGGACAGGCGACCACCGACCTCTCGGCGAAGGGCTCGCTGGGCGGCGGTCTGGCGACCAGCTTCAATCTCACGGCCGACGATTTCCGGGCGAGCTTCGACGGGACCGTCGCCGAGACGCAGCAAGGCGCCACCGCCAAGGGCAAGATCAATCTCGACGCTGCTGATATCGAGCCGTGGCTGATGACGACCGGTGTCGGGCTGCCGGGCATGGGCACCGGCACGTCGGCATCGCTTGCCGCCGATGCCGATTTCGGCAATGGGCTCCTGGTGTTGAGCGGGCTGAGCGGCGCCATCAACAAGGCGGCGGTGTCGGGCGACGTCAATGTCGACATGAAGGACGGGCTGCCGCATCTTGCCGGCGCGCTGGCGCTCGACGAGCTCGACCTCGATCCGCTGGCGGTGTCGCTGTTCGGTGACCAGTCCTTCGCTTCCGCCAAGCGCGGCTGGCCGACGACGCCATTCAGCCAGAAGTCGACCCTGCCGTTCAGCGCCGATCTCGACCTCAACACGGAAGCCCTTGCCGCCGGACCGTTCGCCACCGCCCATGACGCGGCGCTGACGCTGAAGCTCGACCGGGAAGGCATCCATGTCTCGGACCTCAAGGCCAAGCTCCATGGCGGGGCGCTGACCGGCCTGTTCGAACTCAAGAACACAGACGGCACCGGCTTGTTTTCGGGTCAGTTGAAGCTGGCCGGCAGCGATCTTTCCGCAGTGCTGCCGGACGCCGGTATCAGCGGCAGCGGCGACATTTCGGCGGCGCTGTCGACCAGCGGCAAGTCCGTCGATGCCATGGTTGCCGCCCTGTCCGGGTCCGGCACGGCGGCGCTCAAGGGGCTGACCGTCGGCGGCATCAATCCCGATGCCTTTGCCGCCATCATCGCCAAGGCCGATGCGATCGGGCGCGACATCGATGCCGCCAAGACCGCCGGTTTCGCACCGCAGATCGCCGGTGACGGCAGTTTCACGGCAGGAGACGCCGACATCGCCTTCACCGTTGCCAACGGCACGCTGCGGGCGCCGCCGATCAGCCTCGACAATCCGGCGGCGACGCTGTCGGCGGACGTCACCGCCGACCTCGATGCGAGCACGGTGACCGCCAAGGGTGCTATCACCTATCGTCCCGGCGACGAGGCGCTGGTCGGCTCCGAGCCGGCGGTGAATTTCAGCCTTGCCGGCCCGCTCGGGGCAACGGCGCCCCAGTTCGACAGCGCGCCGCTGGCGCAGTTCCTGACCCAGCGCGCGCTGGAGAAGGAGCAGCAGCGGGTCGAGGCGATGCAGGCGGAACTGCTCGAGAAGCAGAGGCTGCGGCGCGAGGTGCGCTACTACGCGGCGCTGCAGACCGAGCGCGAGCGCGTGGCCGAGGAACTGCGCCGGCAAGAGGAAGAGGCGCGGCAGAAGGCCGAGGCTGAGGCCAGGGCGAAAGCCGAGGCGGAGGCGCAAGCGAAGGCAGAGGCGGAGGCACAAGCCAAGGCAGAGGCGGAGGCCAAGGCAGAAGCGGAAGCGGCGGCACAAGCCAAAGCGGAAGAGGAGGCGAAAGCCAAGGCGGAAGAAGAGGCAAGAGCAAAAGCAGAAGCCGATGCCAAGGTTCAGGCCGAGGCCGAGGCGCGCGCCAAGGCGGAAGCTGATGCGAAGGCCCAGGCCGAGGCCGACGCGAAGGCCAGGGCCGAACAGCAGGCAGCCGATGAAGCGGCAAAGGCCCAGGCCGAGGCCGATCGCAAGAAGGCGGAGCAGGCAAGGCTGGAAGCCGATCGCAGGAAGGCCGAGCAGGCGAGACTGGAAGCCGATCGCAGGAAGGCCGAGCAGGCGAGACTGGAAGCCGAGCGCAAGGCGGCCGAGCAGGCACCAAAGGTCGACCGGTCGCTTCCCGGCGTCAATGACAGTTCCGCTCCGGAGCTGCCGAAACCCAAGGCGAACCCCTTCACAATCGAGAATCTGCTGAAATCGCTGGACGGCGGTTGAGGCTCATCCACCGAAGCCGTGGGCCTGGGCATCGACCGGGCTGCCTTGTCTTTCAGGACGGCTCCTGACGAAAGAGCAGGCGCTTGAGCATGGGCTCGATGCGCGAAAGCTCGTCGAGATGGGCGGCCGACAATTCGGCCAGGCGGTCATCGGCGAGTGCGTGCTCAGCTTCGGCGCCAAGCGCAAGGCGCAGCAGAGCGTCACAGCCGGTTCAGCCTTTGATGGAGGCTGGTAGTGTCTCAGTTTGAATTTTGCTGCGATCGAACGTGTCTCAGCAGCGAAGTGATATAAGGCTCAATCTCAAGCCGATGTGCGGTGGAGAGGACGCTTGTCCAAGTGTCTTGCGGCTCACAGCCAGAAGCAATCAAGCTTGGCGCATTGTGGAGCGCGTCAGCAAGCATTCGAGCTTTATCGAGATTATCGGTCGCACGAATTTCGATGAGAACAATATGCAGAATTCGCGGGATGGTGTCGTTGGTGATTGGCTGGGGATCAGTCAATTAGGCAACTTTCTTTTTGCACTGGTCAGGCTTGCCCGCCTTCACTGACTAGCGGATGGCCGTGTCGCTCGAACTATTTTCTTTACGCAATTCCGGACGGAAAACCGCTACGCGTTTTTGGTGGAATTGCTCCGGGGACCTTTCAAGGCGCCTTGCCGCCACGCTTTGCCCAGGCCAGCACGTAGAGCCTCAGCGCGGAGGAGAGGTTGGCGTCGCGTGTTCGCGTCTCGTCGATCTCGGCGACAAGGGCCGCCAGCGAGATCGAGCGCTGCGCCGCGATCGTGACGAGGTCATCGTAGAAAGGTTGCTCCAGGGAAAAGCTGGTGCGGTGGCCGCGGATCGTCACCGAGCGCTTTTCGACTGCGGCCATCGGAGGCGCTCAGCGTCCGTCCGGATCGCCGAGCTTTTCGCGGCGATGGCCGTCCATGAATTTTTCCGCCCTGTCGGACGACAGCCTGTCACGCTCCCGCTCGGCCTTGGAGCGGCCGTGCAATGCTCGGTTCTCGCCGGCCAGGCGTTCCTTCTCGATGCGCGCTTTCTGCTTGCGGGCCTGGCGGAGATTGACGACCTCGCCCATTTCCCGGTTCACTTCTTGCGGAAGGCGTCGAGCGAGACCACGTCGGCGCTCTTGCTGCCAGTGTCGGCGACAGCCGGCTTCTTCTCGGCCTCGGCAGCCTTCTTCTTCGATTCCGGCTTCTTCTCGGATACGACGGCAACCGGCTCCGAGGCCGGCGCGGCATCGTCGTCTTCCACACTGCCTTCGGCCTTGACGTCGAACTCGAGCTCGAAATTCACCGAAGGGTCGTAGAAACCGCGCACGGCGGAGAAGGGGATCTCGAGCTTTTCAGGCACGTCAGAGAAGGACAAGCCCACCTCGAAACCGGTGTCGGTCACCTTCAGGTCCCAGTACTGGAACTGGATGACGATGGTCATCTGCTCCGGATAGCGCTCGCGCAGCCGCGAGGAAATGCGCACGCCCGGCGCGCCGGTCAGGAAGGTGATGAAGAAATGATGGTTGCCAGGAAGGCCGGTGCGCGCGACTTCGGCCAGGACCTTGCGCATGACGCCGCGCAATGCCTCCTGGGCCAGAATGTCGTAGCGGATGTGGTCGTCGGCCATGTGACGGTCGGGTTCCGTTGAATCGTCCGCATAGCTGTAATCAAGCTTGAGCGCGGCGTAAACCGCATATAGGCGCCGAAAGCTAAGGCCAAGAGGGGGCGGCGGCGATTTGATCGCTCAGGCGTGGGCGAGGGCGGCCTGCCGGGCGGCTGGCGCTTTCCGCCGGCCGAAGGCGGCCAGGAAGGTGCGCACGCCATTGGTCGCGGACCGCAATACCTCTTCCTCTGTCGGCATGCCGCCGAGCATGAAGGTAGTCTGCAATTCGGCGTTGACGAGCGCGAGGAACTGGCGCGCCGCCACGTCCGGATCGTCGATCGACAAGTGCCCGGCATAGGCAAGCCGCGCGAAGCGGGCGGCAAGCGCCGACCAGGTGCGACCCGGTCCCTGTTCGCGCCACTCGGCAAAAAGCTCCGGATAGCGTTCGCCCTCGGCCTGGATCAGCTTGCGCAGGAACCGGCCGTCGCGGTTGCAGATGCAGTTGCGGTTCATGCGCACCGCAAACGCGACAAGGTCGGATTCGAGATCAGTGGGCCGGTCGGGGAAGGTGGCAATGGTGGCAAAGATGCCGGCATTGCAGCGCTCCGTCAGGTCGCGCACGACGGCCATGAAGAGCTTTTCCTTGTCGCCATGGTGATTGTAGACGGTCTGGCGCGAAACGCCGGCCTCGGCCGCGATCAGGTCGATATTGGCGCCGGCATAACCTTCCCTGCAGAAAACCGAAGCGGCGGCATCGACCACCGATATGCGCTTGGCCTCATGGCTGCGTGGCGGGAAAGTGTCAGGAGAAACGCCGAGCTTCATAAAAAATCTATATAGCGGTGATTGACGAATTGGACAAGTCTGTCTAAATTTGTGGACACAACAAGGGGAGTCCGCTCCACGAGAGACGAATAGATTCGCTCCGAAAAGACGAACAAGTTCGCTTTGAAGAGACGAATGAATTCGCTCTTGGATGTCGCATTCCCACGGGATGGAACGTCCTTGGTAGACGCCGGACCCCGGCGGCAACCAGATCCGAAAGAACCCTATCATGAGTCCCAAATTCCTCCGCATTGCGGTCGTGCTCGGCTTGTTGTCCGCAATCGGCCCTTTCGCCATCGATATGTATCTTCCCGCGCTGCCCTCGATCGGGGAGGACCTCAATGCCGGCACGGCTGCCGTGCAGATGAGCCTCTTGATCTTCTTCCTGTCGATGGGTTTCGGCCAGATCGTGGTCGGGCCGATCTCCGACATGGCCGGGCGCAAGCTGCCGCTTTATGCCGGCCTCGCGCTGTTCATGGTGGGCGGCGTCGGCTCGGCAATGGCGCCCAATATCGAGTGGCTGATCGCCTTCCGTTTCCTGCAAGGGCTCGGCGCCAGCGCCGGCATGGCCATTCCGCGGGCCATCGTGCGCGACCTGCACACCGGCAACGAGGCCGCCAAGCTGATGTCGCTCCTGATGCTGGTGTTCTCGGTGTCGCCCATTCTGGCGCCGCTGACCGGCAGCCAGATCATCGAGAGCTTCGGCTGGCGCGCGGTCTTCTGGACCGTGACGGGCGCCGCGGCCCTTGCCACCGTCCTGCTCGCGACCTCGCTCAAGGAGACGCGGTCGGTGGAGGAGCGCGCCAATTCGTCCTTCGGCACGGCGCTGGCGGGCTACCGCTACCTGATGGGCGACCGCAACTTCCTCGGCCTGGTGGCGATCGCCGGCTTCGGCATTGCGAGCTTCTTCGTCTACCTGTCTAGCTCGTCCTTCATCCTGATCGACCATTACGGCCTGTCGCCGTCGGTCTACAGCGTGTTCTTCTCGATCAATGCGGTCGCCTTCATCGGCATGTCGCAGCTGACCGGGATGCTGGCGGACCGCTTCGGTTTGAAGCGCGTCGTGTGGGTGGCGGTGACCGGATATGCCACGGTGATGGTGGCGCTGTTCGCGATCATGGCGTCCGGCGTTGACCGCCTCGACGTGATGGCGGCGCTGCTCTTCGTCGGCTACGGCTTCCTCGGCCTGGTCATCCCGACCACTTCCGTGCTAGCCATGGAAGAGCATGGCGAGATCGCCGGCACGGCCTCGGCGCTGATGGGCACGCTGCACTTCGCCATCGGCGCGTTGGCGATGGGCGTCGCTGGCCTCTTCTTCGATGGCACGCCGTTGCCGATGGTTGCCGGTATCACGCTTTGCGCGGTGATCTCCTTCACTCTGGCCAAGATGACACTCGGCCGCGCTCGCGAAGCGGTTGAAGCGCCGGCGGAGTAAGAACTCACGAAAGATCCAAAAAGGCCGGGTTTGCCCGGCCTTTTTCATGCCCGCGACAATCCGGCTGCATCGAGGACGAAGCGCACGCGTTCCTCGACCGGTGCAAGCGGCAAGGGCACAAGGTCGTAGCCGAGTTCGGCGTAAGCCTCGGCCACCGATTGGAAGGTGCGCTCGGCCTCGTCGAGGGTCTGTTTCCTCTCTTCGTCCTGAGTGAAATCTCCGGCCATGGCGGCGCGATGAAGACGCGGCGGGCATAGCGGAATTTGGTCGCCGCGCTTTTGATGCGATCAGGCACCGGCAGGCCGCAGAGCCTGAGATAGCCGATCACGTCCGGCCCGCCGCGATCGAAGAAAACGGGGCTGGGTTCGCCGTGCGCGGCGTGCCAGGAGCGCAGCTCCCATGAAAACATCAGCTCGGCAAAAAGCGCCCGGTCCTGCCAGGGCAGGGCAGGGCCGCCGATCGCCATCTGATCGCGGATGATGCCGCGTCCTGCCTCGGGCGCCGTCGCGAAGCCTGCGGCCTTCAGCGCTTCGATCAGTGTGGTCTTGCCGGAGCCGGGACCGCCGGTCAGCACGAAGAATCGATCGGGATCGTTCTGCATGATTTTTTCCATGGCTGAGCAACCGCAAGGCAGACGGCGCATAACGCGCCGGACGAGCCTCGGCCGTTCGGTTGAATTGGGAAGGAAGCAAAGAGGGGGAGAAGGTGGAGGTTTCTGTTGCCAGGTACCTCCGAACCCCGCCTAGAAGTGCGAACCTCTAGGGCTTGATTTGAAGCGTTCGCACCGCATTAAGCGGCGAGACGAGCTTCCGCATAGTTGTCGTTGGCAACTATAAGTTTAGCCCGATGACGGTGGTACAATGCCGGGCAAAAGTACGATCTTTACACCTTCGTCGATCCTATTTCGCCCCCAGCAAAAGCCGCTCCGTCATCCAGAGCGGTTTTTGGTGGAGGCGCCGGGTACCGCCCCCGGGTCCGAACGGCTTATTTCATCGCCTGTTTATCGCCATAGTCGGCCAAGCCGACGAAGCGAATATAGGGACCGACGGTGGAAAATGAAAGGCCAAACCGGCACTTGTCCCCCGCGCCCAAACTCGACAGCCGAGGGTTGACTTGCGCCCTTACACAATCGAAGCTCCGCCGGCGATGAGGAATCTCTGACCTAGCGCACAGGTTGCGCGGCGCGCCACACGCCTCATCCACCGGATCCGTGGCGCCGACGAGGGGAATTTCGATGGCCGACTATCTTGCGGATGTGAAGAAATACGATGCCGGCGCCAGCGCCGACGCGGTGGACAAGATCGTCAAGCATTTGGGCATAGCGCTCCGGAACCGCGATTCCTCGCTGGTCTCCTGCACGGACCCGAAGGAACTCGAGCGCGTCCGGGAGAACTGGGTCGGCAAGAAGCTCGGCGTCGCCGACGCCAAGAAGGCAGACGCCTCGATCGAGAAGACCTGCAAGGCGATGGCCGCCGACAACACCAAGAGCCGCGTGACCTTCTACTATTTGGTGGCGAAGGACCTGGGCAAGCTCGGCTCCCTCTAAGGCATCCCGTCGGCGGCCGGCACGGGATCGTGCCGGCGCCGTGGAATTACGGGCGCGCGATCCACATTTGTAACAGGCTTGACGGTATTCGACTGGCAGCCAGTCGGTTATGATCGCTTGTCATCCGAATCAAGGCGGAGCCGATGCGCCAATATCTCGACCTGTTGAAGCACGTGCTGGAAAACGGCGCCGACCGGGGCGACCGCACCGGCACCGGCACGCGCTCGGTGTTCGGCTACCAGATGCGCTTCGACCTTTCGCGCGGTTTCCCCGTCACCACCACCAAGAAGCTGCACCTGAAGTCGATCATCCACGAGCTTCTGTGGTTCCTGGCCGGGGACACCAACATCAAATATCTCAACGACAACGGCGTCACCATCTGGGACGAATGGGCTGACGAGAACGGCGATCTCGGCCCTGTCTACGGCAAGCAGTGGCGCTCGTGGCCGGATGGGCATGGCGGCGAGATCGACCAGATCGCTGGCCTTCTCAAGGAGATACGCAAGAATCCCAATTCGCGCCGGCTGATCGTTTCGGCCTGGAATCCGGCCGAAGTGGAGGCAATGGCGTTGCCGCCCTGCCACTGCCTGTTCCAGTTCTATGTCTCGGAAGGCCGGCTCTCCTGCCAGCTCTACCAGCGCTCCGGCGATATCTTCCTCGGCGTGCCGTTCAACGTCGCGTCCTATGCCTTGCTGACGCTGATGGTGGCACAGGTGACCGGTCTGAAGCCCGGCGACTTCGTCCACACGCTTGGCGACGCGCATCTCTACTCGAACCATTTCGAGCAGGCGCGCGAGCAGCTGCGGCGCGCGCCGAAGCCGCTGCCGACGATGTGGATCAACCCGGAGGTGAAGGATCTTTTTGCCTTCCGCTTCGAGGATTTCCGCCTCGAAAACTATTTTGCCGACGCAACCATCAAGGCGCCGATCGCGGTGTAAGGCCAGGTTCGGCCGTTGCCAGTGCACTCAACTATCGTCAGTCGATACCGACCATGACGTCGGACGCCTTGATCACCGCATAGGCCTGCTTGCCCTTTTCCAGCTGCAGATCGGCAACCGCTTCGTTGGTGATCGAAGCGGTGACGATGACGCCGCCGATGTCGATCCTGACATGCGAGGTGGTCGCTCCCTTCACGATTTCCGTCACGTTACCCTTGAGGATGTTGCGGGCGCTGATCTTCATATGCCTCTCCTTCGCTGTATCGAGCGGGCTTCATCGTAGGCTGGGAGAGCCATGCCGTACAATGGTGTCGAGGCTAAAAAGCCTTCCCTTGTTATGTTCATCCGGATATATCGATCAAAGGCATTGGGCCGAACGGATTTTCAAACAGGGAGAGGTTTCATGGCGGGCAAGGGCTTTGGGCTGAAGGCGGTCGCCATCGGCGGATTGACGGCAGCGCTGATGGCGGCCGTGCCGGCGGCTCATGCCGACGACAAGGTGGTCGTGTTCGCCGCGGCAAGCCTCAAGGACGCGCTCGACGCGGTCAACAAGGCCTGCGAGCCGGAGGTGGGCGAGGCCGCCACTATTTCCTACGCGGCAAGCTCGGCGCTGGCCAAGCAGATCGAAGGCGGCGCGCCGGCCGATGTCTTCGTCTCGGCGGACCTCGACTGGATGAAGTATCTTTCCGACAAGAAGCTGATCAAGCCGGACACCGAAGTGAAGCTGCTCGGCAACCAGATCGTGCTGGTGGCGCCGAAGGATTCCAAGGTCGAAGCTAAGATCGAAAAGGGTTTCGATCTCGCCAAGCTCATCGGCGACGGCAGGCTCGCAATTGGTGATGTCAAGGCGGTGCCGGCCGGCAAATACGGCAAGGCGGCGCTGGAATCGTTGGGCGTCTGGTCCTCGGTCGAAGGCAAGGTCGCGCAGGCCGAGAATGTGCGCGCAGCCCTCAAGCTGGTGTCGACGGGCGAGGCCGCGCTCGGCATCGTCTACGCCACCGACGCGCATGCCGAAAAGGGCGTGAAGGTCGTCGGAACCTTCCCCGAGGATTCGCACCCGCCGATCATCTACCCGATTGCCCAGACGGCGAATTCGAAGGACAAGGATGCGGCTGCCTTCCTGAAGTGCGTCGAGTCGGCCAAGGCCGCCGCGCTCTTCAAGGAACAGGGTTTTACGGTGCTCGCGCCGAGCAACTGAGAAAGACCTTATACCGCATATGAATTGGCTGCTGGACCTCACTCCCGACGAATGGAATGCGGTCCGGCTGTCGATCAAGGTGGCGACGGTGGCGATGATCGCCAGCCTGCCGCCGGGCATATTGATCGCGCTGCTGTTGGCCCGCGGTCGGTTCTGGGGCAAGACCCTGCTCAACGGACTGGTGCATCTGCCGCTCATCCTGCCGCCGGTGGTGACGGGCTACCTGCTCTTGCTCACCTTCGGCAGGCGTGGACCCGCCGGCGCCTTCCTGGCAGAGCATCTCGGCATCGTCTTTTCGTTTCGCTGGACGGGTGCGGCGCTCGCCTGCGGGGTGATGGGTTTTCCGCTGATGGTGCGGGCGATCCGCCTGTCGATCGAGGCGGTCGACCGCAAGATGGAGGCCGCCGCCGGCACGCTCGGCGCCAACCCGCTTTGGGTGTTCGCAACCATCACGCTGCCGTTGATCCTGCCCGGGCTGATCGCCGGCGCGATCCTCTCCTTCGCCAAGGCGATGGGCGAGTTCGGCGCCACCATCACCTTCGTCTCCAACATCCCCAACGAGACGCAGACGCTGCCCTCGGCGATCTACACCTTCACGCAGGTGCCGGGCGGCGATGCGGGGGCGATCAGACTGACGCTGATCTCGATCGTCATCTCCATGGTCGCGCTGGTGGCTTCGGAAGTCCTTGCGCGGCGGGTCGGCCGGCGGATGGACATCGAATGACGCTCTCCATCGACATCAGCCATCGCCTCGGCGATTTCGCGATCGAAGCGAATTTCGAAAGCGCCGGCCGGCTGACGGCGCTGTTCGGGCCCTCGGGTTCGGGCAAGTCGACGCTGATCAACCTGATCGCCGGGCTGATCCGGCCGCAGAAGGGGCGCATCGTGGTCGATGGCCGCGTGCTTGTCGACACCGCTGCCGGCATCTTCGTGCCGATGCACAAGCGGCGGATCGGCATGGTGTTCCAGGACGCGCGGCTCTTCCCGCATATGAGCGTTGCCGGCAATCTGCGCTATGGCCGCTGGTTCACGCCGCCTTCCGAGCGCTACGCCAATATCGACGCGGTGGTCGACCTGCTTGGCATCGGCCATCTGCTCGACCGGCGTCCGGCGAAACTGTCCGGCGGCGAAAAGCAGCGCGTGGCGATCGGGCGTGCGCTGCTCGCCAGCCCGAAGCTGCTTCTTATGGACGAGCCGCTCGCCTCGCTCGACGAAGCGCGCAAGGCCGAGATCCTGCCCTATATCGAGCGGCTGCGCGACAAGACGAAGATCCCGATCGCCTATGTCAGCCATTCCGTTGCCGAGGTGGCGCGGCTGGCGAGCGATGTGGTGGTGCTTTCACAAGGCAAGGTCGCGGCTTTCGGCTCGACCGAGGCGATCATGCAGCGGCTCGACCTTTTGCCGGCGGAGGAACGCGGCGAGGGCGGCGCTGTGCTCGACGCCAGGGTGCTGCGTCATGACGAGGCTTTCGGCATGACGGTGCTCGGCTCGCCGGCCGGCGAGATCCGCGTGCCGCGCCTTCCGCGGCCGGCGGGAGCTCTGGTGCGGCTCCGCATTCGCGCCCGCGACGTCATGATCGCGACCGAGCAGCCAGCGGGCCTCAGCGCGCTCAACATATTGGCGGGGACGATTGCCGCGGTCAGGCCGGGCATCGGACCCACAGTGGAGATCGCCATCGACTGCAACGGCGCGATCGTGCTGGCGCGCATCACCGAGCAATCGAAACACAGCCTGCGCCTCGCGCTCGGCCGCAAGGTCTTCGCGGTGATCAAGACGGTGAGCTTCGACGATACGACGACGGGGCTCGGATTGCCGGTAGAGGCCGATGGTTGACGAAAGGGCAATATCGCTATGTTGCTTTGGAATAGCGATATGGCGGCGGAGGGGGTAATCTCGACATGATCGCGGAGAACGAGAGATGCCATCGCTGAGCCTGCGGATAAATCTCGATCCCGACGGACGAATTGGCCCGGGCAAGATCGAGCTTCTGGAACAGATCGCCGCCTTCGGCTCGATCTCGGCCGCGGCGCGCGGCATGGAGATGTCCTACAAGCACGCCTGGGACCTGGTCGAGGACATGAACCGGGTGTTCGGCAAGCCGCTGGTCGCGGCGCAGACCGGCGGCAGGAAAGGCGGCGGCGCGCAATTGACCGCGGTAGGCCTCGCCGTCGTCAGTCGCTTCAGGGCCATAGAGCGCGCCGCCGCATCAGCGGCCGCCGTGCATATGCAGGCTTTGCAGGCGGAGATCGATACTGGGTAGGCAGTGATGTCCTGGAGTTGCTCGACGAGCACGAAATCAACGACTGCCAATCGCCCTACTGCCTAATCCCCCGGCTTCCTCAGCAGATAGGTGTCCATGATCCAGCCCTTTTTCCGCCGGGCTTCCTCCCGGACCTTTTCGATCTCGGCGCCGACATCGCCGAGCCGGCCGGAGAGGATGATCTCGTCCGGCGTGCCGAGATAGGCGCCCCACTGGATGAAGACATCCTGATCGGCCAGCGTGTTGAAGGCGCATTTGCCGTCGAGCATGACAACCGTGGTTGCGGCGTTTGCCGGCAGCCCTTCTTCGGTCAGCCGGCGGCCGGTGGTGACCAGGATCGAATCGCCGATACGGTTCAGCGCCGTCGCGTGGCTGGCTGCCAGCGCCTGGATGGCGGTGATGCCAGGAATGACCTCGAGCTCGAAAGCGACATTGCCTCTGAGGCGCACGCGTTCGAGGATGCGCAGCGCGCTGTCATAGAGCGAAGGGTCGCCCCAGATCAGGAAAGCGCCGCAGCCGTCTTCGGCAAGCTCGTCGCGGATTAGCCCCTCATAGATCTCGGCGATCGCCTCGTGCCAGTCGTCGACCGTCGCGCGATAGGACGGCGCCGGCTCGGCGCGAACCGGCACGTCGAACTCGACGCGGCGCGATTTAGGGTTGGTGACGAAGCGGTCGCAGATCTGCCGGCGGAGTTCCGCTAGATCGCTCTTGCTCGCGCCCTTGTCGGGAATGAACAGCACGTCGGCCCGGTTCAGGCCGTTGATGGCCTGGACGGTCATGTGATCGGGATTTCCGGCGCCGATGCCGATGACGAGAAGCTTGCGCATGAGCGCTTCTCCTGCCCGATCGGGCGGCCGGTGTCCAGACGGGGCGCAGGCGGCCAGAACGCAAACGACTTTGAAACCTGCAGTCTTTCGTTTGGCAGAAACGCTGAACTGCCCTAGCTACTTTTCGTGGAATTGCTCTAGATGGAAGCGCGCATCGGGGTGGTCCCGGTATTGCCGTCGAGAGGGGGATTCATGTTCCGCACTATCCTCGCCGCAGCGTTAGCTGTTTTTGCCGCGCCGGCTTTGGCCAACGATTCCGTCGCCGAACTCGGCACCGGCGGGCTGATCCTGTCACGCAGCGACGCCGTCGCCATGGAAAGCGAGAACCTTTTCATCTCGCAGGAGAAGGTGACCGTCGACTACGTCTTCCGCAACAACACCGACAAGGACGTCAGCGCCATCGTCGCCTTCCCGATGCCCGACATCGAGGGCGATCCGAACGAGATGCCGGCGCTTCCCGAAGCGCAGAGCGACAATTTCCTCGGCTTCGAGGTGACGATCGACGGCGTCGACGCCAAGCCGCAGCTCGAACAGAAGGCGTTTGCCCTGGGCATCGACATCACCGCCGACCTCAAGGCGCAGAACGTGCCGCTCTATCCGTTCGGCGACGCCGCCAAGGCGGCGCTGGCGAAACTGCCCAAGGATGTCGCCGAGGATTGGGAAAACCGCGGCATCGTCATCGAGGACACCGCCGATGACGGCTCGGGCATGCAAACCGCCTACGCCCCGTTCTGGCAATTGCGCTCGACCTATTGGTGGCGTTCGACCTTCCCGGCCAACAAGGAAGTTCATGTCTCGCACCGCTATAAGCCCAGCGTCGGCGGCACGTCATCGGTCAGCTTCTATTACGATGGCAAGTTCCAGGGGCAGTACGACACCTACAAGACCCGCTACTGCATGGACGGCGCCTTCGAGAGCGCGGTGCGCAAGGCAGCGAAGGAAAATCCCGACGGCTATCCCAAATATTTCGAAAGCCGCATCGCTTATATCCTGACTACGGGCGGCAACTGGGCGTCCGGCAGTATCGGCAATTTCAAACTCACCATCGACAAGGGCAGCGCCAAGAATCTGGTTTCGTTCTGCGGAGACAACGTCCGCAAGGTCGGCCCGACGACGTTCGAGATGACGGCCAAGGATTTTTATCCGGAGCGCGATATCGACATCCTGCTGCTCGAGCCGTCGGACAATGGCGGGAACGGCGGCTGATGGACATCGCGATCTACGTCGCCATTGCAGAGAACGGCGTGATCGGACGCGAGGGTGGGCTACCGTGGCGGCTTTCCAGCGATCTGAAGCGCTTCAAGGCCGACACGATGGGCAAGCCGATCATCATGGGTCGCAAGACCTATGAAGGCATCGGCCGGCCGCTGCCCGGCAGGCTCAACATCGTGGTGACGCGCGCCAGGGACTGGCGCGCCGAGGGCATCGAAGTCGCCCATTCGCTCGACGAAGCGATCACGCTGGCCAAGGCGCGCGGCCGCTGCATGGCGGGAGCCGACGAGATCTGCGTGGTCGGCGGCGGCGAGATTTATGCCCAGGCCTTGCCGCTCGCCGATCGTCTCCATGTCACCCATGTGCTGGCCGCGGTCGATGGTGACGCGCATTTTCCGCCGATCGACCCGGCTGTGTGGCGGATCGTGCGATCCGAGGATTTCCCGGCCGGCGAAAAGGACAGCCACGCGACACGCTATATCGTCTACGAGCGCCGCCGCAGCGGTCAGTGACGATGACAAAGGGTCGCTGCCGGCCCAAATCGGATGGCGCGGGCGGCAGAGCGCGTTGAAAGCGCGTCACGGCGTCCCTATAGAAGAACGACAGTACAGCGCCGCGCGTCCAACTGGACCCGCAAAAGGCTGCTGTAAAACTTTGATTTGGCGCATGATTCCTTCCGAAAACCGGTACCGGTTTTCGAGGTCATGCGCTAGGATTGCGCCGCAAGGCCCGAGGGAACCGAAGCGAAAGGACATTCATGCCCTGGAACGACAAGAGCGGTGGCGGCGGCCCATGGGGCGGCGGCGGCAACCAGGGGCCCTGGGGGCAGGGACCGAAAGGCCCGAGCGGCCCGCCGGGCTCGCCTCCCGATCTCGAGGACATTATCCGCCGCGGCCAGGACAGGCTGCGGCGCGCGCTTCCGGGCGGCGGCGGCGCCAGCCCCGCGGTTCTCGGCCTGATCGCGCTCGCGCTCGTCGTGCTTTGGGCCTTCAAGGCGATCTATACCGTGCAGCCTGACGAGGTTGCTGTCGAATTGCGCTTCGGCAAGCCCAAGGCAGAACTCTCGCAGCCCGGCCTGCATTTCCACTGGTGGCCGGTTGAAACGGTCGAAACGGCCAAGATCTCCGAGCAGCTCGTCAGCATCGGCGGCGGATCGAGCAGCGGTTCCGGGCTGATGCTCTCCGGCGACCAGAACATCGTCAACGTGCAGTTCTCGGTCGCCTATCAGGTTTCCGATCCAAGGGCCTACCTCTTCGATGTCTCCGATCCCGATGGCATGCTGACGCAGGTGGCCGAAAGCGCCATGCGCGAGGTCGTCGGCCGTCGCCCGGCGCAGGATATTTTCCGCGACGATCGCCAGGGTATCGCCACTTCGGTGCGTGAGATCGTCCAGAACACGCTCGACGGCTACAAGACCGGTCTGCAAGTCAACGCAATCTCCATCGAGGATGCGGCGCCGCCGCGCGAGGTCGCCGATGCCTTCGACGAGGTGCAGCGCGCCGAGCAGGACGAGGACAAGTTCGTCGAGCAGGCCAATCAGTATTCCAACCAGAAGCTCGGCCAGGCGCGCGGCCAGGCGGCACAGATCCGCGAGGATGCCGCCGCCTACAAGAACCGCGTCGTGCAGGAAGCCGAAGGTGAGGCGCAGCGCTTCATCTCCGTCTACAACGAATACGCCAAGGCGCCCGACGTGACGCGCAAGCGGCTTTATCTGGAAACGATGGAGCGGATCCTGAAGGACTCGAACAAGGTCGTCGTCGAGCAGGGCAACGGGCAAGGTGTGCTTCCGTATCTGCCATTGCCGGCACTGCAGCCGAAGGTGCCGCCGGCGCCGGTGCTGGGAGGTAACCAGTGATGGCCAACCGTCTTCCCATCATCGCGGTCATCGCGGCCGTCCTTCTGTTCCTGCTCTATTCGTCGGTGTTCGTCGTCAAGGCGGGCGAGCAGGCGATCGTGCTGAGGTTCGGCGAGATCATCGACGTCAAGACCGAGCCGGGCATCTACTTCAAGGCGCCATTCGCCTTCTTCGATGCCGACAGCGTTCAGACGATCGAGAAAAAAGTGATGCGCTTCGACCTCGACAACATCCGCGTCCAGGTCTCCGGCGGCAAGTTCTACGAGGTCGATGCCTTCATCGCCTACCGCATCTCCGATCCGCGCACCTTCCGCGCGGCGGTATCTGGCCAGGTGGAACTCGCCGAAGCGCGATTGAAGACGCGCCTCGATGCAGCACTGCGCCGCGTCTATGGTCTGCGCGACTTCGAGGCAGCACTTTCCGAGGAGCGCGGCGTCATGATGCGCGAGGTGCGCGACCAGCTCCGCCCGGATGCGACGTCGCTCGGCCTCGACATCGAGGATGTGCGCATCCGCCGGACGGATCTGACGGCGGAAGTCTCGCAGCAGACCTACGACCGCATGAAGGCCGAGCGTCTGGCTGAAGCCGAGCGGCTGAGAGCGCGCGGCAACGAGGCGGCGCAACGCATCAGGGCTCGGGCCGACCGCGAAGTCGTCGAGATCGTCGCCGAAGCCCAGAAGGAATCGGAAATCCTGCGCGGTGAAGGCGAAGCGCAGCGCAGCGCCACCTTCGCGGATGCCTACAAGCGCGATCCGGCCTTCTTCGACTTCTATCGCTCGATGAATGCCTATGGCACCGCGCTGGACAACACCGGAACGACCATGGTGCTGTCGCCCGAGTCCGAGTTCTTCCGCTATTTCCGCGACCCGGCCAGCAAGCCTGTGGCCGGGCAGCCGACTGCGCCGGCCGCGCCGGCGCCGCAATCCAGCACCGCTCAGTAGCGGGCAGTGCAGGATTTCCTGGCGGCAATCGGCCTGGTCCTCGTGATCGAGGGGCTGGTCTATGGCGGGTTTCCGGCTTTGGCGCGGAAACTCGCGGCGGAAGTGCTGTCAACGCCTGAGAATGTGCTGCGGATCGGCGGGCTGGTTGCGATCGCCGTCGGCGTCGGCATCGTCTGGCTGGTCCGCGGCTGACGAAATTCCTTGGTGCCGAAGCGATTGACGATTTATCTTGCGCCGATAGCTATAGCCGCAAACGTGCCTTATTTCTTGCCAACATGGATTGGACAGGCGCCTTTGCGGAAGCGCTTTTCCTTTTCTAGAAACGCCGGGAGGCCACGATGATATCCGACACCCTGTTGCGCGCGGCGCGGCGCACATTTTTCGCCGGCGCTACCGCATTCGTCGTCGGCATGATTGCCGTCCCGTCCTTCGTCACGCCCACGATCGCATCCGACGGGCCGCCTTCGGTCGCCGATCTCGCAGAACGCCTGCTCGGCGCGGTGGTCAACATCTCGACCTCGCAAACGGTGAAAGGCACGGAAGGGCCGGGCGCGGTGCCGATGCCGCAACTTCCCGAAGGCTCGCCCTTCCAGGACTTTTTCGACGACTTCTTCAAGAACCGCGGCGGCGACAAGGGCGGCGGCGGGCAGAAGGTGCAGTCGCTGGGCTCCGGCTTCGTCATCGACGCCGAGCAGGGCATCGTGGTGACCAACAATCACGTCATCGCCGACGCAGACGACATCGAGGTCAATTTCTCCGACGGCGTGACGCTGAAGGCGACGCTCGTCGGCACCGATACAAAGACCGACGTCGCGGTGCTGAAGGTCGATCCGAAGGGTCACAAATTGACGGCGGTGAAGTTCGGCGATTCCACCAAGATGCGCGTCGGCGACTGGGTGATGGCGATCGGCAATCCGTTCGGCCTCGGCGGCACGGTCACGGTCGGCATCATCTCGGCGCGGAACCGCGACATCAATTCCGGCCCCTATGACGACTTCATCCAGACGGACGCCGCCATCAATCGCGGCAATTCCGGCGGTCCGCTGTTCAACAGCAACGGCGAGGTCATCGGCATCAACACGGCGATCATCTCGCCGTCCGGCGGTTCGATCGGCATCGGCTTCTCCATTCCCTCGCAGCTTGCGGCGGGCGTCGTCGACCAGCTTCGCCAGTTCGGCGAAACGCGGCGCGGCTGGCTTGGCGTGCGCATCCAGCCGGTGACGGACGACATCGCAGAAAGCCTCGGCATGGCGACGGCCAAGGGCGCGCTGGTGGCCGGCGTCATCAAGGGCGGTCCGGTTGACAACGGTTCGGTGCAGGCCGGCGACGTCATCATCAAGTTCGACGGCAAGGACATTCACGAGATGCGCGACCTGCCGCGCGTGGTCGCGGAAAGCCCGGTCGGCAAGGCGGTCGACGTCGTCATCGTGCGCAAGGGCGTCGAGCAGACCGTGAAGGTGACGCTTGGCCGGCTCGAGGACGGCGAGAAGCTGGCCAGCGGCGAGAACGGCAATACCGACCAGGACAAGGGCGACAAGGGGGCTCCGGTGTCCACGGCCTCGGTGCTCGGCATGACCGTCGGCGAGCTCAACGACCAGACCAGGCAGAAGTTCGGCATCGCGGCCGATGTGTCGGGCGTGGTCATTACCGACGTCGCCAAGGACTCTGCCGCCGCCGAGCGCGGCATCCAGCCCGGCGAGGTGATCACCGAGATCGCGCAGGAATCGGTCGGCACGCCGAAGGACGTCATGGATCGGATCGGCGCGCTGAAGGAGCAGGGCCGCAAGAACGCGCTGCTGATGCTGGCCTCGAAAACCGGCGAGCTGCGCTTCGTGACGATCCGGATGGATTAGAGTCGGGAAATCGTCCAACTGGGTTCCAACAAAAGGGCGGCTAGCGGGCCGCCCTTTTTCGTGCCTGCCAGTCCAAGCGCGACAGTCTGTAGAGGACGTGCCGCTTAAGATGTGGGTGGCTGTCCGGAACCGACGGGTGGTCGAAATCCGCGTCCGGGTCGGCGCGCATGCCTAGCCGCTTCATGACGGCGATGGAGCGGTGATTTTCAGCGACGGCGAAGGAGACGATTTCGTCGACGTCCAGCGTTTCGAACCCGTAAGCGAGCCAGGCTTCGGCCGCCTCGGTGACATAGCCCTTGCCCCAGAATTCGGGCGCCAGCCGCCAGCCGATCTCGATCGTGCCGGCCGGCAGCGATGGCACATCATCCGTATCCAGGAGACCGACGAAGCCGATGCATTCGCCGGTGGCCGCGATCTCGGCGGCGGCGAAGCCGTAGCCATCCTCCTCGATCCAGCCGCGGAATTCGTCCATCATGGCGTCGGCTGTCGCGCGGTCGCGGCGGAACGGGAAGAATTCCATCACGCGCTCGTCGGAGTTGATGCGATGGAAAAGCGCGCGGTCGCGCTCCTCCCAGTTGCGCAGGATGAGGCGCTCGGTGCGGATCGGCTTCATTGCACGAATTCCTCCCGGCGATAGCCTTGGAGGTAGAGCAGCGCCGTCAGGTCGCCATGATCGATGCGGATCCGTGCCTGCTCCGCCACCGCCGGTTTGGCGTGCAGGGCGACGCCGGTGCCGGCCAGGCGGATCATGTCGAGGTCGTTGGCGCCGTCGCCCACGGCAACTGCATCCTCAGTCGTCAAGCCGAACCTTGCCGCAATGTCGAGCAGCGCCTCGGCTTTGGCAGCGCGGCCGAGGATCGGTTCGGCCACCGTGCCGGTGAACCTGCCGTTTTCCTCGATCAGCCGGTTGGCGCGGTTCTCCTGGAAGCCGAGCAGCGCGGCGATGCGGCTGGTGAAGACGTCGAAGCCGCCGGAGACGAGCGCCGTCCACGCGCCGTTGGCGCGCATCGTCTGCACCAGCGCGCGGCCGCCGGCGGCCAGCGTCAGGCGGTTGGCGATGATGCGGTCGACCACCGCCGTGTCGAGGCCTTTCAGCAAGGCGACGCGCTCGCGCAAGGCGGGCTCGAACGCAATCTCGCCATTCATCGACCGCGCCGTGATCGCAGCAACATGCTCCTTGACGCCGATCTCGTCGGCGAGCTCGTCGATGCATTCCTGGTCGATCATGGTCGAATCCATGTCGGCAAGCAGGATCTTCTTCTTCCTGCCTTCGGCCGGCTGGACGATGATATCGACCGGTTCGGAGGCCAATGCCGCGCGCAGATTGGCCGTCAATTCACCGATGTCGTGCGTCTCCGGCAGAACCAGATCACAAGCGACATCTTCCGCCAGCCAGTGAAGGGCGCTTGCGCCGGCGGCCCGCGAGGCCATATTCGCAAGCGAGGCCGACACTCGACGGTCTTTGGGACGGGATACAAGCGTGGCGATCAGCGGCATCGAAAATTCCGGCAGACGGGCGGGCGAAGGCCGCGTGAAGAACGCGATCCTGATAGCCGGGCCGACCGCCAGCGGCAAGTCGGCGTTGGCGCTCGATCTTGCCGAGCGCCAGGGTGGCGTCATCGTCAACGCCGATTCCATGCAGGGCTATTCGGTGCTCGACGTGCTGACGGCGCGTCCAAGCGCAGATGAAACGGCGCGCGTGCCGCATTTCCTCTACGGCCATGTGCATCCCTCGACAGCCTACTCCACCGGCGCCTGGCTGCGCGACGTCACCCGGCTGATCGAGGAAGGCGCTTTGTCCGGGCGGCCGGCCGTCTTCGTCGGCGGCACCGGGCTCTATTTTCGCGCTCTAGCCGAAGGCATCTCGGATATGCCGGACATTCCGCCATCGGTGCGCGAGCGCTGGCGCTACGAGCTCAAGGAACAAGGGGCCGATCGGCTGCACCGCATTCTGATGCGTGAAGACTCGGCCGTCGCCATGCAGCTCAGGCCGACCGACGGCCAGCGCATCGTGCGGGCGCTCGAGGTGCTCGACGCGTCGGGACGATCGATCCTTGACTGGCAGGCGGCGCGCGGCCGGCCGCTTATCGACCGCGACAGCACGCGCTTCCTGGTGATCGAGCCGGATCGCGGCGATCTCGTCGCACGCATCGAGGCGCGGTTCGACCGGATGATCGACAAGGGCGCGCTCGACGAGGTCAGGCAGCTGATGGCGCTCGACCTTGCTCCGAACCTGCCGGCGATGAAGGCGATCGGGGTTCGAGAGCTGCAGGCCGCGTTGGCCGGGGAGATGAGCTTCGCGGAGGCGATCGAGCGCGCCAAGATCGCCACGCGCCAATATGCCAAGCGTCAGGCGACCTGGTTCAGACACCAGCTGGGACCGGAGTGGCAAAGACTCCGCCCAGGCGATGGCCCGTCAGTCTCTGATTGACAGATTGCTAATTCAATCAGGGGCTTAAAGAAATCAGCGCAGCTTCCCGTCACGGTTGCTCAGGTTAACGGTCCGTAAGGCCGCGCATGCCATAACGACTATGGGTCGCAGTTCCGCGGGGAGTTATGCGTTTTCACAAGGCGGAATCCGCATTCTTTGTCTTTATTTTCGTGATCCTGGCTGCCGGCCTGGTGACCTTCCACGCCTATGGCCAATTGCAGGATATTGCGACCGATCTCGACACAGCATCGCGTCTCGACAGGATCATCTATCTCAACAAGTTGCTGTTCGTGACCGGCGCTCTGCTGGCCGCCGCCTTGTTCTTCGGGACCTTCTTCATCTACCCGCTGATCCGCGGCCAGGTGCGGGAAGAAGGCAAGCTGCGCGCCATGACGGTGTCGCTGAGCGCCCGTTCGCAAACGCTCGAGCAGGCCGCGCTCACCGATGGCCTCACCGGCATGCAGAACCGCCGCTACTTCGACGACGCGCTGAGGGAATATCTCGACGAGTTCGGCCGCATCGACAAGCCGGTGGGCCTGATGATCCTCGACCTCGATCATTTCAAGCAGGTCAACGACACGCATGGTCATGATGTCGGCGACGAAGTTCTGCGCGCCGTCGCGCAATGCGTGCGCGGCATGACGCGCTATCACGATGTGGTGGCGAGGCTTGGCGGCGAGGAGTTCGCCGTGGTCACGCCCAACATGGACGCGGAACTGCTCGCCCGGTTCGCCGAGCGCATCCGCAAGGCGATCGCCAACATGTCGATACTGTCGGGCAATGTGCGGTTGAAGGTCACCACCAGCGTCGGCCTTGCCGTCTGGGACCGCAAGGAGAGCGCCGAGGACTTCTATCGCCGCGCCGACCGGCAGCTCTATGAGGCCAAGAAGCAGGGCCGCAACCGCGTCTGCGCCTAAAATCCCATCACTGAATTCGTGATGCCGGCCGTATGCTGCCGTTTTCTGCGCTTCCGGCCTTCGCCGGCCGAAGCACTCATGGAGGACGTGGCAGTTACGGCTACGGCCGGCGTAGGCCGGTGCTCACGGACTTTATGTCCGCTCCGCTCCGGTTCTCGAAAGCGGCACCATCCGACTCGGCCTGACGAATTCCCTGACGGGATTTACCCACGTTGGCCGACAAGCAGAGAAGCAATTCTGCCGAAGGTCCAATCGGGACGACGGGAAAGCGCGGGGCTCAGTCGTTCTGCTGGCGCATGCCGAAGGTCGAGGGCTTCAGGCCATAGCGCAGGTCGAAATCATCGTCCGGCTGTGCGCGCGGCGCCGGCGGCTTGCGATAGTCCGGATCGCCAGCCTGACGGGCGGAATCCACAACCTCGGCAAAGGCCATGGCCTGTTGCGGTTTCGGCACGTTGCGCAGCCGCTCGACAATTCCGGCGAGGTCGACATCGTCGCCGGCTTCCGCTGGCAGGGTCTGCTCGCGCTTGGCCGTTCCCGGGATGAATTCGCGGGACAGTTTCTCGAATTTGAGCCGCATGGTCGTCGCCACGCCTTCGCCGAAGGCAATGGCTTCACGCTGGCCCATGGAGGACAGGAACGCCAGCGTCGAGGCCGAGGAATCGGCGATCGCCGAGCGGATGATCGCCTGGTCCTGCTCGTTGGCGAGGCGCATGGCGAAGAAGGTCGAGCATTGCGACAGGATCGTCGGATCGAGCTCGCCCGGACGCTGGGTGACGACGCCGAGGTAGCAGCCATATTTGCGGCCTTCCTTGGCGATGCGCGACAAAGCGTGCCGGGTCGGCGCGAAGCCGAGGCGTGGATCGGCGGGCATGTAGCGATGCGCCTCCTCGCACAGCAAAAGCAGTCGCAGCCGGCCCTCGCTCCAGAGCGCAAGGTCGAAGGCGAGACGCGCCAGCACCGAGCAGACGGAGTTGACGACCTCGGACGGCATGCCAGCCATCTCGAAACAGGTCACGGGACGGCCGTGGTTCGGCACGCGGAAAATGTTGCCGATGGTCTCGTGGATGGTGTCCTCGATCAGCCGCGAATTGAACATGAAACGGTAGCGCGGATCGGAAGCGGCAGACTCAATGCGCGTCCTCAGCGACTTCAGCGTCGGCCGATCGTTCTTGCTTTCCAGGAGTCCCATGCGCTCGTCGATCTGCTTGAGGAGATCGGCGATGCGGTAAGGCACCGGCGTGTCCGCCGTCAGTGCATCGCTGCCGCGCCTGATATACGAGCCGGAACTCGGGTTGCGATAAAGGTTCTTGGCGGCGGGGATGAGGTCGCGCAGGACGTCGACTTCCTCCGGCACGGTCTCGCGCCCGCGAAACAGAACCTCGGCGAATTCCTCCAGCCTGAACATCCAGAACGGCAGGTCGAGCGTCTTGGAATCGACCTTCACGCAATGTTCCGGAAGCGAGGCGGCAAACTCGTTGTGCGGGTCGAGGATCAGCACGCGCAAATCCGGCCGGGCCTCGATCGACTTGCGCAAAAGCAGCGAGACAGCCGTGGATTTGCCAACGCCGGTGGTGCCGACAACGGCGAAATGGCGCGCCAGCGTGTCGTCGATGGCGATGTTGGCGTCGATCGCCTCGTCCTGGGACAGCGTGCCGATGGTGATCGAATGGCGGCCGGCGAGGTCGTAGACGGCCTGCAGGTCGCGGCTGCGGATGCGATGGGCAACGGCGCCGATATGCGGATAGGTGGTGATGCCGCGGTCGAAGACCGGCTTGGCGCCAGGCTCGGCGCCGTCGCGCACCTCGCCGATCAGCTCGATGCTGACCTCGATCGCGTTCTGGCCCTCGTTGCTCCAGACGCGGTCGGACTTGCCGATCGCATAGACAAGGCCGACGGTGCGCGTCGAGCCAAGATTGATGGAAATCATCTTGCCGACGGTCCACAGGCCGGTGACCGTGCCTTCGGCATCCTCGGCATAAGCGCTGATGGTGGCGCGCGCGCCGTCGCATTGCACGACATTGCCCAGAATGCGCTTGTCGCTCTGCTGGGCGTCGCGGCGCTCCTGCGAGGTCGGTTCCCCTACGGAGGCTTCGCGTTCAACAAACATCGGTGACCTGTCCCATTCCCCTCGGGGTCAAACCTATCCAATCGGGGGTTAAAGTCGCGTGAGGTCGGATGGTGTAGGGCCAGTTAAGGCAGTCGCGAAAATTCGATCGAATAACCTCTTCCGTCATGCCGATGTTTCGATATATTGGACGGATGGCTGATATATCGAACGACATCACGTCCACGATCGGCAGGCGGATACGCTCCGAGCGGGATTTACGAGGCTGGTCGCTGGCGGAGCTCGCCGAGCGTTCCGACGTTTCCAAGGCGATGCTGAGCGCCATGGAGCGCGGCATGACAAGTCCGACCGCGGCGCTGCTGGTGCGCATCGCGTCGGCGTTCGGGATGACGCTGTCGACGCTGATTGCCCGCGCCGAAATGCAGAGCGGGGGCGTCTGCCGCAAGGACGAGCAGCCGGTCTGGCAGGATCCGGCGACGGGCTATGTGAGGCGGCACCTGTCACCGGCGACGCAAATGCCGCTCGAGCTGATCCGGGTCAGTTTGCCGGCAGGCGCCAAGGTCGATTTCCCGGCAGCGTCCTATGCTTTCATCAAGCAGCAGATCTGGCTTATCGGCGGCCGCCTCGACTTCACTGAAGGCGATGTCGTGCACAGACTCGAGCCGGGCGACTGCCTGGCGCTTGGCGCCCCGTCGGCCTGCAGTTTCCATGCCCCGGGACCGGAAGCCGCCGAGTATCTGGTGGCGCTGGTGCGGGGCTGATCGCATGGCACGCCGACCGAGACGCTCGCACAATGGCGGGCCGCCTCTTGACGATTATGAAGGCCCGCCCTGGGGCAAGGGCGATGCCTACATCTTCCTCGCCTGGCGCGACGCCCATGACAGGGCCTGGAAGGCGCCGAGCCACAGCGTCATGCTGATGCGTCTGGAAAGGGCCGAGCGGCTTGGCCTGACCTATGAGGAATACACGCTCGAGATCCTCGAGCGTGGACGGCACCTCAGCGAGGACGATGCCGAGCGCATCGCGGAAATCCGCAAAGCGCGCCGACGAAAACGGAGCAGTCATTTCGAATGACCGCGGCCCGACACCTCACCACCTGGAGAGCATGGACATGAACTCCCTTGAAATCAGGGCGTTGAGAGATGACGCCAAAACCAGCGGGATGCTGGCCGACCTGCTGATCGAGACGGTCGCCGCCGGCGGATCGGTGAGCTTCATGCATCCGCTGTCTCCCGACACGGCCCATGAGTTCTGGCGCAAATCGCTGGCTGCCGCCGCACGGGGAGAAAGGGCCGTGCTGGGCGCATGGCACGGCAAGACGCTTGTCGGCACCGTCACGCTGCTTCTCGACTGCCCGCCCAACCAGCCGCACCGCGCCGAGATCGCCAAGCTAATGACACGCCTCGACCATCGCGGCAAAGGCATCGCGGCCCGCCTGATGCGAGCCGCCGAGGAATTGGCCGTCCAGAGGGGTCGCACCCTGCTGGTGCTGGACACCGCAGCCGAGGAGGGGGCTGCCGGCCTTTACGAGAAACTCGGCTTCACGCTGACCGGGGAAATTCCGGACTATGCGTTGAAGCCGCATGGCGGGCTCACCGGCACGCTCATCTACTGGAAGCGGATCGGCGCAACGGCTGAGGCGCTACCCTGAAACCCTGGCGAGCCGCGACAAAAGCCAGCGGCGAAAATCCTGCTCGGCGCCGGTCAGCCGCGATGATGACGGCCTTGTCAGGAAGTGGCCCGATGGGCTGGACAGCTCGAAATCCGAAAGCCTGACGAGTAGATTGTCTTTGAGAGTGGTGTCGATCAGTGGCCGCGAGCCCAGCAGCGCTCCGGCGCCGGCCTTCGCCGCTTCCATGGCGGCAACGAAGCTGTCGAAGCGATGCGAACGTCGGGAATGTCCAGCAAGCCCGGAAGCGGCAAACCATTCCGCCCACATTTCGCGTGCGCCGGCCACCAGCAGCAGCGGCAAGGTCGTCCAATCGGCGTCACGGGCGAGCGCCGGAGCTGCGACCGGGACAAGCCGCTCGACGGTCAGCCGGTCGGCTTCCCTGCCGGGGAAGGATCCGTTGCCGAAGCGTATGTCGAGCGCGGAGCCCGGCTGGTCGTAATCGGCCGGCCGATGGATGGTCACCAGATCGAGCCTGACCCGTGGCAGCGCCTTTGCCAGATCGGGAAGGGCAGGCACGAGCACGAGAAGGGCGAAGGAGATGGGAACGCGGATGCTGACGGTCTGCATGGCGCGGGGCTCGAACAGCTCGCTGGTGCTGTTGCCGATGATCGCGAATGCCGACTGGATGTGTGGCAGATAGGCGGCGCCCTCCGGCGAGAGAGCCACACCGCGCGCCAGCCGCGCGAACAATCGCGTCTTGAGCCGCTCCTCCAGAAAGCGAATATGCTGGCTGACGGCAGCTTGCGTGAGCCCGAGCTCGGCGGCCGCAGCGGTAAAATTCGACAGACGCGCCGCTGCCTCGAAACTGCGCAGCCAGTCGAGAGGAGGCATTGTGTCGAAAGTCTTCCCAGCCATCAGAATTTCTACGCCATTGCCCGAAAAACGATAATTTGAATTATGCCTTTGGCGAGGTCAGCATGCAATCGCTACCCGCGGCGGCGGGGTCGAAGACGGGAGCTTCAGGAACATGCTGACCAGAGCAACGCTTGCCGATGACGGGCGAACGATCGAACTCGGCTGGGAGGACGGAACGCGTTGCCGCTTCCACGCCATGTGGCTGCGCGACAATGCGCTGGACGACAAGACACGCAGCGCCGGCAACGGCCAGCGGCTGATCACCATTCTCGACATTCCAGCGGAGACACGGATCGGCGCTGCCTCGATCAAGGGCGAAACGCTGGAAGTCACCTTCGTTCCGGAAGACAAGACCGTCGGCTTTCCGGCAGACTGGCTTCACGCCCATGCATACGACCGCGAGGAGGATCGGCAGCCCGGCTGGACAGGTAGCGACATTCAGCGGTGGACCAAGGCCACGATGCAGAGTTCGGTGCCGCGCGCGGCCTATACGGAGGCCAGCCGTGACAGCAACGTCCTGCGGCAATGGCTGGCCGCCGTGCGGCGCTTTGGCTTCGCCGTCATGGACGGTCTGCCGGCCGAATCCGGGGCGCTGTGCAAGGTGGCCGATCTCTTCGGTTACATCAGGGAGACCAATTACGGGCGCTGGTTCGAGGTGCGGGCCGAGGTCAATCCGAACAATCTCGCCTATACCAATCTCGGCCTGCAGGCGCACACCGACAATCCCTATCGCGATCCGGTGCCGACGTTGCAGATCCTGGCCTGCATCGACAATACGGTCGACGGCGGCGAATCCAGCGTCGTCGACGGATTTGCGGTCGCCGCCGCGCTGCAGGCGGAAAACCCTGCGGGTTTCCGGCTGCTCTCCTCCTATCCCGCGCGCTTCGAATATGCCGGCTCTTCCGGCGTTCGGCTGCAGTCGAAGCGGCCGATGATCGAACTCGGACCCGACGGCGAACTCATCTGCATCCGCTTCAACAACCGCTCGCTGGCGCCGACCGTCGACGTGCCGTTCGCCGAGATGGACACATACTACGCCGCCTATCGCCGGTTCGCCGAGCTGATCGAGGACCCTTCCTTCGAGGTGACCTTCAAGCTCGAGGCGGGGCAATCCTTCATCGTCGACAACACCCGCGTCATGCATGCGCGCAAGGCGTTTTCCGGCAGCGGCAAGCGCTGGCTGCAGGGCTGCTACGCCGATAAGGACGGCCTGCTGTCGACGCTTGCCGCGATCGAATACGATTTCAGGGAGGCGGCGGAATGAACCCGCAGGAATTGAACACAGGCAACATCGTCGAATTCATCGCCGATATCTTCGAGCGCCGCGGGGCGGAATCCTATCTCGGCGAGCCGGTCACCATGTCGGAGCATATGCTGCAAGGCGCGTGGCTTGCCGAACAGGACGGCGCGCCGGAGGAACTGGTGGCTGCGGCGCTGCTGCACGACATCGGCCACTACACCAGCGAGTTCGGCACCTATTCTCCCGACGATGTCGAGGACAAGCACCATGACGAGGCGGGCGGCGAGGTGCTGGCGCCATTCTTTCCACCGGTCATCGTCGAATGTGTGCGGCTGCACGTCGCGGCCAAGCGCTACCTCTGCGCAACCGACCCGAACTATTTCGGCAAGCTCTCGCCGGCTTCGGTCCACACGCTGTCGCTGCAAGGCGGGCCGATGAGCGCCGAGGAGGTGGCGGAGTTCCGCGGCAACCCTTTCCACGAGGAAGCGGTGCGGGTGCGCATCTGGGATGAGGGCGGCAAGATCGCCAACATGAAGACACGCGCTTTTCGCGATTACGTGCCGCTGCTGCGGCGCGTGGTGGAAAGATTTGCGGCTGAAAAGGCGGCTTAGCCAGGCATCACCGGGGAGGAGACGGCCATGTGCTTTTGCTTCGACGGCGAGAACGCGCTGCGTGCATACCGGCCGGACGACTGCCGCGACCGTTTGCCTGTCGCAGGTGCGCTGGGCCTGATTGCTTCCCGCGCCGGGCCTGACCAGCGAGATGCAGACGGCTTGTTCAAGCCCGGCGACGCCGAGCACGACCGGCGCCTTGCTGTCCTGCTCGAACGCATGTATTAGCCGCGCCCGACATGCGGCCAGGCCGTTTCAACGGCCGTGCCGGAACCGACAACGCTTTTTATGGAGGCGAAGATGAGATCTTGTTCACGCATTTTGCGCCTTCGCGGCGTACGGACCAGTTGACCCCCCTGCGGGTCTCCCACCTCCCGACGATGCGACGCCGTCCGCGATGTGCGGTGAGCATTATCCTCTCCACGCGTTGATGCAGCGTGGAACGAAACGACGGCGAGCCGAGCGCTTTCCGCGAACGATGGCGGCTGCCCGAAAGCCTCAGATGCGGCTTTGCAACACTCCGGCAGGCCATTGTAAACATTGAGAGAATGGCGCTTGCGTCAAGTTTGCAACGCGTCTACAGAGCGCGCCATCCATAACCCGTCATCCCCGAAAGGAGACCTGTCAATGATCCCGCAATCCAGATCGTCACTGTCCGTGCCGACGCTGGAAATGCGCGCGGCTGACAGGGTTCCAACAGGGAAGAACGGCCATGGCCAGGTCTATGATCCAGCGCAGGCAGGACGCCGAGCGCGAACGCATTGAAGCTTATGATGCAAGGCTGCGGCAGATTTTCGCCGCAGCGCGTCCCGTTCCGGATTTCGAACGGGCGCTGGACGACGCACGCTCGGGTCTTGCCGGCATGGCGATCCGCGACGGCGCGCTGTGGCGCCCGAAGCTGAAGACGCGCGACCGCGCGCGCCTGCGGCTGGCCGCGGCGCGCTATCTCTATGCGCGCTATCCGGTTTCGGCCGCGCTCGAGAGCGTCTGGTTGGACAGCACGGGGCTGGACGCCAACGAGATTGCGCTCCGCAAGGCCTGGTATGTGACGGTGGCGCGCGGCGACTCGCTCTACAAGGCGGGCGCCAACGCATGGCTGTCGCGCAAGGAGGTGCATTGCTTCCTCAACGTGTCCGGCGATTTTGGTTTCGCCGAGGCGTTCTGGCTGGCGATCGCCCGGTCCTACACGGATGACCAGGGATTGGCGGTCCGGCTTGCGCGCACCAAGATCGCGCGCACACCGCGCCACGAACTGGCCTTCTGGCGCGAGGTGGCGCGCTTCTTCTGTGGACATCCCGCCTCGAAGGAGGAGATCGACGATCTTTGCGATTACATCGGCGCCATGCATCAGCGTGATGCGGCCTACAGCCTGAAGGGGCGCACGCTTGCCTCGCTGCGCCGGCAGATGGTGGACTGGCACCGCGACATCGCCGCGATCGAACGCATCGAGGCCATGCGCCGCCGCGCCGCCGGACGCACCCAGCGAGGCGCCGGAACGCAGGCCGAGCGCGGCGCCTGGGACGGCTCGCGCCTCGAAGACTGGGAATGGCAGCCATCGGCGAAGGAGGCGAAGGTGCGCGGCGAGCGCTTCTTCGTCCGGCAGCTGAAGACGGCCGAGGATCTGGTCGCCGAGAGCCGCGCAATGCATCACTGCGTGTCGACGTGCGCGGCCAAATGCATCGCCGGCAACGCCTCGATCTGGGTGCTGCGGCGCACGGCGCTGGGCAAGATCGAGCGGCTCTTGACGATCGAGCTCGATCCCCAGAACCGTGCGGTCCAGGTGCGCGGTTTCGGCAATCGTCTGGCCCTGCCGGAGGAGCGCAAGGTCGTCGAGCGCTGGGCCAAGGCGAGAGGCGTGGTGCTCAGGGCCTGAAACAAAGACCCGCGCGGCGGAGAGGCCGCGCGGGTCCTTTGATGACTAGCCCTTGTGATGGACCTCTTGCAGCCCATAGACCGGCGTCGCGATGCCTTCCTGCCTGGCCTTCAGTTGCAGCGACAGATACTGCGAGTAGTGTCGGGACTGGTGCAGGTTGCCGCCGTGGAACCACAGCGCTTCCTGCTGTGTCGGCTTCCACATGTTGCGCTGCTCGCCTTCCCACGGGCCGGGGTCCTTGGTGGTGGCGGAGCCGAGGCCCCAGACCTTGCCGACCTTGTCCGCCACGTCCTGTGAGATGAGGTCCGCGGCCCAGCCGTTCATCGAGCCGTAGCCGGTGGCATAGACCACCAGGTCGGCCGGCAGTTCTGTGCCGTCGACGAACTTGACGCCGGTTTCCGTGAGTTCCTGCACCGCTGCGCCCGGTCCGCTCTTCAGCTTGATCGAGCCGTCGATGACGAGGTCACAGGCGCCGACATCGATGTAATAGCCGGAGCCGCGGCGCAGATACTTCATGAAAAGGCCCGAGCCGTCGTCGCCCCAGTCGAGCATGAAGCCGGCCTTTTCCAGATCCTGGTAGAACTTGGCGTCGCGCTCCTTCATCTGCTGGTAAAGCGGAATCTGGAATTCGTGCAGGATGCGATAGGGCAGCGAGGCAAAGATCATGTCCGCTTTTCGCGTCGTCATGCCGTTCTCGACCGCCTGCTCGGAATAGAGGGCTCCGAGGCCGATATCCATCAGCGTGTCGGACTTGACGATATGCGTGGACGAGCGCTGCACCATGGTCACATCCGCGCCTGCTTCCCACAGCGCCGCGCAGATGTCGTGGGCGGAGTTGTTGGAGCCGATGACGACGACCTTCTTGCCGACATATTTGTCCGGGCCCGGATGGGTCGAGGAATGCTGCTGCTCGCCCTTGAAGATGTCCTGGCCCTTGTATTTCGGCCAGTTCGCCTTGCCGGACATGCCGGTCGCCAGCACCAGCTGCTTCGGCTTCAGCACGATCTCCTTGCCGTCGCGTTCGACGACGACGGTCCATTCCTTGGCCTTCTCGTCATATGTGGCGGATTTTGCGGTGGTGGAGGACCAGTAGTTCAGCTCCATCACCCTGGTGTACATTTCCAGCCAGTCGCCGATCTTGTCCTTCGGCGCGAAGACCGGCCAGTTCTTCGGAAAGTCGATATAGGGCAGGTGATCGTACCAGACGGGGTCGTGCAGGCAGAGCGACTTGTAGCGCTTGCGCCAGGAGTCGCCCGGACGCTCGTTCTTCTCGACGATGATGGTCGGCACGCCGAGCTGTTTCAGCCTGGCACCAAGAGCAATTCCGCCCTGGCCGCCGCCGATGATGACGACATAGGGCTGCCGGGTGTGGCCGAGCTCGGCGATCTCGTCGTCGCGCTCCTCGCGCCATGTCTTGCGGCCCTTGCCGTGGCCATGCTTGGCGCCGAGCGGGCGGGTGAAGCCGGCCTTCTCCTCGTGGCCTTTCAGCTCGGCAATGGTGGTCAGCAGCGTCCAGATCAAGTCGCCCTTGAACCGCACGAGGCCAAAGCCGCGCGCCACGCCGGTCTCGAAGGTGATCCAGGCGGTGACGATGCCACCGTCCTCGGTCGCTTCCTCGCCCTCGGCCACCGTCCAGCCGGTCGGCTTGGTGTTGGCCAGCGTCGCCCGCAGCATGTCGCGGATCTGGTCGCGGCCCTCCATCGTCCTCAGGTTCCAGGTGAAGGCGACGAGATCGCGCCAATAGCAGTCGGCCTGGAAGCAGTTGACGGCGGTGTCGATGTCGCCGGCTTCCAGCGCCTTGCCGATTTTGTCGAGCAGCGCCTGCGCCTTGGTGGTTGGTGTCCTCTCGAGCATGTGTTCTCCTCCGCTTGCTAGAGTTCAGGTACGAACAGCAAGCGGCGTGCCAACCATGGTGCCCGGTGAGGATTACAATGGAATCAATTTGTTAGGGCGCTGTTCCGTCGTCTTGCCTGTTGCGGCAGTGTTGCGCGCGCTACAGCGCGCCACAGCCGCCGCAACGCTAGAGCGGTTCACCGTTTCACGGAAACGGTGAACCGCTCTATCTCTTTGTTTTGAAGCAATTCCGGACGGAAGACCGCTTCACACTTTTCCTCGAATTGCTTTAGTTCGGTGCTTCCAGGCGCAGGCGCTTCATCCGGCGATGCACCGTTGTGCGGTCGATGCCAAGGCGGCGCGCGGCCTCGGAAATGTTCCAGCCTGCCGCTACCAGCGCGCTCAATAGCGCCTCTCGCTCTTCACCGGGCGAGGGCGGCCGTAGCGCGACAAGCTTCGCATGCGGGACCGATGGCGCCGCATGCGGCATCGCGAAGTCGGGCAGGTCGGCGGGCTGGATCGTGCCGTCGTCGCAAAGCGCCACCGCCAGATCGATGGCGTTGACGAGCTCGCGGATGTTGCCGGGCCAGCCGTGGCGGATCAGCGCCAGCCGCGCCGCTGGCGACAGTTTCGCCGGCCGGGCGGCAAGGCGGGCGCGCTCGGCCACCAGCCGGTCCAACAGCCATTCGAAATCGGTGCGCTCGCGCAGCGCCGGCAGGGCCAGCGAGGCGGCGTTCAGCCTGTAGAAAAGGTCCTCGCGGAAACGGCCCTCGGCGACAAGCTTGCGCAGGTCATGGTGCGAGGCCGAGATGACCTTGATGTCGACGGGCCGCGGCTCGGTGCCGCCGACCGGGATCAGTTCGCGCTCGGCGATCACCCGCAACAGCCGCGACTGCAGCGCGTAGGGCATGTCGCCGATCTCGTCGAGGAACAGCGTACCGCCGTCGGCGCTCTCGATCAGCCCTTTGCGCCCCTTGGACGCGGCCCCGGTGAAGGCGCCCGCCATGTGCCCGAAAAGCTCGCTCTCGATCAGATGTTCCGGGATGGCCGCGCAGTTGATGGCCACGAACGGGCCATGGCGCCCGGAGCTGTCATGGATCGCGCGGGCAAGAACCTCCTTGCCTGAGCCGGTTTCGCCATGAATCTGGATCGGAATCGACGTGCGCGCCAGCTTGGCGGCCCTGATCTGCATCGCCGCCATTGCCGGATCGCCGCCCGAAAGCTCGGCAATCGGCTTCGGCAGCACTTCAGCGGGAGCGCGGCGCATGCTCTGCGGCTGCGGCTCGATGGCGTGCGCAAAGAGGGCGCCGCCGTTGCGGCCGAACACCAGCCGCTCCTCGGTCGGACGCCCGCGCGTCAGGTTCGGCAGGTCGTCGATGCCCATGTCGAGATAGCGCGAGATCGGCTGGCCGATCGGCGAGGGCGAGTGCCTCCAGTCGACACCGCCGGCCTGCGCCAGAAGCAGTGCTGCGCCGCGTGTCGTGCCGAGGATGCGGCCCGAGGCGTCGAGCGCGATCGCCGCCTCCGGATCGACGTCGAGGAACTCAGGCGACCGCGAGAAGCGCAACACCCATTCGGAGTGCATCTGCGCCATCAGATTGGCGAGCTCGATGCGGCGCGCCGAGGCGGTCACCAGATGCAGCGCCAGATTCTGACTGCCCTTCGGCTGCGGCGAACGCAGCAGCGATATGTCGAGCACGGCGGTCAGCTCGCCCTTGGTGTCGAAGATCGGCGCGGCGGTGCAGGAAAGCGGCGTGTGGGTGGTGTCGAAATGGTCGGTCTGATGAATGGTCATGGCCTCGCCGGTGACGATGCAGGAGCCGACGCCGCAGGTTCCGGTGCGGCTCTCCGACCATTCCGAACCGAGATAGAGCCCGGCCTTGCGCAACTGGTCCATGAACAGCGGATCGCCGAGGAAATCGACGGTGACGCCCTTCGCGTCGGCCAGCAACAGGACGTAGTTCTGGCCCGCCACCTGCTTGAACAGTGTCTCCAGGCCGCTGCGGGCAATGGCGATCAGCCGTTCGGATTGCTCGCGGTGCTCGCGCAACTGAGTGTCGGGAACGATATAGGCTTCGGTCGGCCGGGCAGGGTCGAGCCGGTGCGTGTCGACGCAGCGCAGCCAGGACTGCACCACAATGTCGTCGCGGGCCGATCGCGCGCCCGACAGAACCTGCTCGATCTCGCGGATATGC
This sequence comes from Mesorhizobium dulcispinae, assembly GCF_033977345.1. Taxonomy (NCBI): domain Bacteria; kingdom Pseudomonadati; phylum Pseudomonadota; class Alphaproteobacteria; order Hyphomicrobiales; family Phyllobacteriaceae; genus Mesorhizobium; species Mesorhizobium dulcispinae. The sequence continues at coordinate 352,095 of NZ_JAVIIY010000005.1, forward strand.
TCCCGTTCGCCGGCCATGCGTCCTCCTCGCAGGCAACGTCCTTTGCCGGGCAATAGTGGTGCTTCAGCCCCGCGCGCTCAACTGTACTATGGTAGCGCGAGGGCCGCCGATCTCACAGGCGGGTGAATTCGCGCGGCACCCCATTGACGAGTCCGCGTTTTGGCCCTTATTGTCCGCCGCCATGAAAACAGCACTCATTCTCGTAGGCTGGCGCGTGGGCAAGGCGGTGTAACCGCCGGGCGAAAACCTCCCATGCGCATCCCACAGGCTCCCTCGGGGGCCTTTTTTATTGCCCAAAACCCAACTAAACGACCAGCAATCGCCAGGCGGCGAACAATACGGGACCCAAACCGATGAGCAGTGGACAGAACGAGCGGCGTGAAATGACGGGCGCCGAAATGGTGGTGCAGGCGCTGAAGGACAACGGCGTCAAGCACGTCTTCGGCTATCCGGGCGGCGCAGTTCTCCCAATCTACGATGAAATTTTCCAACAGGACGAGGTCGAGCACATTCTGGTCAGGCACGAGCAGGGCGCCGGGCACGCGGCGGAAGGCTATGCGCGCTCGACCGGCAAGGCCGGCGTGCTGCTGGTGACGTCCGGTCCCGGCGCCACCAACGCGGTGACGCCGCTGCAGGACGCGCTGATGGATTCCATCCCGCTGGTGTGTCTCACCGGCCAGGTGCCGACCTCGCTGATCGGCTCCGACGCCTTCCAGGAATGCGACACGGTCGGCATCACTCGGCCCTGCACCAAACACAATTGGCTGGTGAAGGACGTCAACGAGCTTGCCGCCACCATCCACGAGGCCTTCCATGTCGCGACCACCGGGCGCCCCGGCCCGGTCGTGGTCGACATTCCGAAGGACGTGCAGTTCGCCAAGGGCGTCTACGTGCCGCCGCAGACGGCGCCGCGCACCAGCTACCAGCCGAAGGTCCAGGGCGATCTGGAAAAGGTGAAGGCAGCGGTCGAGCTTATGGCCTCCGCCAAGAAGCCGATCATCTATTCGGGCGGCGGCGTCATCAATTCCGGCCCGGAAGCCAGCCACCTGCTGCGCGAGCTGGTCGATCTCACCGGCTTCCCGATCACCTCGACGCTGATGGGCCTCGGTGCCTATCCGGCGTCAGGCAAGAACTGGATCGGCATGCTCGGTATGCATGGCACCTACGAAGCCAACATGGCGATGCATGACTGCGACGTGATGATCTGCATCGGCGCGCGTTTCGACGACCGCATCACCGGCCGGCTCAGCGCATTCTCGCCGAACTCGAAGAAGATCCACATCGATATCGATCCGTCCTCGATCAACAAGAACGTCCATGCGGACGTGCCGATCCTGGGCGATGTCGGCCGGGTGCTGGAGGATCTGGTGCGGCTGTGGCGGGCGACCGCCAAGGCCGACAAGAAGGCGCTTTATCCGTGGTGGGAGCAGATCGCGAAATGGCGCGCGCGGGACTCGCTTGCCTACAAGATGAACAACGACGTGATCATGCCGCAATACGCCATCCAGCGGCTCTACGCGCTGACCAAGGATATGGATACCTACATCACCACCGAGGTCGGCCAGCACCAGATGTGGGCGGCGCAGCACTATCATTTCGACAAGCCGAACCGCTGGATGACCTCCGGCGGCCTGGGCACGATGGGCTATGGCCTGCCGGCAGCGCTCGGCGTGCAGATCGCGCATCCCGACGCGCTGGTCATCGACATCGCCGGCGACGCTTCGGTGCAGATGACGATGCAGGAGATGAGCTCGGCGGTGCAGTACGAGGCGCCGATCAAGATCTTCATCCTGAACAACCAATATATGGGCATGGTGCGCCAGTGGCAGCAGCTCTTGCACGGCAACCGGCTGTCGCATTCCTACACCGAGGCGATGCCGGATTTCGTCAAGCTGGCGGAAGCCTATGGCGGCCACGGCATCCGCTGCGACAAGCCGGACGAGTTGGACGACGCGATCCGGGAAATGATCTCGGTGAAGAAGCCGGTGCTGTTCGACTGCCGCGTGGCGACTTTGGCCAATTGCTTCCCGATGATCCCGTCGGGCAAGGCGCACAACGAGATGCTCCTGCCGGACGAGGCGACCGACGAGGCGGTGGCCAACGCCATCGACGCCAAGGGCAGGGAACTGGTGTAGGCAGCCACCAAGGCGGGGCTGTCGAGAGAAAGCCATGCACAAACAGAGAATTAGCTCAAAAGTCTGAAATCGAGATTCACGTCATGAACGCACAGCACCTTCAACCGACCGGCTCCGCCTATTTCATCTCCAAGGAAACCGAGAAGCCGGAAACGCACACGCTTTCCGTGCTGGTCGACAACGAGCCGGGCGTGCTCGCCCGGGTCATCGGCCTTTTCTCGGGGCGCGGCTACAACATCGAAAGCCTTACGGTGTCCGAGACCGAGCACGAGAAGCATCTGTCGCGCATCACCATCGTGACGCGCGGCACGCCGCATGTGCTTGAGCAGATCAAGCACCAGCTCGAGCGCATCGTGCCGGTGCACCGCGTGGTCGACCTAACCGTGCGCTCGCATGAACTCGGCCAGGAGCGGCCGCTGGAGCGCGAGCTTGCGCTGGTCAAGGTCGCCGGCACCGGCGACGCCCGCGTCGAGGCGCTGAGGCTGGCCGACGCGTTCCGGGCCAGCGTCATCGACGCCAATACCGAGCATTTCATCTTCGAGATCACCGGCAAGGGCTCCAAGCTCGATCAGTTCATCGCCATCATGAAGCCGCTCGGCCTGGTCGAAATCTGCCGCACCGGCGTCGCTGCGATGAACCGCGGCCCGCAGGGTATGTGAGCGCGCGCCAATCGCTGCTTGCGCTGCATCAATCCCTCTCTGGTCCTGCAGTCGCCCATTCGTGGCTTTTGCGCGTCTGCCAAAAAAGGACAATAAGGCTGACGTATCTAGGGAGGATACGATGTCTCTCAACGCGTTCCTTGCTCTCTTGGGTTATGCCTTCGTGACCTCGATCACGCCGGGGCCGAACAACCTGATGCTGCTGGCCTCCGGCGTTAATTTCGGCATCGTCAGGACCGTTCCCCACATGCTGGGCATCAGCATCGGCTTTCTGATCCTGCTGCTGGCCGTCGGCTTCGGGCTCGGCGCGGTGCTGACGGCGTTTCCGGCGCTGCACACGGCGCTGAAAATCGCGGGCGCCGCCTACCTGCTCTACCTCGCCTGGAAGATCGCCATGTCGCGCTCGATGAGCGACAAAAAAGGGGCGGAGGCGCGGCCGATGCGCTTCATCGACGCCGCCGCGTTCCAATGGGTCAACCCCAAGGCGTGGGTGATGGCGATCACCGCCATGGCCGTCTACACCAACCCCGACCACCCGTTCGTTTCGGTGGCGCTGATCTCGATCGCCTTCACCATCGTCAACCTGCCCAGCGTCTCCGTCTGGGCCGGGTTCGGCACCGCGTTGCGCGGCTTCCTGTCGGATCCCATGCGCCTGAAATGGTTCAACATCGCCATGGGTCTGCTGTTGGCGGCAACGCTCTGGCCGATGCTCCGCTAGATGTATCGATATTCAGGTGAGGCCGGCCTGCAAACGCCGGCTTCCTGCGCTTCCGGCCTTCGCCGGCAGAAGCACTCATGAGTAGCGGTTGCAGTTAAGGCTACGGCCGGCGTAGGCCGGTGCTCACGGACCGAATGTCCGCTCCGCTCCGGCCTTCGCCGGCCGAAGCCCTGATAGGTGCCTCCGCTCTATGACGGCTACGGTCGGCGTAGGCCGGTTCTCGCAAGCCACGGTTTTCGACTCGGCCTGACCTGAATCTCGATACATTTTGGCGGCCTTTTGAACCGGCTGAGAAGCCGGATCCAGCTCCCGTTAGCCGGCTGCACAGCGATTGTGCAGTGCACATTAAATCTTCGTAATGCCGCCCTTTGGCCCTTTCCCGCCAAAGCCTTGTCCTATCTATTCGGCGAAAATCGCGGCGACGTGCCGTGAATCGAGCTAGAATAAGACCACCGGGTTCGGCGTGTCGGTAGAGGACTTATGGTCGATGCGCAGAAAAATCGCTCTTGCAGTCGTTGCGCTGGCCTGCCTCGCAGGTGTCGGCCTTTATCTCTCGCCCACCGCCATAGGCAAGGTCCAGCAGTTGATCTCGGGTCAGCGGGCAGCGACAGATAGCGCGGAGAAGACGGCCAAGGCGTCGGATGGTCCGAAGGGCGGCGGTGGCGGCCCGCGTTCGGCCTCGATCGTCTCGGCAACCGCGACGATCGCCGATTTTCCGATCCGCCGCTACGCCATCGGTTTCGTCTCTTCGCCGGAGGTGGTCAGCGTGAACGCCCGTGTCTCCAGCCAGATCGTGTCGATCGCCGTCAAGGACGGGCAGATGGTCAAGGCCGGCGATCTCCTCTTCTCGCTGGACGATCGCGCGCTGAAGGCGCAACTCGCCAAGGACCGGGCGACGCTCGCCAAGGACCAGGCGCTGTTGGTGAGCGCCCAGGCCGATCTGCAGCGCGCCAAGGACCTCGTCGCCAGGCAGGCGGGCACGCAGCAGACCTACGATCAGGCGCTGGCGGCGCAAAAGGCCGCGGCCGCCACTATCGATGCCGACAAGGCGACGATCGACGCCGATACGGTCCAGTTGAGCTACGCGTCGATCACCGCGCCCATCTCGGGCAGGCTGGGAGCGGTCAACGTCTCCGTCGGCGACCTCGTCACAACCAGCAACGGCAACTCGAGCAACGCGACGCCGCTTGTCACCATCACGCAGATGGATCCGCTGCAGGTGGATTTCACCTTGCCTGAGAGCAATCTGGCGCTGCTGCACAAGGAAATCGCGAACCCGCAGCAAGGGGACGTGACGCTGACCAAGGACGGCGATCCGACGCCGATCGGCAAGGGCACGCTCGACTTCGTCGATTCCAGCGTCGATACCGCTTCCGGCACCATCGCCACGCGGGCGAGCATACCGAACGCCGATCTTTCGCTGTGGCCGGGCCAGTATGTCAACGTCGTGCTCGATGCCGGCACGATGCCGCAGATGACCTCGGTTCCAACGGTCGCCGTGCAGCCCAGCCAGAAGGGGCCGTTCGTCTATGTTGTCAAGCCCGACAACACCGTCGAGATGCGGCCGGTGCAGGTGGCGCTGACGGAAGGCGAAAACACCGCCATCAGCCAGGGTCTGAAGAGCGGTGAAAAAGTCGTCGTCGAGGGCCAGACAAGGCTGAAGAACGGCGCCGCCGTCCACGAAGGCAAGACGGCCGGCAATGGCGCCGATCAGGCCGCTCCCAAGGTCGCGGAAGCCGGCAAAGCCGGTGAGGCGCGGCCATGATCTCCGAATTCTGCATACGCAGGCCCGTCGCCACACTGCTGATGTCGTTCGCCCTCGTGCTGGGCGGCATCTTCGCCTACAAGTTCCTGCCAGTGGCGGCACTGCCGAGCGCCGAATTTCCGGTAGTCAATGTCTCGGCCCAGCTACCGGGCGCATCACCGGAAACCATGGCGACATCGGTGGCGACGCCGCTGATCAAGCAGTTCTCCACTATCGCCGGCATTGATACGATCTCGACCACCAACTCGCTTGGCCAGACCTCGATCGCCATCCAGTTCGTGCTCAACAGGGACATCGACGCCGCCGCGGCCGATGTCCAGGCGGCCATAGCGCGCACGCAGAGGCAATTGCCACCACAGATGACCTCGCCGCCGAGCTACCGCAAGGTCAATCCCGCCGACGCGCCGATCCTTTTGATGTCGCTGGTCAGCGACACGGTTCCGCTCACCGAGCTCGATGCCTTCGCCGAAAACGTCATCTCGCCTTCGCTTTCCACCATCGATGGCGTGGCGCAGGTTTCAATCTTCGGCCAGCAGAAATATGCGGTACGCGTCCAGATCGACCCAACGGCGCTCGCCGCGCGGGGCATCTCCATTGATCAATTGCAGACGGCGATCGCTTCCGCCAACAGCAACACGCCGCTCGGCGTCCTGCAGAACAACAAACAGCAGCTCACCATCACGGCCAACACCCAGCTGACCAATGCTGCCGGCTTCTCCAACCTGATCATCGCCACCAAGAACGGTCGTCCGGTACGATTGGGCGAGGTGACCCGCGTCATCGATTCCGTGCAGACCACGACAACGGCGAGCTGGTACGACGGTACCCGCGCGATCATCATGGCTGTGCAGCGTCAGCCCGACGCCAACACGGTCGAAGTGGTGGATCACGTGAAGGCGATGCTGCCTTCCTTCCAGGACCAGATGCCCGGCGCGGCCAGCATCAAGCTGCTCAACGATCGGTCGACCTCGATCCGCCAGGCCGTCGACGACGTGCAGTTCACGCTACTTTTGACCATCGCCCTGGTGGTGATGGTGATCTTCGTGTTCCTGCGCCGTGTCACCGCAACGATCATTCCGGCGGTGGCCGTGCCGATCTCGCTGATCGCAACGCTGGGTGCGATGTTCCTGTTCGGGTTCTCCATCGACAACATCTCGCTGATGGGCCTCACGCTTGCGGTCGGCCTCGTCGTCGACGACGCCATCGTCATGCTGGAAAACATCTTCCGCCACATGGAGGAAGACGGCATGTCGGCCTTCGACGCTTCGCTGAAGGGCGCGCGCGAGATCGGCTTCACCATCATTTCCATCTCCATCTCGCTGGTGGCGGTATTCATTCCGGTGCTTTTGATGGATGGCGTGATCGGTCGCATCTTCAATGAGTTCGCGGTCGTGGTGACGGTGGCCATCCTGGCATCGATGTTCGTGTCGCTGACGCTGACGCCAATGCTGTGCTCGCGGCTACTGTCGGTGACGAAAGCCGACCGCCAGGCGCATGGGGACGGTCAGAGGCACGACATCTTCACCCGTGGCTACAATTGGCTCCTGACCTTCTGCCTGCGGCACACTTTCCTGGTGTTCCTTGTCTTCGTCGGAACGGCGGCGCTGTCGGTCTGGGTGATCCAGGCCTCGCCGAAAGGGTTCTTCCCGCAGGAAGACATCGGCCAGATTTCGGTGACCACCATCGCTCGCCAGGACATTTCGTTCGCCGCCATGGCCAAGCTGCAGGGGCAGGTGGCTGACGTCTTTTCCCACTCGCCCTATGTGGACCACGTCGCATGGTCGGCGGGGAGCGGCAACAATGCGCTGAACCAGGGGCAGCTTTACGTTCAGCTGAAGGACAAGAGCCAGCGCCCCGATATCGAGAAGGTGCTCTCGGACCTGAGGCGGCAGCTGGCCGGCGTCGCCGGCATCGAGGCCTATATGCAGCCAGTGCAGAACCTGAGACTTGGTTCGCGGTCGTCCGCCAGCGCCTATCAGCTGGTCGTGCAGGGACTGGATACCGCCCAGACCGATATCTGGGCGCAGAAGCTTAACGACGCCATGGCTGCCGATCACACGACGTTCACCGACGTCACCAGTGACCTGCAGAACAACTCACTCCAGGCAACACTGGTGGTCGACCGCGACAAGGCCGCCCAGCTCGGCATCGATACCGACACGCTGCGTTCGAGCCTCTATGGCGGCTTCGGCACCGCACAGGTCTCCACAATCTTCGGCTCGGCGGACAGCTACCAGGTCATCATGGAACTCGATCCCAGGATCGAGTGGTCGCCGGAGCGGATGCTGGCCATCCAGGTGCGGACGGCGAGCGGCAGCCTGGTGCCGCTCGGCGCCTTCGCCCATGTCGATCGCACGGCGGGCGCGCTGACCGTCAATCAGCTCGGCCAGCTGCCGGCGGTGACGCTCTCCTACAACCTGCCGCAGGGCGTATCGCTCGGCGACACGGTGACCCGCATCGACCAGCTGAAAGAGCAGATCGGCATGCCGAAAGCGATCTCGACCAGCTTCGCCGGCACCGCCAAGACCTTCCAGGATTCGCTCGCCAACCAGGGCCTGCTGATCGGCGGCGCGATTCTCACGATCTATATCGTGCTCGGGATGCTCTATGAGAGCTTCATCCATCCGCTCACCATCCTTACCGGCCTGCCGTCGGCGGTGCTCGGTGCGGTGCTGGCGTTGCGCTTTGCCGGCATGGATCTCTCGGTGATCGCGGTGATCGGCATCCTGATGCTGATCGGCATCGTCAAGAAGAACGGCATCATGATGGTCGACGTCGCGCTGGAGCTCAGGCGGCAGGGCATGTCGGCCCAGGAGTCCATCCACAAGGCCTGCCTGATGCGTTTCCGGCCGATCATGATGACGACGCTCGCCGCATTGATGGGCACGTTCCCGATCGCCCTCGGCACCGGCGCCAGCGCCGAACTGCGCCAGCCGCTCGGCGTCGCGGTGGTCGGCGGTCTGCTCGCCTCGCAGGCGCTCACGCTGTTCGTCACGCCCGTGATCTATGTCTATTTCGAGAACTTCTCCGGCTGGCTGGTCAGCTTCTCGTCGAAGAAGAGCCGGCCGACACTGCATGCGGTCGAAAGCAGCGAGCAGCCCTCGCTTTTCGAGGAAGAGGCCGAACCGAAAAAGGTGGCCGCCGAATAGGCACGATCCCGAAAAGTTGCGGACTTTTCGCGGAAGACCATGTTTCAAAAAACAAAAATCCAAGCGGCCGCGCTTGGCCCAAGGTCTCGTTCTTGCGGCAACGCGGCGGCGATCCTAGTCTGGCGTCATGTCCCATGATCATGACCACGACAACGAGCTCGACCCGTTCGCGGCGCGGGTGCGCGCGCTTGAGACGATCCTGATCCAGAAAGGCCTGATCGACCCGGCGGCCATCGACGTCATCGTCGATACCTACGAGACGAAGATCGGCCCGCGCAACGGCGCAAGGGTGGTGGCCAAGGCCTGGAGCGATCCCGCCTATGCCGACTGGCTGAAGCGCGACGCGACGGCGGCGATCGCGTCGCTCTCCTATACCGGCCGGCAAGGTGAGCACATGCAGGCCGTCTTCAACACCGAAGAGACGCACAACCTCGTCGTCTGCACGCTCTGCTCCTGCTATCCGTGGTCGGTGCTCGGCCTGCCGCCGGTCTGGTACAAGGCGCCGCCTTATCGCTCGCGGGCAGTGATCGATCCGCGCGGCGTGCTGGAAGAATTCGGGCTGACGCTGCCGAAGAGCAAGAAGATCCGCGTCTGGGATTCGACGGCCGAGCTTCGCTATCTGGTGGTGCCGATGCGGCCGGAGGGCACCGAGGGCTGGAGCGAGGAACAGCTTGCCGGGCTGGTCAGCCGCGACGCGATGATCGGCACAGCGCTGGCCAAGGAGCCGGCATGAACGGGGAGCCTCAATGAACGGGCCGCAGGATCTCGGCGGGCAGATGGGTTTCGGGCCGGTCGCCCCCGAGAAGGACGAGCCCTATTTCCACGCCGAATGGGAAAAGCGCGCGCTGGGCGTGACGCTCACCGCCGGCGCATTGGGCGCCTGGAACATCGATGAGAGCCGGCATGCGCGGGAGTCGCTGCATCCGGCTGACTATTATGCGTCCAGCTACTATCAGATCTGGATCAAGGCGCTGGAAGTGCTCTTGAAGCGCCACGGCTTCATCACGCAGCGCGACCTTTCGGCCGGCAAGGCGGTCGATCCGGCCGCGACACCCAAGCGCGTGCTGAAGGCTGCGGATGTGCCCGCCGTGCTCGCCAAGGGCGGGCCCTGCGATCGTCCGGTCGCCACGCCGGCGCGATTCCGAGCGGGCGACCGGGTACGGACGAAGAATTTCAACCCTACCGGCCATACGCGCCTGCCGCGCTATGCGCGCGGCAAGAAGGGGACGATCGAGGCGGTGCGCGACGGCTTCGTGTTCCCCGACAGCAATGCGCATGGCAAGGGCGAGAACCCGCAATGGGTCTATACCGTGGTTTTCGATGGGGGCGAGATCTGGGGCGAGGGCGCCGATCCAACGCTCAGCGTCTCGATCGATGCCTGGGAGAGCTATCTTGAGCCGGCATGAGGTCAAACTGCCGGACGGATTCGATGATCCGGTATTCGCCGAACCATGGCAGGCGCAGGCTTTCGCGATGACGGTCGCGTTGCACGACGAGGGCCTGTTTTCGTGGAGTGAGTGGGCGGAGGCTTTGTCCGCCGAGGTGAAGAAGCCGGGCGCCGCGAGTGACGGCCGTGACTATTACGAGCATTGGCTGGCGGCGCTGGAAAAATTGCTGTCGACAAAGGGTGTTGCCGGCAAAGTCGAGGTCGACGCGCTCGCGGCCGCCTGGGAGCGCGCCGCGCACGCCACGCCGCACGGCAAGCCGATCCTGCTGGAGAACGATCCCGGACTTGGCAGGTAGCTGGACCCAAAACAGGTTTGTTCCCTTTACGTTCTTGTTTGCGCCTGATAGCGTGCCAGGCCTGTAGCAAATGAGATCGTCACCGGTAGCGCCGGTGATGGCACGCCAATCTTGTATTTCGCTCGCGAATCCGGTCTGTCGCGTTGATGGAATTCTCTCCCCAACAGGACGAGGCTTTGAAGGCGGTGGGCCGCTGGCTGAAGGACGGCCGGCCGCAGATCTTTCGCCTGTTCGGCTTTGCCGGCACGGGCAAGACGACGCTGGCGCGCTATTTCGCCGAGCATGTCGACGGGCAGGTGCAGTTCGCCGCCTTCACCGGCAAGGCAGCCCAGGTGCTGCGCTCGAAGGGGGCCGTCAACGCCCGCACCATCCATTCGCTGATCTACAGGCCGAAGGGCGAGGAGTCGGTCGAGGACGAAGTGACCGGCAAGACTTCGATGTCGCCGACCTTCGCGCTCAACCGGCAAAGCCCGATCGCGCGCGCCAAGCTGGTCGTCATCGACGAATGCTCGATGGTCGACGAGCAGCTCGGCCGCGACCTGATGAGCTTCGGCACGCCGATCCTGGTGCTTGGCGACCCCGCCCAGCTGCCGCCGATCTCGGGCGGCGGCTTCTTCACCGAGCACGAGCCGGACGTGCTGCTCACCGAGATCCATCGCCAGGCGCAGGACAATCCGATCATCCGGCTGGCGCTCGACGTGCGCGAAGGCCGCGAGTTCATGCATGGCGACTACGGCACGGCGCAGGTGATCGGCAGGGAAGGCGTCAACCAGGAGCTCGTGCTGAAGGCGGACCAGGTGCTGGTCGGCACCAACCGCACGCGACGCCGCTATAACCAGCGGCTGCGCGAGCTGAAGGGTTTCAATGCCGACTATCCGCAGGCCGGCGACAAGCTGGTCTGCCTGCGCAACGATCCGGCCAAGGGGCTGCTCAACGGCTCGCTATGGAAGGTGATGACCTCGTCGCGCGAGACTATGAAGCCCGGGATCAACCTGCTGGTTTCGCCCGAGGAGGACGATCCCGACCGCGGCGTCGCCAAGATCAAGCTCTTGAAGGCGGCGTTCGAGGATCCGGAGGCCGAGATCCCCTGGCAGCAGAAGAAACGCTTCGACGATTTCGACTACGGCTATGCGCTGACCGTGCACAAGGCCCAGGGCTCGCAGTGGAACGATGTCGTACTGTTCGACGAGAGCTGGGCATTCAAGGAGACGCGACAGCGCTGGCTCTACACGGCAATCACCCGCGCCGCCGAGCGGCTGACGATCGTGCGGTAGAGCGGTTCGCCGTTCACTGAAACGGCAAACCGTTCTACCTCCTTGTTTTGACGCAATTCCGGTCGGAGGGCTACGGCGAAGTCGCCGAGCCTAACCGTTTCACACTTTTCCTGGAATTGCTCTAAGTTTCGCTCACCGGCCTGGCGCCGAGCCACTGCCAGGCTGCGGTTTCGTCGTCACTGTCGAAATGCCTGAACTCGAACGGCAACGCCTTCGGGAAGAGCCCTCCGACAAGGGGTGCCCAGCGCGGTTCCCCGATAGCCGCGCAACGGACGACATGCTCCAGCGCGTCGGCCACGCCTTGTCGGATCGTATTTTCCGAAATGTTGGCCCAATCGACGCTCTCCTCATCGGTCAGCCTCACCAGCACGTCGATCCTCGGGTGCAGGGCATAGGCGGCTTCCAGCAGGCCGAAAAGGTTTTCCGCGTCCGCCGGCGAAACATCGCCGACGACATCGATGGCAAAAAGCGCGTCACGGTTTGTATCGAGGCGGCGTATCGCCGGCACGGCTTCGAGGGACTTCACAGGCAAATCCTTGCGCTACGGCAATTCCGGGAAAAGTGCGAAACGGTTTTCCGTCAGGAATTGAGTTAAAACAGAGAGCCTTAACCACCATCTCGTCCCTGGAACACCGGAAACCCTCTATCTGTTCCCTGCAAAGGCGCTATAGATGCCCGCCAAACGCAGAGCGGTTCAGCGTTTGACAGAACCGCCGAGCCGCTCTGAGTATTTGTTGCTACGCAATTCCGGACGGAAAACCGCTACGCACTTTTCCTGGAACTGCTCCAACTGGACGTCGGATCATGCCCGCAAAGCTTTCGGTCAACCTCAACGCTGTCGCCATGCTGCGCAACCGCCGCGACCTGCCGTGGCCGAGCGTTACAGGGCTCGGGCGCATCGCGCTTGCCGCCGGCGCGCACGGACTGACGGTCCATCCGCGTCCCGACGAGCGGCATACGAGACACTCCGACCTGCCGGAGATCAGGGCGCTGATCGACGATGAGTTCCCAAAGGCGGAATTCAACATCGAAGGCTATCCGACCAAGGATTTCCTGGCGCTTGTCGAAAAGAACCAGCCGGAGCAGGTGACGCTGGTGCCCGACGACCCGGCGCAGGCGACCTCGGACCATGGCTGGGACTTCGCCGCGCAGGCGGCGTTCCTGACACCGATCGTCAAGCGGCTGAAGAAGGGCGGTTTTCGGGTGTCGCTGTTTTCCGATGCCGATCCGGCCGGCGTGAATGCCGCGCGCGATACCGGCGCCGACCGGATCGAGCTCTATACCGGGCCCTATGGCGGTTACCATTCCGATTCCGCCAAGGCGGCCAAAGAATTGGAAAGACTGGGAAAAACCGCGGATGCGGCACTCGCGGCGGGGCTCCGGGTCAATGCCGGCCACGATCTGACGGTGGCCAACCTGCCGACATTGGCCAAACGCATTCCGGCATTGGCCGAAGTATCGATCGGACATGGGTTGACAGCCGATGCGCTGGAGTATGGCATGGCCGGCACGGTTGGGCGGTTCTTGAAGGCCTGCGGATGGTAGGGCGCCTTGCGTAGCTCTTTCGGTGAGTCCCGCGCTTTGCGGCAGCCTGGGAGCGTAGTGTATCTGATGAAATGGGGTTCATGGTGCTAGCCAACACTGGCGAAACAGAATCCCTCGAACGTTCGGGCCATGCCGAAGCCGAGCGGCAGCACAGCACCAAGGTTCTCATGCTTGGTGCGCTCGGTGTCGTTTACGGTGATATCGGCACCAGCCCGATCTATGCCTTCCGCGAGGCGCTGCATGCTTCGTCGAGCTCGGTTGCCCGTCACGATGTGCTCGGCGTGCTGTCGCTGATCGTCTGGGCGCTGACGATCATCGTCACGATCAAATATGTCGCCTTCGTGCTGAGGGCCGACAACAAGGGCGAAGGCGGCACGCTGTCGCTGATGTCGCTGGCGCGCAGCGCCTATCCGCAGGGCTCCAGCCTCATCCTGGCGATCGGTCTTTGCGGCGCGGCCCTCTTCTTCGGCGATTCGATCATCACGCCGGCGATCTCCGTGCTTTCGGCGGTTGAAGGCCTGGAGGTCGTCACGCCGGCGCTCGATGCCTATGTCGTTCCGATCACGCTGGTGATCCTGGCGGTGCTTTTCGCCGTGCAGCGGTTCGGCACGGGCAAGGTGGCGGCCGTGTTTGGACCCATCACGGCGACATGGTTCGTGGCGATCGGCGCTGCCGGCCTCTATCATATCGTCGACGATTGGTCCGTCCTGCTCGCGATCAACCCATATTACGCTGTCTACTATCTGGCCACGACGCCGACGGGTGCCTTCGTCACCGTCGGCGCGGTGTTCCTGGCGGTCACCGGCGCCGAGGCGCTCTATGTCGACCTTGGTCATTTCGGCCGCAAGCCGATCGTGCTGGCATGGTTTTCGGTGGTTTTCCCTTGCCTGCTGCTGAACTATTTCGGGCAGGGCGCCTTCGTGCTCTCCCATGGCGGCAAGCCGACGAACCCGTTCTTCCAGATGCTGCCCGAATGGGCACTGATGCCGATGGTGGGCCTGGCAACGGCCGCGACGGTCATTGCCAGCCAGGCGGTGATCTCCGGCGCCTTCTCGCTGACCAGGCAGGCTGTGCAGCTCAGTCTTTTGCCCCGCATCGAAGTGCAGCACACGTCCGAGATGCAGAGCGGCCAGATCTATATGCCCAGGGTCAATCTCTTGGTCGCGCTCGGCGTGATGCTTCTGGTCGTCGGCTTCGGCAGTTCTAGCGCGCTGGCCGCCGCCTACGGCATTTCGGTGACCGGCGAGATGCTGATGACAACGGTGCTGCTGTTTGTCGTCATGCGTTGGCTCTGGAAGTGGCAGCTGGCGGCTGCCTTGGCGCTGGCATTGCTTTTCGGCGTCATTGACCTCGGCTTCTTCTCGGCCAATGTCGTCAAGATCGTCGAAGGCGGCTGGGTATCGATCACGGTGGCATCGATCATGGGCCTGATCATGTGGACCTGGATCCGCGGCAGCCGCTATCTGTTCGACAAGACCCGCCGCAACGAGATCCCGCTCGACTTTCTGGCGATAAATCTCCTGAAGAAGAAGCCGCAACTCGTGTCGGGCACGGCGGTGTTCCTGACCAGCGACCCGTTGAGCGCACCGACCGCGCTGATGCACAGCCTGAAGCACTACAAGGTGCTGCACGAAAAGAACGTCATCCTTTCCGTGGTGACGGCACCGCAGCCTGTCGTGCCCGACAGCGATCGCGTCAAGGTGGAAACGGTCAACGAGCTGTTCATGCGGGTATCGCTGACCTTCGGCTATATGGAGCAGCCGAACATCCCGCGCGCGCTCGCGATCTGCCGCAAGCAGGGCTGGAAGTTCGACATCATGACGACATCCTTCTTCCTGTCGCGGCGCTCGCTGAAAGCCTCGCCCAATTCCGGCATGCCTATCTGGCAGGACCGGCTGTTCATCGGGCTTGCGAAAACAGCGGCGGATGCGACGGAGTACTTCCAGATCCCCACCGGGCGTGTGGTCGAAATCGGCACGCAGGTCGCGATCTGACCCTTCAAGCCGGCACTTTGCGCAATAGATTTAAATGAACCGGTACAGGCCAAGCCCTGCACCGGCGGCATGGGAGCCCTAACGCCAGGGCACTTGATATTGCGCTGCAGCAAGCGTAGAGCACCGCGCATTTTATCGGAGCGTCGTCCATGGCCCTTGCGAATGGTGCTGAGACAGAACCCGTCGATCAAACCGGGATTCCGGAAATAGAGCAGCACAGCACAAAGGTGCTGATGCTGGGCGCGCTGGGTGTCGTCTATGGCGATATCGGAACCAGCCCGATCTACGCGTTCCGCGAGGCTTTGCACGCTTCGTCCGGCGGCGACGTCGCCAACCGGGCCGATATTCTCGGCGTGCTGTCGCTGATCATTTGGTCGCTCACCATCACGGTCACTGTAAAATACATCATGTTCGTGCTGCGCGCCGACAACCGCGGCGAGGGCGGTGTGCTATCGCTGATGGCGCTGGCGCGCGGCAGCTTTCCGACGCGCTCGGCGATCATTCTCGGCATCGGCATCATTGGGGCGTCGTTGTTCTTCGGCGATGCGGTGATCACCCCCGCGATCTCGGTGCTTTCGGCGGTCGAAGGTATGGAGGTGGTGACGCCTGCCTTCCAGCCTTATGTCGTGCCGCTGACACTGCTTGTCCTCGCCATCCTGTTTGCCGTGCAGCGGTTCGGCACGGGTGGCGTCGGCCTCGTATTCGGTCCCGTGACCGCGGTATGGTTCCTGGCCATTGGTCTCTCCGGCCTCAATCACATCATCGACGATCCAGAGATCCTGTGGGCGATCAGCCCGCATTACATCGTCGCGTTCCTGATCAATTCGCCCGACGTTTCCTTCGTCACCATCGGCGCGGTTTTCCTGGCGGTTACGGGCGCCGAGGCACTCTATGCCGACCTTGGCCATTTCGGCCGCAAGCCGATCGTGCTGGCGTGGCTGGCGATTGTCTTCCCCTGTCTGCTGCTGAACTATGCCGGACAGGGTGCCTTCGTGCTCGCCCAGGGTGGCACGGTCGGTCATCCGTTCTTCGAGATGAACGAGGGCTGGGCTCTCATCCCCATGGTGGCGCTGGCCACAGCGGCGACGGTCATCGCCAGCCAGGCGGTGATCTCCGGCGCCTATTCGCTGACCCGGCAGGCGGTGCAGCTCAACATGCTGCCGCGACTCGAGATCCTGCACACGTCGGAGAAACAGTCCGGCCAGGTCTACATGCCGCGCGTGAACATGCTGCTGGCGCTTGTGGTGATGCTGCTGGTGGTCGGCTTCGGCGCTTCGAGCAGACTGGCCTCGGCCTACGGCATATCGGTCACGGGGAACATGCTGGTGACGACGACGCTGCTCTTCGTCGTCATGACGCGCATCTGGAAGTGGAACATCTGGCCGGCCGTCGCGCTGACGGCGGCGTTCGCGCTGATCGATGTCGGCTTCTTCGCCGCCAACATCGTCAAGGTGTTCGAGGGCGGCTGGGCGTCGCTCGCGGTCGCCTTCGCCATCATCCTCGGCATGTGGACCTGGGTGCGCGGTAGCCGTTACCTCTTCGAAAAGACCCGCCGCAACGAGATCCCGCTCGACTTCCTGGCGGCGAACCTTCTCAAGAAAAAGCCGCAGCTAGTGTCTGGCACGGCCGTTTTCCTGACCAGCGATCCGCTGAGCGCGCCGACCGCGCTGATGCACAGTCTCAAGCACTACAAGGTGCTGCACGAACAGAACGTCATCCTCTCGGTGGTGACGGCGCCGCAGCCGGTGGTGCCGGACAGTGAGCGAGTGAAGATGGAGACTGTCAACGAGCTGTTCATGCGGGTGACGCTGACCTTCGGCTACATGGAGCAGCCGAACATCCCGCGCGCGCTGGCGATCTGCCGTAAGCAGGGCTGGAAGTTCGACATCATGACGACGTCCTTCTTCCTGTCGCGGCGTTCGCTGAAGGCCTCGCCCAATTCCGGCATGCCGATCTGGCAGGACAGGCTGTTCATCGGGCTTGCGAAAACAGCGGCGGATGCGACAGAGTACTTCCAGATCCCCACGGGGCGCGTCGTCGAGATCGGCACGCAGGTGGCCATTTGAGGGGCCGCAACGCTAGAGGGATCGCGAGGCGGGCATGAGCGGTGAGTTGGTGCTCGTTACCGGCGGCTCGGGGTTCCTCGGCGCTCACTGCGTCCTCGCGCTTCTGAAGGCAGGCTACCGCGTACGCACGACCGTCCGCTCGGCTAAGCGCGAAGCCGATGTTCTCGCCATGCTGAAGGTCGGCGGCGCCGAGCCGGGCGATGCGCTTTGCTTCGCCTATGCCGATCTCACGGCCGATGCAGGCTGGCGGGAAGCAGCCGCCGGGTGCCGGTACGTCCTTCACGTCGCTTCGCCGTTTCCGCCCGGCGTGCCCAAGCACGAAGACGAGCTGATCGTTCCGGCGCGCGAAGGGGCGTTGCGTGTATTGCGGGCTGCGCGCGATGCGGGCGTCGAACGGGTCGTGCTTACCTCGTCCTTCGCCGCCATCGGCTATGGCCAGACGCCGGTTCCGGGCCGTCCGTTCACCGAAGAGAACTGGAGCGACCTGTCGGAAAAGGTGAGCGCCTATGTGAAGTCGAAGACGCTGGCCGAGCGGGCCGCGTGGGACTTTGTTGGTCGCGAAGGCGGAGCGTTGGAACTGGCTGTCGTCAATCCAGTTGGGATTTTTGGACCGGTGCTCGGCCCGGATCATTCGACCTCGACGGATTTCATCAGACGCCTGATGGACGGCGAGATGCCGGGTTTGCCGCGCATGTCGTTTGGCTTGGTCGACGCGCGGGACGTGGCGGATTTGCATCTGCGCGCCATGACCAGTCCCGCCGCCAAGGGCGAGCGGTTCCTGGCTATCAGCGGCGATTTCATGACGGTGCTGGAAATCGCGCGGACGCTGAAAGCGCGGCTGGGCAATGCTGCGTCGCGCGTTACCACGAGAGTGCTGCCGGACTGGCTGGTCCGGATCGTGGGGCTGTTCGACGGGCAAGCGGCTCAGATCGTGACGGAACTGGGCAAGGCGCGGAACGCAACCGGCGCCAAGGCCATGCGCATGCTCGGCTGGGCGCCGCGATCGCGCGAGGAAGCGCTTGCTGCGACTGGCGAAAGCCTGGTCCGGCTCGGATTGCTCAGAAAGTCAAAATAGCGCGCCCGGCGGAACGGCCGCCGGGCGCGCCGGTTTCAGCCGAGCAAAGCGGCTTTGTTCGCTTCGAGGAACTGCTTCAGCGTCCGCGGCTTGCGACCCGACAACGTCTCGATCGCGTCGGTCACCATGCCGATACGGCCGGAGCGCGTGTTGGCGTCGAAGGAGACGATGATGCGGGCAAAGTCCTCGGGAAGGCCGGCCGCCTTGACGCCCTCGGTCAGAGCCTCGTCAGGCAATTGGATAACCTCCAGCGGCTTGCCGGTGACTTCGCTTACCAGCGCGGCAATTTCGTTCGTCGTGTAGGCCTGCGGGCCGGTCAGGGTATAGACGTGGCTTTCCTTGGAGCCGGAGGCGAGGCTTGCGGCGATTGCCGCGGCCATGTCGTCGCGCGCGCCGTGCGCGATGCGCCCATCGGCGGCCGAACTGTACCACTTGCCCGACGCGATGGCGTGCGGCAGCGCCAGGAACAGGTTCTCCTGATACCAGCCGTTGCGGAAGATGGTGTAGGGAATGCCGCTCGCCTTGATCGCCTGCTCGGTGCCGTAGTGATCGCCGGCAAACAGCACCGGCGAGACCGGCTCGGGATTGGGCATCGAGGTATAGAGCAGGTGCGAGACGCCGGTCGCCTTGGCGGCCGCCACTGCCGCCTGGTGCTGCTTCAAGCGCCGGTCGCTTTTGAGGTCGAGCTCGCCGGTCGAGACGATCAGGACACGGTCGGCGCCTTTGAACGCCTTCTCGAGCGAGGCCGGGTCATCGAAATCGGCCTCCCTGACAATGACGCCGCGCGCCGCGAGATCGGCGAGATTTTCGGGGTTGCGCGTGGTGGCGATGACGTTGGCCGGCGCGACCTTTCGCGCATCGAGCAGATGGTTGATCACGGCGCGGCCGAGATGGCCGGAAGCGCCGGTGACGAGGAGGGTTTCGGTCATGGTAGGGTTTTCCCGAAGTTGCGCCGAGGGCGGGTGCGATTGACGGTCTCAAAAAGAGACCAGCGCTAAAATAGGAATTGACCGCAGGTCGTAAAGAAGGCAGTTTTTCGGGAGGTAGGCACAGCCGGGGAACCATCGGCCGGCCGCCGCTTCGACCACAGGATGTCGCCATGGACAGCAAGATCTTCAATCTGAAATCGAAGCTCGAGGTTTATAAAGCTATGACCGGCGGCGGTAATTTCGCTGATTGCCCGGTTCGCGACGTGATCCAGGGCATCAGCGGCAAATGGAGCTCGCTGCTGGTCATGGCGCTGGCTGAAAAACCCTATCGGTTCGGCGAATTGCGCCGGCTGGTTCCCGACATCTCGCAGCGCATGCTCACGCAGACGCTCTATGATCTGCAGCGGGACGGCTATGTGCATCGCGAGGTCTTCCCGACCAAGCCGCCAAGCGTCGAATACAGTCTCACCGATCTCGGCCGCTCGATGTTTGCGCCCCTGCAGATGCTGATCCAATGGGCCGAGCTCAACCACGATGCAGTGCGAGAGGCGCGCGCGACGTTCGACGCGTCTTCCCGAGCCTGAGGCGCGGCCGGCTGGTGGCGGCGCTGGCGAAAGTCCCGCCAAGTTCGCAGTTCGTCGCCGCCATGGTCACCGGTACGATGATGACCCGTTCAGGCAGACCGGGCTAGCGGTGCTGCAATGGCCTGCAGCCTGATGATCTCCGAAAGATAAGATCCCTTCGCCAGCAGGAAGGCATGCAGCCGCCGCGGATAGTCGGCATCGACCGCTTCCTTGATCGATTCTCGCTTGCTCAAGGCCTCGCGCCAGGCGTGGACAAGAGGCTTGCCATCGAGAATGCCGAAATCGCCGATGCCGTCGAAGGTGTCGAAGTAGCGGAAGATGGGCCCGTAGACGGCGTCGACCAGCGAGAAGCGGTCGCCGGCGAACCACGGACCGCTCCGCCTCGCCGACAGTTCCGCCTCCACGCGTTCAAACATTTCGGACAGCGCTTTGCTTTCCTTGGAGAAAGCTGCCTCGTCGGCTGCGGAATAGAAGCGGCCGATGCCGTTAAGGATGGCCGAGCCGAATTCGATCCAGGCGCGGTGCCTGGCCCGCATGAGCGGATCGGCCGGGTGCAGCGGATTGGCCTCCGTCTCCTCAAGGAATTCGAGGATGACGGCAGATTCGAAAATGACCTCCTCCGCGTCATCTCGCCCGACACGGAGCAGCGGCACCTTGCCGAGCGGCGAGATGGCCTTGAACCAGTCCGGTTTGGCGGCAAGGTCGACATTGACCCGTTCGAACGACACGCCTTTCTCGGCAAGCGCGATCGCCGCGCGCTGGACGTAGGGGCAAAGGTGATGGCTGACGAGGGTGAGCCTTGCTGTCATCTCACTCTCCCCAGACATAGTTCAGCGCGCCGTCCTCGACGCGGGTCGACAGGAACATCAGGCGCGAGCCCTTCGGTGCCGGGCCTTCGATACGCTCGCCGCTTTCCATGTCGAAGCGGGCGCCGTGCCATTGGCAGACCAAGGCGCCGTCCTTGCAATCGAGCGGTCCGCCGAAATGCAGGCAGGCATTGGCAGCGGCGCGAATGCGCTCGCCGCTGCGCCAGACATGGACCTCGCGGCCGAAGAAGGGCGCGATCAGGCTGCCGGTCTGAGGGATGTCGGCCACTTTACAGATTTCAGTTTTCATCGGAGAACTCCTTTTCGATGCAATTGCATCTATATGGATGCATCTGCATCGATCGTCAAGCTTGATGCAATTGCATCTATTGAATAGAGTTCCTCCATGACGAGAAAATCTCCTGCGCCCGAAACCATCAAAGCCTGGGGCCGGCTGATGCGCGTGTCGCGTCAGTTGGTCGAAAGGACCGAGGATGCCCTGAAAGCCGGCGGCCTGCCGCCGCTCGCCTGGTACGACGTGCTGCACGAGCTCGCCGAGGCGGGGGAGGGCGGCTTGCGGCCCTTCGAGCTGATCGATCGCGTGCTGCTGGCGCAGTACAACGTCTCGCGGCTGCTAGCCCGATTGGAAGCGGAGGGTCTGGTTGAAAAGCTGCCTGTCTCGGATGACGGCCGTGGCCAGACAGTGCGCATCACGCCCGCGGGGCGGGAGACGCGGCGCCACATCTGGGCGGTCTATGGCGCGTCGATCGCCGATCTGATGGGCGACAAGCTTTCCGCCAAGGAGCTAGGGACGCTGGCTGGTTTGCTCGGAAGGTTGCGCGACCCGCCAATCACGGAATGACTGCGCGGCCCGACCGGCCTTTCAGGATGGATGCGAGGCCCAAACAAACGCGATCGTGGCCAGCGCGCCAAGCGCGACGCGGACCAGATGCATTTTGCCCCATTTGACGATCATTGATCTTGCCTGCGGATTGTCGGCCTCGACCTTCATCGCTTCCAGCAAACGGTTGGTCGGCATCATCACCAGCAGCGTCCATGGCCAGGGCAAGATGATCGCCACCGCGCCGGCCAAAAAGCCAGCTACGCCGGTTTGCCACCAGGCAATCAGTCCGAGAACGCAGGCGACTATCGCAATGGAACCCTGCATGGCGGCGCCGCGCTTGTAGGAAGGCTGCCATTCCCGCAGCAGTGCCTTGTCGTCCAGGGCCAGCCGCGCCGGTTGCTCCGCGACGCTGACATAGACTGCGGCGCCCGTGAAGGCGGCCGCCATTCCGTCCTCCGGCAAGAGAAGCCATCGACGGAAAATAGCGCTTGCATGGCTGCGGGCAATACGGCATAGAAGCCGAACCGTAACGTACGGTACGCCAATTGACCCGTGGTGGCCGTATCCCGAGGGAAGTGTGTTGCACAGCGTGCCAGACATCGACAACAGCGAGGCGCTGACCGAGCGGCAACAGGCCGTTCTGGACGCGGCACTTCGCCTGCTGGTCGAGGAAGGCGACAACCTCACCATGACTGCGGTGGCGCGCCGGGCAAGCTGCTCCAAGGAAACGCTCTACAAATGGTTCGGCGACCGCGACGGGCTGCTGACGGCAACGGTGCAGTGGCAGGCCTCAAAGGTACGTGTGGCGCCGGTCGACCGCAAAGGTCTCGACCTTGCCTCGTTGACGGCAAGCCTCGAGCGCTTCGCGTCAGACTGGCTGAGGGTGATTTCCAGTGACACGTCCGTCGCGCTGAACCGGGTGGCGGTCGGCCATGCCGGTTCCGGCAAAGATGACCTTGGCGCGATCGTGCTGCAGAATGGCCGCTTCGCGCTGGCCAGGCGCCTGAAGCCGGTGCTGGAGGCGGGACGACAGGCCGGGCTGCTCGACTTCGACGACGCCGAGACAGCGTTCCGGACCTTTTTCGGGCTGGTCGGCCGCGACGTGCAGATCCGGCTTCTGCTCGGCGACCGGCTGCAATTGACCGAGGCGACGATCGGCGGCGACGCCGCCCGCGCGACGCAGCAGTTTCTCGCTCTCCACGGGCCGAAGACCAGGGAGCAAACAACCGGCCGCAAGGCCTCTAGAACCGGATGATTTCAGGTCAAGTGGACCTGAAATCTGAATCCGGTTCTAAATCAAAGAGATAGAGCATGATGTCGTCCGAAAACCGCTTCACACTTTTCGGCATCATGCTCTAGCTTCAAAACGGGAAGGAAGACGAAATGCGTGTTTATTACGATCGTGACGCCGATCTCAATCTGATCAAGGGCAAGAAGGTCGCCATCATCGGCTATGGCAGCCAGGGCCGGGCGCATGCGCTCAACCTCAAGGATTCCGGCGTCAAGGAGATCGCCATCGGCCTGAAGGCCGGCTCGGCGACCGCCAAGAAGGTCGAGGCCGACGGGCTGAAAGTGATGAGCGTGGCGGATGCCGCCAAATGGGCCGACCTGATGATGATGGCGACGCCCGACGAACTGCAGGCCGACATCTACAAAAACGAGATCGCGCCGAACATCCGCGACGGCGCCGCGATCGCCTTCGCGCACGGCCTCAATGTGCATTTCGGCCTGATCGAGCCGAAGGCTTCGGTCGACGTCGTCATGATCGCGCCGAAGGGGCCCGGCCATACGGTGCGCGGCGAATACCAGAAGGGCGGCGGCGTGCCGTGCCTGGTCGCCGTCAACCAGGATGCCTCGGGCAATGCGCTCGACCTCGCGCTCTCCTATGCCTGCGGCGTCGGCGGCGGCCGCTCGGGCATCATCGAGACCAACTTCCGCGAGGAATGCGAGACCGACCTGTTCGGCGAGCAGGTGGTGCTATGCGGCGGCCTGGTCGAGCTGATCCGCGCCGGCTTCGAGACGCTGGTGGAAGCCGGCTACGCGCCGGAGATGGCCTATTTCGAGTGCCTGCACGAGGTGAAGCTGATCGTCGATCTGATCTATGAGGGCGGCATCGCCAACATGAACTACTCGATCTCGAACACCGCCGAATGGGGCGAATATGTCTCGGGCCCGCGCATCATCACCGCCGACACCAAGGCCGAGATGAAGCGCATCCTGAAGGACATCCAGACCGGCAAGTTCACCTCGGAATGGATGCAGGAGTACCGCGCCGGCCTGTCCCGCTTCAAGGGCATCCGCCGCATGAACGATAGCCACCAGATCGAGGAAGTCGGCGCCAAGCTGCGCGCCATGATGCCGTGGATCGCCAAGAACAAGCTGGTCGACAAGGCGAAGAACTAAGCCTCGCACCCACAGTGTAGGTGAAAGCCGGCGGAGTACTCCGCCGGCTTTTTTGCGCCGCTAGAGCGGTTCAAGATTTGACGGAATCGGAGGGGATTCCTGATTTGTCGGATTTGTGATTCAAGATGCTGGCTGGAATGGAGGCCAGCATCTGATGACGCGACCTCTTTCGGACGATCTTCGCGAACGGGTTGTGG